>JAGWOZ010000194.1 GCA_028870715.1 Betaproteobacteria bacterium | reverse complement strand
AGCTTCCGGTCGCGATTGCTGCGGGAGCTCTGCATGTGTTGATTGCCAATGAGGTGATTACATCCATTGACTTGCGGGCGATCGCCCAGATCAGGCGCCAAAACCCGAATCTTCAGATCCTGTTCCTGATCGACTCGACGGAACAGATCGACCTGATCGAAGCGGTGGATGAGGACCATCCGTTCGACGTGCTATTGGAAGTCGGGTACGCCGGCGGACGCACCGGCTGCAGGACCATCGAGGCTGCCATGGCGTTAGCCCGTCGAGCCCGGGGCAGCTCGTGCGTACGGCTCGTCGGTATCGAGTGTTACGAGGGGCTTGGCGCCACGGGGGAGGACGGTCACGATCGCGCGTTTGTGAGCGATCTCATGAGCGTGGTGTCGGACGTGGCGTTGCGCGCCGATGGCGAGAACCTCTTTGAAAGCCCCACAGTCATCCTATCCGCGGGGGGCTCGGGTATCTTCGATCTGGTGGTTCCTGCGCTACGCCAATGCCTGTCGCGTCCAGTGACGGGTATTTTGCGCTCCGGCTGCTATATCACCCATGATCAGGGTCACTACAAGCGTTTGGTTTCGGCCGTTGATCGCCGTCTTGGTTGCACGGAAGGCCAAGGCTTGCAGGCAGCAATGGAGGTCTGGGCCACAGTGCAATCGCTCCCCGAGCCGGAATTGGCCATTCTCGCGGTCGGCAAGCGAGATATGTCTTTCGACATGGGATGGCCTGTGCCACTTGCCACCTACGCGCGCGGGGAAACTCTGCGGGTCAAGGCGCCGAAAGAGTGGCAAGTCAGCGGGATGAACGATCAGCATGCCTACCTGCGCGGCGACATGAGATCTTTAGCGGTTGGGGATCGTATCGTTCTTGGGCTGTCCCACCCGTGTACAACCTTCGACAAATGGCGATGGATGCCAATCGTCGATGATGAGTACCGCGTGCGCGATGCGATCGTCACTTTCTTCTGACGGCGCGGGTGCGCTCGTCCGCCGTCGGCGAGGATGTCGGTCTGCGCCAAAATCGGGTCGTGACGGGACCTGATGCCGCTTTCGATTGAATCGAAAGCACATGCGACCGTGGCGTTAGGACATGCTCAGTGTGCTGCGAATGATCGCCTCGCGTGGCGCCCAGCCCGGACTAAAGCAGTGTCGGCCGCGCCGGTCCATTTGATTATTTCGGCTGAGCGATTACGCTTATTCGGAGTCGCCTTCGTTGTCGTCTAGCGGCATGCAAGGCACGCAATGCTTGCCTGCCATGATGGATGCCTTCGCCCTCGACGCGCTTTTGCTCCTTCACGGCGCTTTCGTCCTGTTTGTCGCCGGCGGCGGTTTGTTGGCGATGCGATTCCGAAAGCTTCTTGGCTGGCACCTCGCTGCCGCAGCATGGGGTGCAGTTGTCGAAATCAACGGATGGATTTGCCCACTAACGCTCCTTGAGAACCGGTTGCGCGTGGCAACTGGTGCTGCTGCATACAAGGGCGACTTTCTCGCCCACTACCTCGCTGCAATGATCTACCCGGATGGCCTCACGCGCGGGATGCAAATTGGGCTGGGAATTGGCGTTGTGCTGCTCAACGCGCTCGTCTACGGGTACGTGTGGCCGCGGTGTGTGCGGGCACGGCGCCGCAACGGGTAAGCCACGCAAGCGCACTGAGTCCGGGGCTACGACGAGCCAAGAGGGGTCGTTCTCGCTGTTGCTTGACCCGGTGCGCTGTCCTTCCCCGCCGTTCCGGGGCGGAGAAGGACAGCGCCGATGCCACATGCATCCTTGTCGGGCTTGCGGGGTGTTCGCGTGTGCTGTCGATTGACCCTGCAATGAAGGGCGAGGCACGCCGGGATCGCCTGTCAAGTGCGTGGTGCAGCCATGCCGCCGGCAACAGGAACCCACCGAAGCGGCACTTGCTGGCTCGATGCGGGGGTGAGCGCTGTCGGAATCTCTGCCCTTGCGGCGTAAGCGGTGGCGACAGCCAAGGGCGGCGAGGGTGTCCCCATGATGCTTTCGGGGAATGAGGCGATCTCTTTACAATAATTCGACTATCATTGAAATATGGAAACAAAACAGGCTCTTTCTGCTCTCGCCGCCTTGGCGCATGAATCGCGGCTGCGGGTCTTCCGCACCTTGGTGCAGGCTGGGCCGGCCGGAATGGCGGCAGGACAAATCAGTGAGGCCACGGGCATCGCGCCCTCCTCGCTGTCCTTTCACCTCAAGGAGCTTAACCATGCCGCGTTGGTGTCGTCCCGGCAGGCAGGGCGGTTCGTCATTTATGCGGCGCAGTTTGGCACCATGAACGGCCTGCTGGCGTTCCTAACCGAGAATTGCTGCGGCGGCAACCCCTGCAGCCCTGTGCGCCAAGAGCCGTGCGCCGCGCCACAATCCCTGTCAACCACGTTGGAGGTTTCACGACCATGAAACGCTTTCATGTGCATATCAGCGTGCCTGCACTGGACGATGCCGTTCGCTTTTATTCCGGCTTGTTTGGCGCCGCCCCTACGGTGCACAAGGCCGACTACGCCAAATGGATGATTGATGACCCGCGGGTGAACTTCGCCATCTCGCAGCGCGGGGCCGCGCCCGGGCTCAACCATCTTGGCGTGCAGGTGGGGTCGGATGAGGAATTGCTTGAGATGGAGAAGCGGTTGGACATGATGGGCGCGGGCTATGTTGCGGAGCCAGGCGCCGCTTGTTGCTACGCCCGCTCTGATAAATACTGGGCGCGCGACCCGGTGGGCATAGCTTGGGAAACCTATCACACGCTTGACACCATTCCCATGTTCAACGATGGCGCCGAAGAGCATGCTTGCTGCGTGCCCGCTGCCGATCCCGAGGCTGCGGCTACGGATGGTTGCTGCACAACGTCGACCCCAGGCAATGCGGGCAGCGCGTGCTGCTGAGATTGGTTCCGGCATTCAAGCGAAAACGATCAATACCCCATGGATAAGATCTATAACGTCCTGGTGCTGTGCACAGGCAATTCGGCCCGTTCGATTCTGGGCGAAGGGCTCATCAACACGCTGGGCAAAGGGCGCTTTCGCGCGTTCAGCGCAGGCAGCCACCCGGTTGGAGCGGTGAACCCTTACGCCTTGGAGCAACTGCGCGCCATCGGCTATCCCACCGAAACGTTGCGCAGCAAGAGCTGGGACGAGTTTGCTGCGGCGGGTGCGCCGCACATGGACTTCGTCTTCACCGTATGTGACAGGGCTGCCGGCGAGGTGTGCCCGATCTGGCCTGGCCATCCGATGACAGCGCACTGGGGTTTCGAGGATCCCGCTGCCGTGCAGGGCACTGATGCGGAGAAGCGCCGAGCCTTCGCCCAGGTATTTCGTCAAATTCGCAACCGGGTGCAGAGTTTCCTCGCATTGCCGTTGGACAAGCTCGACGCAGCGGCCGTCAAGCGCGAGATCGTGAAGATCGGCCAGACGCCGGTTGATCCGCAAGCAGACGCACACGGCGCGACACACTCAATTTGACACGCGAGGTGGCGCTGCCACGCCGGGTCTGCGGCCTCGACGCCAATGGACCCGCATGCACCGGGCTGCCCGCCGCGTTCTCTTTACTGGTTTCTTCCGCTCGTCCGTCGGCGCAGCTTGCTGACAAGGCCATTCCGATGCTCATCGCATGCTCATTGCACTCCTGATTTTTGTCGCCACCCTGGTATTGGTCATCTGGCAACCACGTGGCCTGGGCATCGGCTGGAGCGCTCTCGGCGGCGCCGCCGTAGCGCTGGCCGCGGGCGTCATTCAATGGAACGACATTCCGGTCGTGTGGCACATCGTGTGGGATGCCACGTTCACGTTCGTTGGACTCATCGTCATTTCGCTGCTGCTCGATGAAGCCGGTTTTTTCCACTGGGCCGCACTGCACGTGGCGCGTTGGGGTGGGGGCCGCGGGCGGCTGCTCTTTCCCCTCATCGTCCTGCTCGGTGCGGTGATTGCAGCCTTCTTTGCCAACGATGGCGCGGCGCTGATCCTTACGCCCATCGTATTGGCCATGCTATTGGCGCTGGGATTCTCTCCCAAGGCGGCGCTGGCCTTCGTGATGGCGACGGGCTTCGTCGCTGACACCACGTCATTGCCGCTGGTGATTTCGAATCTGGTCAACATTGTGAGCGCCGGCTATTTCCAGCTGCCTTTCGACCGCTACGCCAGCGTGATGGTGCCGGTGGACACCGTGGCACTTGCGGCAACCCTGTTGATCCTGTCTGCTTATTTCAGGCGCGACATTCCTCGGCATTACGAGATCGCATTGCTCGACACGCCCAGTAGCGCGATTCGCGATCCGCTGGTTTTCCGTTGGGCCTTCCCGGTGCTTGGGGCACTGCTTGTGGCCTATTTCGCCACAGCCGCCTATGCCGTGCCGGTGTCCCTCGTTACAGGCATCGCGGCGGCCCTGATGCTGGCGCTGGCAGGGCGCTGGTGGCGAAACGGACGGGGTGCGCATATCGACGTGTGGAAAATCGTAAAGGGAGCACCTTGGCAGATTGTGCTGTTCAGCTTGGGGATGTACCTGGTGGTCTACGGCTTGCGCAACGCCGGACTCACGTTGCTGCTGGCGCAGGCGCTGGAATCGATCGGGCGACACGGAGTGTTGGCAGCGGCGCTGGGAACCGGCATCATTAGCGCCGTGCTGTCAGCGTTGATGAACAATATGCCCACCGTGCTGATTGGAGCCTTGGGGATTCATCAAGCGCAGGGCCTGAGCGGTCCGGTGCGCGAGGCCATGGTGTACGCCAACGTCATCGGCTGCGACTTGGGGCCGAAGTTCACCCCCATTGGCAGTCTCGCCACGCTGCTGTGGCTGCACGTGCTGGCGCGCAAGGGCACCACCATCAGTTGGGGCTATTACTTTCGTGTTGGCTTGCTATTGACCACGCCGGTCTTGCTCGCGACCCTCACAGCTCTGGCGCTGCGCCTGCGCTTTGGGTGAAAGTTGCATTCCACAAAAACCTATGCACGCCATGATTCGCATATACCACAACCCTGCCTGCGGCACATCCCGAAATGTGTTGGCGCTGATTCGCAATGCAGGCATCGAGCCCGAGGTTATTGAATACGTCCAATCCCCGCCTGACCGCGCCACCCTGATTGCATTGCTAAGCGCCATGAATATGACGCCGCGCCAACTGCTGCGGCGCAAAGGCACTCCCTATGATGAGCTCGGGCTGGATGACGCCAGCGTGTCCGATGACACGCTGCTCGACGCCATGCTCGCCCATCCGATCTTGATCGAGAGGCCAATCGTCGTCACCGAATATGGCACGCGGCTGTGCCGCCCCTCCGAGGTCGTGCTCGACATCATGCCGCAGCCGCAACGGGGACCCTTTCGCAAGGAAGATGGCGACGTGGTGATTGACGCGCAAAACCGACGCGTGCGCTGAACACATGCCCGCGCATTCCCCTTCCTCGCCCGGCCCGACGCACCGCGTTGCATTGGCGAAGCCGCGCGGGCAGGAGGGGGTCAAGCGGGCGGTTTTCGCTTGTTGTTTTTCTATAGGCTGGATCAAATAACAGCCATGCAGCGCCGCAAAGTCACGTTTAAGCTCGACCCGAATGCCGCGCAGGCGGTGCGGCTTGAGTAACCGTGTTGAAAGTCAAGCTGTGAGCGGCGGATGATGAGCATTCAGGTGGTCTCGGGCGATGGCGTTGAGGTGGGTGATCAGCTTGCGCATGCAGGCGATCAAAGCCACCTTCTTGAGCTTGCCTGCGGCCACCAGGCGCTCGTAGAAGGCGCGAATGGCGGGGTTGAAGCGGGTGGCAGTGAGCGTGGCCATGTACAGGGTGCGGCGCACCGCGAAGCGCCCGCCTGTGATGCGCCGTCGGCCTCGACTGGAGCCCGAATCGTTGGCGTAGGGGGCCACGCCCACCAGCGCGCAGATCTGGCGCCGATTGAGACGGCCCAACTCGGGCAGCTCGGCGATCAAGGTGGCCGCGGCGAGGCCCCGATGCCGGCGACACTTTGCAGCAGCTTGGCCATCACGGCGTGATGCTGCTTGACGTGGCTGACCATCTCGGCATCCACATCGTCGAGCTGGCGAGCGATGGCCTCGAGCATGGCCTCGATACTCGGACGCGCGACCGGGCGCGCCAGGCGCAAGCGCTGGCGCTCGGACAACTGCATGGCCACGAGTTGGCGCCTGCGAGTGACCAGAGCTGCGAGATCCTGCTGTTCGGGCTCGCTCAGCGGACGCACGAAGCGCTCGCAGTCGGGGCGCTGGGCCAGCACGGCGGCGAACTCGGCCAGGGTGGCCGCGTCGATGCGGTCGGTCTTGGCCAGGCGTAGCATCGCTCGGGCGAAGTCACGCGCCATGCGCGGGTTGACGACCGCTACGCGCAACCCCGCAGCCTGCAACGCGCACGCCAGCGCCGCCTCGTAGCCGCCGGTGGCTTCCATCAGCACCAGCCCCGGCTGCAGCTTCGCCAAGGCGTCGGCCAGAGCGCAATGCCCCTCGGCATCGTTGCTGACATGGGCCAGTTCGGCCGGCAAGACCGTTCCCACGCAAGCCACATCGACATGCGCACTGGCAACGTCGATGCCCACCATCACGGATGATCCAGACATGGTCTTCATATCCC
>JAGWOZ010000193.1 GCA_028870715.1 Betaproteobacteria bacterium | reverse complement strand
GCCGCCTCCACAGCCCGCTCCCGCACCCGTGCCGGTCACCGCGCCGAGCCCGCCACAGGTGGTTCGCACGGCACCGGTGATCGACGCTGCGCATTCGTGCCCGCAACCGCAGTATCCGTCGATCGCCCGGCGCCTGGAGGAAGCTGGCACCGTCATGCTGCGCTTTCTTATCGGAACCGACGGCCACGTGCTGTCGGGAAGCGTCGCCCATGGAAGCGGCTTCAAGATGCTGGACACGGCCGCGTTGCGCGCGCTGGCGCAGTGCCGGTTCAAGCCCGGAACCGTCGAAGGCAAGCCGGTGCAATCGTGGGCCAACATCCGCTATGTCTGGAAACTCGAGGACTGACCGCGCCCCAGCGGACCGCCTAAAACTGGAGAGATCGTTCATGAAAACCCGCCTATCCCGCTCCGTGTACCGCGCCGGCGCGCTCGCGCTACTCATGAGTTCAGCGAGTCTGGTCCCTGCCGTCGCCGCCACCCAGGATGTCGCCAACCCCTATGGCCTGGGCGCGCTGTGGGCGCACGGAGACCTGATCGCTCGCGGCACCCTGGTGGCGCTGTTGCTGATGTCCATGGGCACCTGGTACATCCTGATCACCAAGCTCATCGAACAGTCGCGTCTGCTCGCGCAAGGCCGCAAGGCCCAGCAGGGCTTCTGGAAGGCCTCGTCCGTGGAGCAGGGCATCGAGACCCTTCCAGCCAACGGCGCGTTCCGGCGTGTGGCCGCCGCCGGATTGCGGGCCGCCGAACATCACGAAGGCGTGCTGGGCGACCGCGTGGATCTGCACACCTGGGTCACGCTGTCCTTGCAACGCATGGTCGACGAAGTCGCCAGTCGCCTGCAGGGCGGCCTCGCTGTGCTGGCCACGGTAGCTTCGACGGCCCCCTTCGTAGGCTTGTTTGGCACGGTCTGGGGTATCTACCATGCGCTGACGGCCATCGGCATCTCCGGACAGGCCTCGATCGACAAGGTGGCCGGACCGGTCGGCGAAGCGCTGATCATGACCGCGGTGGGCCTTGCCGTCGCGGTGCCCGCGGCGCTGGGCTACAACCTTCTGGTTCGGCGCAACAAGCTCGCCACCGAGCGCGTGCGCAGCTTCGCCTCGGACCTGCACGCGGTGCTGCTCAGCGGCAGGCCCTCGGGCGAGACGCCGGCGCTGCGCCTGAGTAAGGTGGCCTGAGCCATGGCGCTGTCCATCGGTTCCGACTCGGGTGACGATGACGAGGTGTTGGCGGTGATCAACACCACGCCCCTGGTGGACGTAATGCTGGTGCTGCTGATCATTTTCCTGATCACCGTGCCGGTGGTGCTGCACACCGTGCCGGTGGCCCTGCCCAAGTTCCGCGATCAGCCGGCGCAGGCCACGCCGCAGGACATCGACATTTCCGTGGACCGCAGCGGAGCCATCTACTGGGGCAACAGCCGCTTGGCGGACAACAAGGCCCTGCTCGCCCGTCTAGAGGCGGCTTCATCTCGGGTGCCACAGCCGCTGATCCAGATTCGCGGCGATCAGGATGCCCGCTACGAGTACGTCGGCAAGGTGGTCGACGCCTGCGAGCGCGCCGGCATCGCGCACATCGCGTTCATCACCCAGCCGCAACCGCACGGGCACTGACCCGGCTGGTCCACCACGAACATGGAGCACGCCGCCATGGCGATGAACATCGGCAATACCGCAGGGATCCAGGAACCCGAGGTTCTCACGGAGATGAACACGACTCCCTTGATCGACGTGATGCTGGTACTTCTGGTCATGTTGATCATCACCATCCCCATCCAGTCCCACGCGGTTAAAATGGACTTGCCGACTGGGAATCCACCACCGCTGGTCACGCCCCCTCCGGTGGTAGACGTCGATATCGACTTCGACGGCACCATCAGTTGGAACGGGGCGCAGGTGCCCGACCGCGCTGCGCTTGACGCGCGCATCCGCGCTGCGGCTGCGCAAGCCGCGCAGCCTGAGGTGCACCTGCGCCCCAACAAGCTTGTCGCCTATCGCTATGTCGCCGAGGTGATGGCCGATTCCCAACGTCTCGGCCTGAATACCATCGGCATCGTCGACAACCAGTAGCCCATGCTGCCCTCGATGAAAGCTGCCGCTCTTGCCCGAATCGCGCGTGCTGCCTGCGCGGCCGCCTTGTTCGCCTTGGCCGTCCCGGGGCACGCATACGCCGCGGATGCGGTCAGCGTGCGACCCGAACTCGCCAGGCCCTTGCAGCAGGCGCAGGCGCTGATGGCGCGTAAGGACTGGCGCGCCGCACTGCGGGTTCTGCAGCAGGCCCAGGCCACGCCGCATCTGACCCAGGCCGAGCGGCTGTTGATCGAACGCTTCCGGGGCGCGGCGGCGGCCGGCGCCGGTGATGATGCGCTGGCGGCGCGCTCCTTCGAGGCGGTGATCGCCGGGGCCACGCTGCAAGCGCCGGAACGCCTGGCTATGATGCAAAGCATTGGCGAACTGCTCTACCAAGCGCGCGACTATGCGCACGCCGCCACCTGGCTGCGCCGCTACCAGCAGGCCGGTGGAACCGACCCGGCGACGGTCGAGCTGCTGCCCCAGGCAGAGTACCTGGCGGGCGACGCCGCAGCGGCCGAGCAGGACCTGCGGCGTGGCATAGCCGCCAGCGGAGCGAGTGTTGCCAGGCTGCAACTCCTGGCCGCCTGCCAGCTCAAGCGCAAGGACCAGGTTGGCTACCTGACCACACTCGAACAACTGGTGGTGCTCGCCCCCCGGCCGGCCTATTGGGACACGCTGATTGACAAGGTGACTTCGGCGCCGGGTTTTCCGCAGGGCTTGGAAGTGGCGGCCGGTTACCTGCGCCTGCTCACCGGTACGCTCGGAGACTCCGGCTCCTATGTCGACCTCGCCGAGGAATCCCTGCAACAGGGACTGCCGGGCTTTGCGGTGGCGACGCTGACTCGAGGCGAGTCCGCCGGTGTGCTTGGCAAGGGAGCCGCCGCGGCGCGGCAGCAGCGCCTGTTGGCAATGGCGCGGCACGCCGCCGCCGCCGACTTGGCAGACCTCCAGCACGAACACGGCGTGGCCGCGAGCAGGCCAGACGGTACCGCGCTGGTCAACCTGGGCTGGGACAGCCTCGGCCAGGGCCATTCGCGACAGGCGGTCGCGTGGATCCAGGCCGGAATGCGAAAGGGGCGGCTTGCGCACCCGAACGAGGCCATGCTTGAACTGGGTATCGCCCAGCTCGCGGCGGGTACGCGCCAAGCGGGCGAGCGTTCACTCACAGCGGTGCATGACGGCTCCCCTGTGCAGCCCATGGCGCGCCTTTGGCTTGCCTACGCCCGCCACAGCCCGGGCAAACCCCTGACCGCGCCCGCGCCAGGCGCATGAGGTATTCATTCCAGCGCCGACTGCTGCTCTATGTCGGAGCGTCCATCGTGCTGTTCGGCGCGCTGGGCGCGGCGGCACAGTTTCTGCTGGCGTTACGCGACCTCCGCGCCTTCCAGGACGACATGTTGCGCCAGGCCGCCGCATTGGCCCTGGCCCATCCTGGAAGAGATGCATCGACCTTCGGGCGCCTGCGCCTTGGTGATAGCGATGCGCGCATCCAGGTCGCGCTGCTTCCAATCGATCCGACGCCCACCTGGTTTCGCCCGGGTTGGGCAGACGGGTTGCATGCCGCCGACGCCCCGAAGGGAGCTGTTCGCGTACTCGTGCGCCGCAAGGGCGACTACACGGCCGTGGTTTCTCAGACCCTCGACGCACGCAACGATCTGGCGGAGGATGCGGCCTGGCACGCCCTGCTGCCCTCGGCGGTACTTCTTCCCCTTTTGTTGTGGGTCGTGAGCACCTTGGTCAACCGGGTCTTCCTGCCTATCTCGGCGGCGGCCCCGCGGCTCGCTTCGCGCAGCATCGCAAACATCCCACGGCTGCGCCTCGAAGGACTTCCTGACGAGATCCAGCCCTTCGTCGAAGCCATCGACGCCCTCCTGCAACGTACTGATCGACTCGTCCGCCAGCAACAGCGGTTCATCGCCGATGCGGCGCACGAGTTGCGCTCGCCGCTGACTGCCTTGGCATTGCAGGCGGCAAACGTGGGCAATGCGGAAACTCTTGCGCAGGCGCGCGACCGGCTCGTGCCCCTGGAACGCGGCATCGCGAGAGCCAGCAAACTAAGCGAGCAGTTGCTCGACCTGGCGGGGGTGGAGGGGCGGCAGTTGGACCTCGAGGCACTGGATGTCCGCGGCTTGATCTACGAGCTTCTCGGCGGCTGGCATACGGCAGCGCGGCTCCGCGGGATCGACCTCGGCCTTGACGCGCCCGACGAAACCCCGGCGGTCGCCTCCCCAGTGTTGCTACGGATGGTCCTGAGCAACGCAGTCGACAACGCACTGAAGTACACGCCGGCCGGAGGCCAGGTCACCATGTCGATCCGCACGCACGCAGACTGTGTTCGTTGCGATGTCATTGATAACGGGCCAGGTATTCCCGCCTCGGCACGTGCAGCCGTATTCGAGCCATTCCGTCGATTGCATGGCAATGAGGTCGAAGGCACCGGACTGGGGTTGGCCATTGCGCTAGAGGCGGCCCGTCGCATGGACGTTCAGATTTCTCTGCATGATGGCCCACATGGTCGCGGGCTCGTGTTCCGTCTAGAGCTTCCCCGAGGGTAGCTGCGCGGGCAAGCCCACCCGCAACGCTTCGCGTCGAGAGCAGGCGCCACGAAGGCGCAGATTACCCTGCCTCGAAGATCATCCGCTCCATGCACTGGCTGGCAGACTCCCCACCCTGACGCAGCCGGCGCAGCCGCGCATAGGCCTCGGCGCTGATCTTCACCGCCCTGGTCCCGTCCTCGACCCGCTGCTGGGGCTCGACCTTCACCAGGACGCCGGCGACAGCTTGATATTTCGTGCCTGACTTGGGCAGCCCATTCAGGAACTTACCATCCTGGCGTCCCTCGATCTGGATCGATTCCGGTTGATCGGGGTCACCGCGCATCACCGCCACCACGCGCACTTCATCTTCAGGCTTCATCGCGCATCCCCCTCAGATACACCATCCGCACATAGCGACCCCTGCCGCTGCCATGCCCCAGGTCCTCGGACAACCGTCGCACCGCCTCGGCCGGCTCGAATCCTTCAAGCCGATAGGCGCGGTAACGGTCCTGCGCCCAGGCATACCGCAAACCATGCGACGCAACGTCCCCCACCAACCCACATGCCGCACAAGTATGCCGGTAGCGATCACGTGCAGCCTTCAAGCTGCTCGCATCGACAAGCTTGCCCGCATGGCGTTGTGCAAGGTCTTGGGCCGCACGCACGGCGATCAAGGCTCGCTCGCGCAAACTGTCGGGGGCGATGGCCGTGCGCGTGCGCCCGCCTTTGGTCCCTTCGCTGACCGTGATCGGTCGGTTCTCCGCAAGGCAGCGTTCCCACACCGCCAGACTGCCGGCGGCTTGGATGGCCTCCTGGGCACGCAATCCCAGGCACCGCTGCAATGCACTCAGCACGATGAACTCCATGCCGCGATCCCCTAACGCCCCTGCATGCGCCTGCGCCGCAGTCAACTCGGACTCTGTGACGGCACGATGCTTGCCGACGCGATCCCCCGGCCTGGACGCGATGCCGAGCGATGCGTTGGACCATTCCGGCGAGTCGGCTTTCGAAGCCATCCCCGCGCCGCGCATCGCGGCGCGGATGTGGCTGAGTTGATTTTGAAGGGAGCGAGGACTGACGCCTTGCTGCTGCAGGTGCGCGATGTACTGGCTGATCTGCTTGCGCGTGATGCTGGCTGGCGCCAGATCGTGAAAGCGGCGTTCTTTGGCAAAGGCTTGCAGGCGAACAAAACATGCATGGCGTTCCTCCCGGGTTCGGGTGGACTTCTTGCCCTGGTTGAGGGCGGCTTGCATCCAAGTGGCAAGGACTGAGGTTTGCATCGAAAGACTCCTGAAAACGAACACCGAACCAACATCAAAACCAACCAGCACGACAGCCGACAAGTTGAGGGGATGGCGCCCGGCTGATCCTCCCCCGGCAAGGAGAGGGCAGCGTGAACCCTGGGCTGTGGCGTAGCCGCAGAAACGATGCGGAGCGTGCTCAGTTGAAACAGCATGAGCTGGCTGAAGGGCGGGGCTAGAAAATGTGGCGCGCGAAAAAAGTCAGCGGCGCGTGTTCGTCACAGATGGATGCAAGGATGGTGCAGGCGTGCGTCACGTGGGACGTGACGCACTGAACAGCGTGGCGGTACGCCGCGAGGATGTCAAAGTCGAGCAGTGGGAAGCCCACGCATGCCGACGCCATGGCGTCATGCGCAGCGGTCGTGCGGGTCTGTTGTGCGGCAGACCGAGCACGCCCATTCAACTCGTGGGTTTCTCTGAGGCGGGAAGGCGTCGTTCAAGCGACGCAGGGCCGCTGTTGGCGCAAAGCCACGGCAGTTCCAAATCGGCGGTGAGGCCGATGTTCATGCAGGCAAGATGCCCGAGGCTTGATGACGAGAGAGGTTGGCGATCGTGGCAGCGTTTAGCCAATGATCGCCGCGCGAGTCAGAGACTCGTCTGAGCGTGGTTCCGCTTGTGCGGTGCTTGGAAACAGTGCGCGTTGCATTGCGCTGGTGAAACTCTACCAGCTCCGTGCTAT
>JAGWOZ010000192.1 GCA_028870715.1 Betaproteobacteria bacterium | reverse complement strand
AACGGCAAGGAGAAGTTCAACATCAGGCTTCGGCCCGGCACGGTCCAGAACAGCGGCACGTTATTGGCCGTGTAGCCGGCCAGAGCATAGAGATCGTTGTTGTCGAACACGTTGAAGACCTGCACGCCGATCTTGGTTCCGTGCGGGAGCACTTCCGAGCCCTGCACGGTGTAGTTCAGCGCCAGGTTGGTCACGCTGTAGCTCTTGAGCGGATAGAGCTCGGTGCTGCCGGGCGACGAGCCTGTGACATCCCCGGAGCGTGAGCCGACAAATTTCGTCACGGCCGATGCATACCAGGCACCACGGTTGTAGATCAGGCCCAGCGCCGCCGTGGTCTTGGGGACGCCGGCAACTTGCAGGCCCGAAGAGTCGACCTTGGCGCTGTTGTAGGACGCATTGCCGTACACGCTCACGCCGCTGCCGACGTAGTAGGTTGCCTCGCCTTCGACGCCCTTGTACTTCGTGCCGCCCTGGTTGTAGAAAATCGTGTTGCCCGCGATCGTCTTCTTGTTCACCTGGTTGCTGAAGTCAATCGAGTACAGATCGCCGGACAGCGTCAGGCGCTGCGTCTTCCACGTCGTGCCAACCTGGTAGTTCGTGGTTTCCTCTGGCGCCAGACCCTGATCGCTGATAGCGGGATTGGCCACGTAAAACACGTTCAGATTGGGCGCGAGGAAGCCCTTCGCAGCCTGGGCGTAGGCACTCCAGTTCGGTGCAATCGCATAGTGCACATCCACCGCGGGAAGCGCCTTGCCCCAGCTTTGCGCGTAGTTCAGCGGGGTGTTGGTTTTCTGGTTGACGGGTGCATCGATGGTGCGGCGGAAGTAGGCATATTTCAGGCCGGGCGTCACCGTCAGGCTGGGTGTCACCTTCCAGGCGTATTCGACGTAGGGCTGGGCCTGCACCAGGGTGTCGTACATCAGGCGGTCCGTGGCGGCCAGCGTCGTGGCCGCGTTGTAGGCACCTCCGTTGGTCCAGTCGATCTCGTACTGGTAGCGGTCGTTGGTCTGGTGGTCAGCCCACAAGCCGTACTTCAACGTGCCTTGACCCAGCTGCTGGGACATGCGGAGGATGTCGCCCCAGGAGCGGTAGTTCATCTGCATTTTTTGGCCAGGCACGTTGTTGGCGCCGTAGACCGTGCCGTTCGTCGTCGCGGCGCCGGCGGGGAAGGTGCCGTCCCCTGGCGAGCCCGCCGGACCATTGACCGTGCCATACGCATAGTTGCCACCGTTGGGGTCGAGGCCGTTATAGCCGTCGTGGTAGTAGCCGTAGGTGTAGACCTTGTTGTCCAGCTGGACGGCGCCGACGCTTGTCTTGAGACCCAGGTACTCGAAGTCCGTGGAGATGCTGTCGTAGTTGTAGCCGCTGTAAGCTTGGCTCAGCGGGTTGTTGTTCATCCCGTAATTCGGGCCGAAGACCTGGATTTGCCCCGGCAGGCTGCTGGTGCCGTTGTTGGGGTCGACATAGGGGAAGGATGTGGCGCCCAGCGAGAAGTGCTGGGTCAGTTCGTTCTTCATCGCCACGAGTGTCAGCAGCGAGCTGTCGCCAACCGGCTTCTGGGCCTTGAAAAACAGGTTCTGGCGTCGCAGCCCGGTGCCGCTCAGGTAGCCGTCGCTCTTGAGCTGGCGGTAGTCGAAGAAGGCGCGAAGGTCACCGTAGTTTTTCATCACCCCGGTGTCGAACTCGGCGCCGAGCAGTTTGGTGTTGAAGCTGCCGAAGGTGCCGTACAGGGTCGTCGTGGGGAGGTCCAGCGGATCCTTGGAGCGCACCTTGACGCTGCCGCCGAAGGTCGCCGGGCCGAGGTTGCTGGCATCGCCGGGGCCGCGGTCGACGACAACCTGGCCGATGTCCTGCGGCATGAAGTAGGAGGTTGAGTGGTGGGTGAAGTCGTTCGAATCCCCCCATGGAATGCCGTCGAATGTCACGTTGTACTGGCCATCCTGGAAGCCACGGATGGTCGGGCCACCCTGCGACTCCATCAGGCCCGGGCCGTTGGGGTCCACGCTCACGACGCTGGGCGCGATGCTGATGATGTCGGTGTAGTTCGCAGCGGAGCCGTCGGTGTTCTGGATGACGTGCTGGCTGATGATGGACTGCGGTTGCTTGGCGGCGAGTGAGCCCTGGGTAATGGCTTGGTGGGGCGCGCTTTCCTGCTTGGCCTTCTCGTGTTGGGCAGCGGTCATCCTGGACGCGTCCGAGGCGCCTGCCTGGACGCTGCCAAGATCGGTCGGCGTGCTCTGAGCAAAGGCAACGATCGGCGCGGCCAACATGGCCGCAACCAGTGCCTGCGCCAGCAGGCTGGGCTTGAAAGCGGGCGCCATGGGCGCCGTCATCGGGTGTTGCATGCAATCCTCCAGAATGGGTCGGGTTCGACTTGTCCGTGAGATCCGATGTCTCACGGCTGCAAACCACCATTCGAGGCGCGTCGCGTGACTGTCACGAGACAAAATCCTGACGGATTCCTGTCCGCGGCTGATCCTTGTGTGTCGAAAGATTGCGGCATGCTGGCCAGGCCCTGATGGAGCGCGGGCTGCAAGCCCCACCGCATCCGGTTACCGGACTGGCGTTCCGGTCGTTCGCAACGCAGGGGCTCATGGCGTGTCGCCTCGCGCGTGGGGATGCCCATCAGACCACCGATAGCCGCTCCCGTGGACCGTTTGCACATGGTCGTGCAGGCCCAGCGGTCGCAGGACGCGGCGCAGGCGTCCGATGGCCGTGTGCACCGTGTCTTGGTGGGCGCGCGCGGGAATGTCCATGGCCAGGCGCAAGGCCTGCGGGCTTTGCACGTGACCGCGATGTGCGGCCAGGGCCCAAAGCAGATGGAAGCTTTGCGGCGGGAGCACAAGCGTCCGCGTCTGGCCACCGAACTCAGACTGAATCGCGCGCCCCTGACCGTCAAGACGCGCGTGGGTGTGCAATTGCAACCAACCGGCGGGCTGCGGTGCGATGCGCTCGCGCAGCCGCGCCAGTTGCGCGCGGATCAATGATGGCTGGCTGTCAAGCGGCAGCAGCGCGTCAGCGCCTGCGCGCAAGACGGCCAGCGCGCCAGGATCGGCACGATCGGGAAGGAAGGCAAGGACGCCGGGGACATGCCCACCCGGCGCTTGCCGTAATCGCATCAGCCATTCGGTCAGCTCGCGCACGTCGTGCCCGCTGACGGCGAGCCCAGCCCAGGCGTCGCCCTCGCGAAAGCGTTGCAACGCTTCTTGCGGCGTCACAGGCTGGGAGTTGGTATCGCTGCACTCCGCCGAGGACGAAGCAAAGCGCACACAGAGGACGGAGTGTTTGGTCGGGGAATCCACCGGAGGGTGCGACGGCGCATCGATGCCCATCGACAGGTGGGCATCAGGTCCGAAGGCGTATGGGGACAGCATCATTACAGCGCCGGCATATGACAAACGGATGACAGCGTCGCCGCGCCATGTGCGCGCCCGTTGCTGTGGCGCGTGCGCATCATGGCCGCGCACTGGACGGGTGGATGCACGGCCGGCGCACCACGCCGTGCAGCGGCAAACCCGCATGACAGAACTATGTCCCGGAACCTGCCGCGCGAAGGTGCATCACGAAACATGTCGTCCCGTGCCTTGACGTCACCGAGACCTCGCCGCCATGCGCTTCGACGATCGATTTGACGATGGCCAGCCCCAGGCCTGCGCCTTCGCCGCGACGTTGGCGTGACGGATCAATCCGGTAGAAGCGCTCGAACAGGTGCCCCAGGTGTTCCGGCGCAATGTCAGGACCGGGATTGCAGACCGTGACGGTGACGCGCTGGCCGTTCTGCGACAGGCTTACGACGATCGATCGGCCTGATGGTGTATAGCGGATCGCATTGGTGATCAAGTTGCTGAGCGCGCGGCGCAACATCGTGCGGTCCCCATCGACCGCACTGGCCAGACCTTCCAGCTCAAGTCCCACGTTGCGCTCCTCAGCCCACGCCTCGAAGTAGTCGAACAGCGCCCGCACTTCGACAGAAAGATCGACTCCCTCGATGTCGTGCCTGACCAGACCTTGCTCGGCTTGCGCCAGAAACAACATGTCGCTGATCATCGAACCCATGCGCTCAAATTCCTCGAGGTTCGAATACAGGACTTCCCGATAGGCCTCCACGTCACGGGCTTTGGACAATGCAACCTGCGTGTGCGTCGTCAGGTTGGTCACAGGGGTGCGCAGTTCATGGGCAATGTCGGCCGACACATCGCGCAGTCGCAGGAAGCTCTGCTCAATGCGCGTCAACATCGCGTTAAAGGCGATCACAAGATCAGCCAGTTCAACCGGAACCTGTTGGGGATTCAGACGCACATGAAGTCGATCGGTCGTCATCTCGCGCATGCGGGCGCTGATGCGACGAAGGGGCGCGTGCCCCTGCTGCGCAGCCAGGCGTGCGATGAACACGCTGACAACGCTTGCCAGCAGCGTCCCGGCCCACAGCGCCTCCTGCAATTGCAGGAGATACTGCAGATGGAAGTCGATCGTCGTGGCCATGACCACGGTGTCGGGGCCGCTGCGCAATACCGCGCCGCGGTAGGTGTGTTGTGGCGTCTTCCAGACGACAAGCGTATCCAGATTGAGGCTGTCGGCTGCAGGAATTTCACGTGTCAGCGCTGACAGCACGGGCGGCGTTGTCTCGTAGAGACGGTGGCCACTGGCGTCGCGCACAAGCACATAGACATTGCGACTTCCGGCCACCGCTTCGGCCAGCTTGCGCCGCTCGGACGCGCCATTCATCGCGCGAGGCGTCGACTGGAGTGCCGCATGGACCGACTGCCATGCGCCCTGGAGCTCGACAAGGTCCATTTGGGCGAAATGCCGTTCGATCGAACGCTCGATGCCCCAGGCGGCAAGCAGGAACATCGTGGTTGTCGCGAGGCCAACCAGCAGTGTGACGCGTACTGCCAGGGACGTCGGACGACGCACGCCATCATCACGGCGCATCGGGCACATCCAGGGTGTAGCCCATGCCGCGCACGGTCTGGATCAGTTTGGGCTCAAAGCCATCATCAATCTTCGCGCGAAGGCGCCGGATGGCCACGTCGATCACGTTCGTGTCGCTGTCAAAGTTCATGTCCCACACCTGGGAAGCAATCAAGGACCGAGGCAGTACCTCGCCCTGGCGGCGGATTAGAAGTTCGAGAAGCGCGAATTCCTTGCTGCTGAGGGCAATGCGAGTGCCGCCTCTGGCGGCGCGACGGCGGGGCAGGTCCAGAATCAGATCGGCCACCTGAAGCGACTCCGTCGGTGGCGAACTACGTCCGCGTCGCAGCAGCGTACGCACGCGCGCCAGCAGTTCGGTGAACGCGAACGGCTTGACAAGATAGTCATCGGCACCGAGTTCAAGCCCCTTGACCCGGTCCTCGACGCTATCGCGCGCGGTCAGGAACAGCACAGGGGTGTCGTTTCCGCTCTCGCGCAGCGAGCGCAAGATGCGCCAACCATCGACGTCGGGCAGCATGATGTCAAGCACGATCAGATCGTATGCCATGGTCATCGCCTGGTGATGGCCGTCCAGGCCGTTGTGTGCCCAGTCAACGATGAATCCCGACTCGGTGAGCCCCTGCTTGAGATACGAGCCAGTCTTGATTTCGTCCTCGACGAGCAGCACTTTCATCAACGTTCCCGAACAAAGTGACAGAGGTTTTGATTGTGCCCCTGATGGCCCGACTCGAGGGGAAACGCCATGCGCAGGCGAAAAGGAGTATGGCATTCTTGAACGGGCAATGCTGCTTGAGCCAAGCGCCGCCGGAACCGCTCCATGCCAGATCCATGTGGGGTCGAATGCCGCCGCCAACGACGGGGCAAGCCGTCAGGGTGATGCAAAGTCGCCTCGCACGGCGCTTTCGAACACTAGCCACACCTGTCCCTGTTGCAGGCAGCTCGAAAAAGATGGGCAGCAAACGCTAGCTCGCTTGGCGCGCTTGACTGCGGCTTCGAAAGCGGCGCCGAGCGCGTGAGTCCGTTCCCAGCATGCCATGCGCGGCTGCGCCCCGTGATTGCGCGCAGTGCATGGGGCCGTCATGCCACCGGAGACGCCAGCCCGGCGATGCCAATCAGAAGTCGCGCCGCACCGCACCTGAGCCGCGCACATCCGTCGGCGCTGCATCTCGGGTGATGCGATGGATGCCTCCATTGGTGAAGGGAGGTCGGCATGAACGTTAAGACACCGTGGGTCGGATGGCCGTGAACAGGCCGTACAAGGCAGCATCTCGGCGCTTTGTACGGCCTGGATTGAGCGCACGGCGCGGCGTTCGGTCACGACCCACGCTTACCCGCCTAGCGGGAGCCCCATGGCCTGCCCTGTTGGAGTTTGGCACGCTGCTCTGGCGTCAGCACGGCCTCAATTTGTTTGACCGCCTCTAGATGGTTGCGCAACATCTGCAGGCGCAAGTCCTCCATCGCCTTGGCAGACTTCATCGCCGCGTCAACGTCAATCGTTCCGCTCTCGAAATTGCGCGAAGACGCCACCATCGCCGCGTGCATTTGCGGCATCAACGCCCACTGTTTCTTGAACTGCGCGTCTTCGATTGCCGCAATCTTCTTCTGCTGGGCATCGGTCAAGCCCAGGGCTGCCCCCGCGCCATGCCCCCATGCGCCAGGACCCATGCCGTAG
>JAGWOZ010000191.1 GCA_028870715.1 Betaproteobacteria bacterium | reverse complement strand
AAATGCACCTGCTGCGCCAGAAAACTCGAGTAAGATCCTGGAGTAAATAATGTCCATCGGGCGTATCGGAGCGTGGTGGAGCAGCGCTCTGTTGACTTCTAGCGCCTTGGTGACTCGATTAGTTCCGTTCCGCCAAAAGAGCAGTGTCGGGTAGCTGACTGCGAGATATTCAGCTATAGAGTAAGTGGTGCCGCTCTCTATGTGCGAAAAGATCGCCATCACACCGACGACGAACATCGATGGCTCTGCCACCATCCAGACCGCTCCGAGCCCCTCCCGCCCAAAGCGTGTGATGGTCTCGCGCATGGTTAGTGCCCAGATGACCCGGCGCTGAATGCGAAGCTGATGCCAGAAGCTCGGGCTCGTATCGATTGGAGCGGGGCGGCGAGTTTCAGCGGTCATGGTGCTCCCTCACGCCGCCGACAATCACGCTGAGCACACCCCAGAGCAGTAGGCCGACCACAAACACGGCCAGCACGCCGCGCACGCGCTTGGGCTGCATCGCCTCGTCCGGCAGGCTCGGCTTGGCGATCACTTCGAGAAATAGCTGTTGCTTTTGCGCAGTCACACGCGCCTGCTCGAGCGCAGCGAGCGAGGCGGCGAGTTCCTTCTCGGCAAAGGTCTGGCTGAGCACCAGTTGTTCGTAGGGCGACGCCTTGCTGGCCAACGAGTTGCTGCCACCGGTGACCTTGGCGCTTTGGTCCCTGATTTCTTTCTCCAGTTCTTGGATACCCTTGCGCAGCAGGGCAACCTGCGGGTTGTGGGGCGTGCTGGACATGAGTTGTGCCAACTGGGTTTGCGCATTGATGAGCCTGTCTTGCAGTTTGGAGACGAGTTGCAGCTGCAATGCGCTCTCAGGCGCCGGGTTGAACACGCCTTGTTTGTTGCGATAAGCCGCCATGGCGAGCGATGCAGCGCGGACTTTCGCTTCTGCCTTGGCGACGTCTTGCTTGTAAAAGCGCACGCCGTCTTCGTTGGCTTGCGTATTGAGGCGGTTGATGAGGTTTTGGCCGAGCGCGAGCAAGTTGGCATTGATGCGCTGTGCCTCTTGCGCGGTGTAGGCCGTGACCTGCAAGGTACTGATGTTTGAGACGGTGTCGATGTTGTCGGCCACCATTTTTTTGTAGTACTGGAACAGTTCTTCGAAGCTGGAATACGGGGCGAGGATGCCGCCAAAGCGGTTGAACAGGTCAATGTGGCTGTTGCTGACCATCTGGCGGTAGTTCAGCGTGCGCTGCAGTTCGGCCAGGGCATCGCGCGAGAGGATGTAGTCGTGCACCGAGTAAGCGCCGGAACTGGAATGCGACAGCCCTGCCGTGGCCAGCAGCGAGCTGAAGCCGCCCGCGTTGGTCTGCTGCGGGTTGTAGATGACAAAGCTCGAATCCGAGATGTACTGGCCGCTGGCAATGAAGCCGAAATACACGGCCGACAGCGCCGTGGGGATGACCACGGTCACGAGAAAGAGTTTGTTGATACGTTGCCAGATTGGCTTTTTGTTGGTGGACACTGGGATTCGATTGATGGTGTTGCTGAAATCGTGAAGCGAAGCGGGCGGCGGATACGAGGCGAGGGCGAGGCCGGATCAGGTCGACAGTTCGGCGAGTGGTTCCTTTTCTTCCTTTGCTACGCGGTGGTAGGCATCGGCAAAGCGCACGATGTCGTCTTCACCCAGATAATCGCCGCTTTGCACCTCGATCATGATCAGATTGACTTTGCCGGGATTCAACAGGCGATGCGGGGTGCAAGGTGGAATGAAGGTGGACTCGTTGGTGCGGACAAACCGGTCGTCCTCGCCGTTGATGATCTTGGCCGTGCCCGACACGACGATCCAATGCTCGCTGCGATGATGGTGCATTTGCAATGAAAGGCTTGCACCGGGCTTGACCTCGATGCGCTTGATCTTGAATTGCGGGCCTTCTTCCAGCACGGTGTAGGTGCCCCAGGGGCGATAGACAGTGCGGTGAAGTTTGTGAGAGTCGTGCCCGCGGGCCTTGAGTGCGGCGTAGAGTTTGCGGACATCTTGAGTGGTGTCTTTCGAGACCACGAGCAGCGCGTCCGGGGTATCCACGATGATGAGGCCCTGCACCCCAGCGGCGCCAATGAGTCGCTCCTCGCCGTGGATGGCGCAGTCTTGCACGTCGTGCAGCTCCACGTCGCCGTCGATGCGGTTGCCATTGGCGTCCGGCGGCAGCAGGTTGCTCAAGGCCACCCAGCTCCCGATGTCGCTCCAGCCAATATTGCAGGGCACAATGGCCACGCGTTCGGACTTTTCGGCCACGGCGTAGTCAATGGACTGGTCGGGGACGTGCGCGAAGCTGCCCGCGTCGAGTTCCACCTGCGTGATGCCTGCGCCTTGCACCCTGCGCGAGCGGCCCAGGCAGTCTTGCACGCCTTCGATGATTGCGGGGCAATGGCTTTGCATCTCGTGCAGGATGGTTGCCGGGGTGAAACAGAACATGCCGGAGTTCCAGTAGTAGCCACCGTGCTCCAGGAAGCCGCGTGCGGTGCTCACATCGGGCTTCTCGACGAAGCGCTTGACCTTGTTGCCGTCGGCCTCGATGTAGCCAAAACCGGTGTCAGGCGCTTCAGGCTCGATGCCGAAGGTGACCAGCCAGCCCTCGCGCGCGAGCGTCTTGGCTTGCTGCACCGCTGCCGCAAAAGCGCCCTGGTCGTGGATGAGATGGTCGGCCGGCAGCACCAGCAGGACGGCGTCGGGGTTCTGGTTTTCGGCGTGCAGCGCGGCAGCCGCAATGGCGGCCGCTGTGTTGCGCGCGAAAGGCTCCAGCAGGTAGGTGGTGGACAGCTTGCCGGGGTTCACTGCGGCGTAGTCGTCTTCGGTCTTGAAGAAGAAGTCGCGGTTGGTGACCGTGTACACCTCCTCCACCCCGGGCAGCGCCGCGGCCCGCAGAAAGGTCTTTTGCAGAAGGCTTTGTCCGTCGGCCAGGCGGATGAACGGCTTGGGATGAGTCTCGCGCGAGACGGGCCAAAGCCGGGAGCCGGCTCCGCCGGAGATGATGACGGGGATGAGTGTCATGGTGCCTGAGTTGTTCTGGGGTGCGGGGGTCAAAGCGTTCGAGGGGATCCGATGGGGTGGCCCGATCAAAGAAGGCTTGCCAGCGCGTCGATGGCCGTATGGATCTGCTCGGGAGTGTGCTGACTGCTGAGGAAAAACCGCAGGCGCGCGGCCTTCTCCTCGACGGCCGGATAGATGATGGGCTGCACATTGATGCAGCGCTCAAGTAGCGCGTTGGACAATTTGGTTGCCTTGAGCGACGAGCCGACGATGGCTGCGGTGATGGCATGGCCCTGGGAATGGCCCGTGCGCAGCCCGCGCAGGCGGGCATGCGCGTCGAACAGACGGCCGTTCTCCTGCAGCCGCGCCACGCGCTGCGGCTCGTCCTGCAGGATGCGCAGGGCTTCAAGGGAAGCGGCCGCCAGAGCGGGTGCGAGGCCCACGCTGTACACGAAACCGGGCGCCGTGTATTTGAGCAGTTCCACAAGGGCGCGGCTGCCGGCGATATAGCCGCCACAGCCGGCCAGCGTCTTGGACAGGGTGCCCATCCAGATGTCCACTGCGGCAGCCGGCACACGCCAGTACTCGGCAATCCCACGGCCGGTTTCGCCCAGTGTGCCCAGGGCGTGGGCCTCGTCCACCATGAGGAAGGCCCGGTGGCGCTCCTTGACCTCCACGAACCGTGGCAGGTCGGGGACGTCGCCGTCCATGCTGTACAGACCTTCGATGACCACGAGCACACGCTCAAAACCTTCGCGAATCTGGGCAAGCAGCGAATCCAGCGCCTGCCAGTCGTTGTGGGCAAAGCTGCGGCGGTGCGCTCCCGACAGCTTGACGCCTTCGAGCACGCTGTTGTGCACGAGTGCGTCGTGCAGCACCAGGTCCTTGGGCCCGAAGAGGCTGCCGATGGTGCTGACGTTGGTGGCGTGGCCGCTGACGAAGGCCACGCAGGCCTCCACCCCATAGAAGGCGGCGAGCGCCTCCTCAAGCTGGCGCTGGATGGGGCGCTCGCCAGCTACCAGCCGGCTGGCCGAGGGCGAGCTGCCATAGCGGTCGATGGCGTCCTTGGCCGCCTTGTTCACCCGCGGATGGCCGCTCAGGCCCAGGTAGTTGTAGCTGGAAAAATTGAGATGCTCGCGCCCGCCGATGCGCGTTGTGGCGCCGGCCACGCCATCGTGCACCCGGAAAAACGGGTTTTCCACGCCAAAGCGCTTTGCTGCCGCTTGCGACACCAGCAGCTTTTCATAAGCGGGGTGCTGCTCGAAACGGCACAGCGACTCGGACACAGCCGACACCACGCGCAGACGCTTGGGGTCGCGGGCGGCAGGCTGCGCCGCGCTTTGCCCGCGATAGCGTTCCACGAGCTTGGCGCGTGCCAGGGAGGCCAGGCCAATGCGGTTCTTGTCGTCCAGGGGAGCGTTCATCGGATCAGCCGGGTGCCGGTTTGGGCCGTGAGATGGATGTCGGCGACGATGGCGTCGGCCTGCGCGAGTTGATCGGTTTCATCGTGCTGCGCCAGCATGGACTGCACGAGCTGCGTGGTCGCATCGGCGGGCTCCTCCTGCTGGCCGCTGATGCTGGCGAGAAGGCGCTCGGCAATGCGCGCGACCGTGGGATTCTCGCTGATGAGCATGCTCGGCAATGTGACACCGAAGCGCTTGTCCAGCGCCGTGGCCAACTCCACGGCCATGAGCGAGTCCATGCCCAGATCGAACAGGGATTGGTCAGCCGCCAGGTTTGCCGCGGGCAGGCGCAGGATCTCGGCCACCTCGGCAGCCAGCGCATCGATGACGAACTGTCTGGCCGCGGCCGGCTCCAACTGCGCCAGGTGCGCGCGCAGATCAAGGTCGCCGGTGTCGGCCGGCCCGGCGTCGAGCAGCGGACGCAGATCGTCGAAGCGGTGATCACCGGCCGAGGGCAGCGTGCGCTGCAGATTGCCCCACTGAAAATTCATCACGGCAAGGCTGCTGCGCTGCTGCACCAGCATGCGGCCGAGGGCGCCCAGCGCTTGCGCTGCCGTGATGGCCGCCGCACCCAGTCGCGCTTGCAGCCCTTCGCGCGCGGCCACGTTATGGGTCAGCACGCCCACGTCGGCAATGGGGCCCCAAGCCGCGACACAGGCGGGAAGACCCTGGCTGCGGCGCTGCGCAGCCAGGGCTTCGAGTGCAGCGTTGGCAGCAACGTAGTTGGCCTGGCCCGGATTGCCAAGCGCTGTGGTGGCCGAGGAATACAGCACGAAGAAGTCCAACGGGAGGTGGTGGGTTGCATGATGCAAATTCCATGCCCCATCGAGCTTGGGCGCGAGCACCCGCTCGATCCGCGCGGCGTCCAGGTTGGCCAACAGAGCGTCGTCGAGCACCATGGCGGCGTGAATCACCCCGCGAAGCGGCGGCATGGCGTCCTGGATCGCGCCCAGCAGCGCCAGGACTGCGGCCTCCTGCGCCACGTCGGTGGCGAACACGCGCGCCGTGACGCCGCGCTCGCGCAGGGCTTGCAACGCCGGCTCGATGCCCGGAGTATCGAGCCCCCGGCGGCCGATGAGTGCGAGGTGGCGCGCACCGCTGTCAGCCAGCCAGTTGGCCGTGGCCAGACCGAAGCCCGAGAGCCCGCCCGTGACGAGATACGTGGCATCTGCGCGGGCCCGGAAAGCCGGCTGCGCAGCGGCGCGCACGATGTGGGTCGGCGCCGTGCGCAGGTCAACCACGACCTTTCCGATTTGTTTGCTCTGCTGCAGGGTGCGGAAGGCGTCCACCACCTGGTCCGCCGGGAACACCCGGCAGGGCAGGGGGCTCAGGCTTGCCTGGCCGAACAGAGCCATGACCTCGCCAAAGAGGCGGGTGGCGAGATCGGGGCGGACTTTCATCAGCTGGTCGGCGTCCACACCGAAATAGCTGATGTTGTTGCGAAACGGGCGCAGACCAATCGCCGTGTTCTCGTAGAAGTCGCGCTTGCCCAGTTCGATGAAGCGCCCGAACGGGCGCAGCGTCCGCAGGTTGCGCTGGATGGCTTCGCCGGCCAGCGAGTTGAGCACCACGTCCACGCCCTCGCCGTGCGTGAGGTCGAGGACGGCTTCGTCGAAACCGAGGCTGCGGGAGTCGAGCACGTGGTCGGCGCCAAGCAGGGTGGCGAAGTCGCGGCGCTCGTCGCTGCCGGCGGTGGCGAACACCTCTGCGCCGAGCAGGCGCGCCACCTGGATCGCGGCAATCCCCACGCCACCAGCTGCGCCGTGCACCAGCAGGCGCTCCCCGGGTTGCAGGTTGGCCAGGTGTTTGAGGGCATACCAGACGGTGAAGAATACGGTGGGCACCGTGGCCGCTTCGGCGAAGGTCCAGCGCGCGGGCTTGAGGGCGATGGCACGCTCGGGCACGATCACGTGGCTGGCGAAGCTGGCCCCGGCAAAGGCAAGCACGTCGTCACCCGGCTTGCAGCGCGTAACCGCCGCGCCGCAGCGCACGACACGCCCGGAGAGCTCCAGCCCGAGCGTGGGCCCGGCAAAGCCCTGTTCGAGCGCTTCGTCGGCCAGCAGGCCCAGGGTGTACATGACGTCACGAAAATTCAGCCCGGCCGCGCGCGTCTCGATCTCCACATCGAGCGGACCGGGCGCGGCGCGCTCGGTGGCGCGCC
>JAGWOZ010000010.1 GCA_028870715.1 Betaproteobacteria bacterium | reverse complement strand
CGCAAAAACTGGGCGCCTCACTGCTAGTGTTCATAGAGGTTGTGTTGGATCGCACCACGCCTGACGTCTTTGAGCAGTTCAAGGCCGCCGCACGCAACCGGCCAGAGATCATGGAATGCCATATGGTCGCCGGCGGCTTTGACTATCTCCTTAAAACGCGGGTGGCTGATATGCCCGCGTACCGCGAGTTTCTGGGTACCGTTCTACTCAGTCTGCCGGGGGTGCGCGAAACCCACACCTATGCGGTGATGGAAGAGGTGAAGAACTCTCAGGCGCTCCAGGTCGATTGACAGTCGCGTGGCCCGCTTGACACGCAAAGTGCGTCGATTGGCCCGCCGATAGGCCGGTCGGCAAGGCGCAGCGCCTGGAACCGGCCAAAGCCGGGTCGCCTGCGTTCGTGTCGGCGAGAACCCTCCATGCGCCGTCGCGCCTCGCCGAGACCGACGCCCTGTAAAGCCTGGGGGCGTCACGCGCAGACGATCGTGGCGCCATGATCTTGAAGCCATCCCGGCGCGTCTTGCCGCGTTGGCGCCGATCGGGGCTCCTGCCCAGCCCCAGGCGGGATGCAGCCGCCTATCCTCACGCCCGCCCTTGCCCTTCGGCCGCCGCCTCCCCTGAAATAATGGGAAGACACCAAGAAATGGTGCTTTCTACAATGTTTGCATGACTTCTTCACCGCGCAGCCGTTCAGCCCCTGCGGTCCAGGCTTGTGAGGGGCCTGCGCGAAAGAACACTCGGCGTGGCACGGGTGCCGGCCCTGCGCAGCCACCCGCCCCCGCGCGCTCGTCCGGCCCATCACCCGGCGAGCGCCTGGGGCTGCGAAGCGACTGGGATTACGCGCTGCACCTGCCCCTGCACTACCTTGACGAAACGCGGATCTCGGCAATTGCCTCACTGCGCGACGGTATCGCGGCAGTCGTACAGGCGCGCGTAGTTCAAGCGGAGGCTTCCTCAGGCGTGCGCAGGCAGCTGCGCATCCAGGTGCAGGATGCCAGCGGTACGCTCAATCTGCGGTTTTTCCACTTTTACCCTAACTGGCAGCGCCAGTACCCACCGGGCAAGCTGTTGCGTGTGCGCGGAGAGCCGCGCGCAGGGCTGTTTGGCATGGAAATGGTGCATCCAACGTGCCATGCGGCGCAGCCGGATGAGCCCTTGCCAGAGCGGTTGACTCCGGTCTATCCGGCGGCCTCCGGGATTAGCCAGGCCTGGTTGCGCAAGACGATCACGGCGGCGCGCGCGCGGCTCGACGTGCGCGAATGGTTACCCGCCGATTTGCTCTCGCGCCTTCGATTGCCTGACATCGCCAGCACACTCGATGTGCTGCATGCGCCACGCCCCGAGGTGCCTTTGGCGTCGCTTGAAGAGCGCACCCACCCGGGATGGCAGCGCGTCAAGTTTGACGAGCTGCTCGCACAGCAGATCGCACAGCAGCAAGCGCGCCTTGCACGCGCCGCATTGCGCGCCTGGCCGCTGCCGGCGCGCAATGGCCCCCAGAGTCTGGGCGGGCGACTTCTTCAAGTGCTTCCCTTTGCGCTGACGCCTGACCAGAAGGCCTGCGCAGCCGAGATCGCTGCGGATCTTGCACTGAAGCAGCCCATGCATCGGCTGCTTCAAGGGGACGTCGGCAGCGGCAAGACCGTGGTGGCGGCGCTTGCGGCGGCCCAATCCATTGATTGCGGGTTTCAGTGCGCGCTGATGGCGCCCACCGATATCCTCGCCACCCAGCACCTGCGCAAACTGGCCGACTGGCTGGAACCACTGGGCGTGAGCGTCGCGTGGCTCTCCGGCGCTCAAACTCGACGTGAACGCGATGCCGCGGTGCAGGCCGCCGCAAGCGGCGCGGCGCAGCTCGTCGTCGGCACCCACGCGGTAATCCAGGAGAAGGTGCGTTTCCACCGCCTGGGGTTGGCCATTGTCGATGAGCAGCACCGATTTGGCGTTGCCCAGCGCCTGAGTCTGCGCGCGAAGGGACTGGATGAGAGACTTGAAGGCGGGGCGGGCGATGGCGTCCGGGAGCCGCACCTGCTCATGATGAGCGCCACCCCCATTCCCCGTACGCTGGCCATGGCTGTGTTCGGCGACCTGGACGTTTCCACGATCGCCCACCTGCCCCCTGGACGCAGCCCGGTTCGCACGCGCGTGTTTGACGAAGCGCGGCGCGACGCCGTGATTGCCCGCGTGCGCGCCCTCGTCGCAGCGGGACGACAGGTGTATTGGGTGTGTCCGCTTGTTGAGGAGTCAACTGCGAGGCCAACATCCTCGGCGCCTGCCTACGGGGCCAGCGCGGAGCGCCGCCGCAAGGCATTCACCCCAGTCGACGGTGAAGTCCTCGATCTTCGCAACGCCGAGGCCACGCATGCCGAGCTGCAGGCGGCCTTGGGCAACGATGCCGAGCGGGTCGGACTCTTGCACGGGCGCATGCCAGCATCGCAGAAAGCACAAGTCATGGCCGATTTTGCCGCTGGCCGCCTGCGCCTCTTGGTGGCGACAACAGTGATCGAGGTTGGCGTGGACGTACCCGCGGCCACCCTCATGGTGATCGAGCATGCCGAGCGGTTCGGCCTGTCGCAACTGCATCAGTTGCGAGGGCGGGTGGGGCGTGGCGCCGATGCCTCCGAGTGCCTCTTGCTGTTTACGCCACCGTTATCCGAGATGGCGCGTGCGCGGCTGCTGGCCGTGCGCGACACCAATGATGGCTTCGTGCTGGCCCAGAAGGACCTTGAGCTGCGCGGGCCTGGTGAGCTGCTCGGCCAGCGACAAAGTGGGGTGCAGATGCTTCGCCATGCTGACCTGCATACCGATATCGCTTTGCTGGAGGCCGCGCGGGACGCAGCGGTGTGGCTGCTGCACCATGACCCAGGGGCAGCCCATGAGCACTTGCAGCGCTGGCTCGGTGGACGTCTGGACTGGCTGGCCGCCTGAGTCAAGCGCACTCTGTGCAGGCACCCGTTCCATGGCCCGCGTCATAGTTGTAATT
Organism: Betaproteobacteria bacterium; assembly: GCA_028870715.1. Classification (GTDB taxonomy): domain Bacteria; phylum Pseudomonadota; class Gammaproteobacteria; order Burkholderiales; family Burkholderiaceae_C; genus Thiomonas_A. The sequence goes on along the minus strand of JAGWOZ010000010.1, from coordinate 32,630 downwards.
GATGAAAACTGTAATACAATTTTCAAAAACTATGACACTCACTGAACTACGCTACATCGTTGCTGTCTCCCGCGAGCTGCATTTTGGTCGGGCTGCCGAAGCCTGTTTCGTCAGCCAACCGACTTTGTCGGTGGCCATCAAGAAGCTGGAGGACGAGCTGGACGTGAAGATTTTCGAACGTGGCGGCAACGAGGTGAGCATCACGCCGATTGGCCAAGAGATCATTGAGCAGGCCCAGCGCGTATTGGAGCAGTCCGCGTCGATCAAAGAAATTGCAAAGCGTGGCAAGGATCCGCTTGCGGGCCCGCTGCGCTTGGGCGTGATCTATACAGTTGCCCCTTACCTGCTGCCCCCCTTGGTGAAGCAGGTGATTCAGGCCACCCCTCAGATGCCGCTACTTTTGCAAGAGCAGCTGACGGTCAAGCTGCTGGACATGCTGCGCAATGGGGAGCTGGATGCTGCCATTCTTGCCGAGCCCTTTCCCGATCATGGCTTGGCGATCGCGCCCCTGTACGACGAACCCTTTTTGGTTGCTGTACCCCATGGGCACCGGCTGTCCCGCTGCGCGCCAGTGCGGAGCGAAGCGATCAAAGACGAAACAATGCTGTTGCTCGGCACCGGTCATTGCTTCCGTGACCATGTGCTGGAGGTCTGCCCCGAATTCGCGCGCTTCTCTCCAGGATCGGATGGCATACGCAAGAGCTTTGAGGGATCCTCGTTGGAAACCATCAAGCATATGGTCGCCTCCGGCATGGGCATCACCATCTTGCCCAGGATGTCCGTGCCGTTTGAGCCCGGCAATGCTCCGCCCGACGGACCCGGGCAGATCTGCTACGTGCCTTTCTGCGATCCGGTGCCGTCACGCCGCGTCGTGCTCGCGTGGCGCAAGAGTTTTACCCGAACCGAAGCCATTGAGGCGTTGCGCCGCGCCGTGCTGGATTGCGCACTTCCCGGTGTGGTCAAGCTGGAGGCCGCAACGACAGGACTCGAACCGCAAGCTCAGGCGGCGTGAACCGTCACGCCGCCGCGCACCAGCCGCACGCAACCGACTAGTCCCGCCTTTGCTGCTTGCTCCTGCGCCCATACGAGGCTGCAAGCCCACAGGCTCGTTGCCTGCTGTCCCCTCCTCGACGAAGCGGTGCGCTCAGCCCATCTCGGCGTTGCACACCAACCCTGCATCGAGTCGTGCAGCGCCTGCGAGCACAAGACCGTCCAGCGTTTCCGAAAACAGTGTTCGCATGTCGCAATCGGGCCAGAAGCATCGTGCCGTGCGCGTCACCAGCTCGGCGTCCTCGAACCAGGCGCGAAGGGCTTCGCGGGCAATGCTCGGCTGCTGCAACAGTTGAAACTTCAGCAGGACACGCAGACCATGACGAGCGTGACGCGACGGATCCGCCTCAAAGGCCTGCAGACGAGAGCGCGCACGCGCCAGCGAGGCCGCCACGTCGACGAAGGGCGCACCATGCCCTGGAATGACGCAGGCGGGGTCAAGTGCTTCGATAATTTGCAACGTCTCGCGTGTGGCGCCGAACCCGGCCTCGCCAACCATCTCGGGAAAGATGACCCCAAACCCGTGCTCCCACAGCGCATCACCACTGATGAGAACCCGGGCGTCGGGCTGAAAAAGCATCAGTGCGTGCGGATCGTGGCCGGGCGCCGCATACACACGCCAGCGCAGCCCACCCAGGTCTAAGCTGTCGCCTGCGGCGATACTGGCTGCGGCGGAAAAGCCAGCTGCCTGTTGGCCGGTCGCCCGAAAGCTCAGCGCGTCCTCGTCCCAGGCATTCACCGCTTGAAGTTCGCCCACGGGCACCGTAATGGTGCAGCTCGCCGGCCCACCGGCTGCTGCCTGCAAAGCGGCGTTGCCGCCGCAGTGATCGGAGTGCAAGTGCGTATTGACGATCCGCGTCAGCCTGCGGCGGCCCATCGCAAGCTGCACGAGCGCCACGGTCTGTGCCGCATGCAGCACGTAGCCAGTGTCCACCACGCTTGCCGCGTCGTCGTTATCGAGAAACAATATGCTGTTGGCAGAAAGCCACCCACGTTCGAGCACGTGGGCGGAGGCGGGCAGGAAAGGAATGGGCATCGGCCGAACTCAGTCATGGACATGGGTGGACTTGGCGCGTGAGCCACACGTTATCGGCGCACGTAGCCACCAGCGAAGCGGGGGTTCACACGGACGTTTAGCATAAGGCGAATCACCACGTGAGGAATTGGCATGGACAGACCTCCCCTGTTTTCCTCGGATTTGCAAGCCGCCTACGAGCAGCTGCACGCAGCCAGCCGCGCCGAGCCCTATCCCGCATGGTCAATCCGCCGCGACCGTCTGCGCCGCTTGGCTGCACTCATTCGCGCCAACGAAACACTGTTGTGCCAAGCGATCTCGGACGACTTTGGCCACCGCTCGGTCTCTGAAACGCAAGTGCTCGACGTCGTGCCGTCGCTCGAGGCCATCCGCCACGCGCTGCGTCACGGCGCAAGCTGGATGCGTCCACGCCGCGCATCCACCTCCATCTGGTTCTGGCCGGCGCGCGCACGGCTGCTACCGCAACCTCTTGGGCTCGTGGGCATCATTGCGCCGTGGAATTACCCCCTTTACCTGGCGATCGGCCCGTTGGCGAGTGCCTTCGCTGCGGGTAACCGGGCGATGGTCAAACTCTCCGAGTTCAGCCCCGCTTTCGGTGCCCAGTTTTCGCGCCTTGTGCGTGCGGCATTCGACCCGGCTGAGCTGGTCATCTTTACCGGCGGAGCCGACGAAGCCGCGGCGTTCTCCAGCCTGCCCTTTGATCATTTGCTGTTCACCGGCTCCACCGCCGTGGGCAAGCGCGTGATGGCGGCGGCAAGCTCCAACCTCGTCCCGGTGACCCTGGAACTCGGTGGCAAGTCGCCCGCCGTGCTCACCCCCGGGTTCGATGTGCAGCTTGCCGCGGACCGAATTGTTTACGGCAAGCTCGTCAATGCCGGGCAAACTTGCGTTGCGCCAGACTACGTGCTGCTGCCGCGCAACGCGCTCGAGGCTTTCGCCACAGCGTGCGAGCGCGCAGCGCGCCGCCTCTACCCGCAAGGCCTGCGCAGCCCTGACTATTGCAGCATCATCGACATGCGCCATTACAGCCGTCTGACAGCTCTGCAGGAGCATGCGCGTGCGGCTGGCGTGAAGCTGCATCCACTGTTCGCGGGCGCGCAGCAAATGGATCTGCAACACCGCCTGGCGCCTGCCCTCTTCATTGACCCGCCAGATGATATTGGGCTGATGCAGGACGAGATCTTCGGCCCCTGGCTTCCGCTGGTCCCCTACGACGACATTGAGCAAGCCATCACGTACATCAACGCCCGCCCACGCCCGCTGGCCTTGTACTGGTTCGACCGCGACAAACGCCGCATAGGCCACGCACTGCGCGCTACCCACGCGGGCGGCGTGACGGTGAACGACACCCTGTTCCACGTGGCGCAAGACGATTTGCCCTTCGGCGGGATCGGCCCTTCGGGCATGGGCCATTACCACGGGCGATTGGGTTTCGAGACGTTCACCAAGCTCAAGCCTGTGTTGTATCAGCCGCGCCTGGCCGGGACGGCGCTCGTGCGCCCGCCCTACGGGCAGACCTTCACTCGCCTCATCGCCCTGATGAAGCGCTGACGACCCAGCGCTCATGACAGCGCTCTGGCTACGCCGCCTGCTGCTCGCCCAAATTGCATTGCTCGTGTTCGCGGGCGCCGCCCTGGCTGCGCTCGGCCATGAAGTCGAAGGCCTTCTGCTCGCATTGTTCGGCCTGCCCCTCGCGTATTTGGTGCTCACGGGTTTGCACGTGGCGCTGATGTCGCTCTGCTGCGCGCGCCACACCACCCCCTGTTGTGCGGGCGCGGCGCGCGCACGGATGTGGATGACGGAATCGTGGCTCCAGATGCGCGCCTTCATCTGGCTGCAGCCCTGGCGTGCCCAAACCCGGCCTGACTCACCAGGCACGCCAGAGAACGGCCCTGGTGTGGTCCTGGTGCACGGGTATCTGTGCAACCGCGGATTCTGGAACCCTCTGCTGGCGCGGCTGGAAGCGCAACGTACGCCGTGGGTGGCAGTCAATCTGGAGCCCATGTTTGGCGATATCGTCGCCTACGCCCCGATCATCGACGCGGCCGTCACACAGCTTGCGGCGTCCACTGGCCGTGCGCCGGTCGTCCTTGCGCACAGCATGGGCGGGCTTGCAGTGCGTGCATGGCTGGCCGAGGGTGCAACCCATGCGCAGCGCGTGGCTGCCGTGGTGACGGTCGGCACCCCACATGGGGGTGCCAGGATCGCGCGCTGGGGCGCCACGTTCAACGCCTGGCAGATGCGGCCGGCCAGCCCATGGCTACGGAGTCTGCAGTCCCGGGAAAGCCACATGAGGCAGCCGCCGATATGGTGCGTCTCAAGTGCCTGCGACCAACTCGTCTACCCTGAGCAGGCTGCCTTGCTTCCTGGCGCCCTGCCCGTGCGCGTTGCGAAGGCAGGACATTTGGGCCTGGCTTTCGACCCCGCGACCTGGGCTGCCCTGGACGCCGCATTACGGCTCGCCAGTGGGCGTACGCACCCCTGAACTGCCCCAAGGACCTTTGTCGCCGCGCAAAGGCTGATCAGGGCCGCCCAAGCGGGTCGGTCGCCGATGCTGGGCGCAGGTGGAGCCCAGCGGCCAAGTGCGTGTGAATGGCGGCCCAAGCACCGGAGTTGCGGCACAACCGCCTCATGAAACCGCGCGACCCTACGCCGGGTGTGGGCGGTGCAATCCAAGCTTGATCACAAAATCAAGCTGTCCCGTGGCGTTTTCGACCCATTCGTCCAGATGACTCAATAGGCTTTGATGCGGCATCTCGAGATACGCCTCGGTCTCGCTACCCGCCACGTGTACCTCCATGCCCGCGCGGCGCGCAATGCCCATCATTGCCGCGTTTTGCGTCAAGCACTGCATCGTCATGGCCTGGATGCCACGGTTGCGTGCAAACATGGCTGCGCGCTGGAATAGCCGTGTGCCAATGCCCTTGCCCCGGCCCGCCGGTAGCACGGACACGCCAAACTCGGCCTGGCAGCTTTTTTCAGGCGCGCACGACACGGCAATGTGCGCCACAGCAACCAGTTCGAGCTTGCGGTTGAAGACACCAAAGACCTCGTCACGCGCGAAATCGATACGATTGACGTAGGCGCAAATCTGCGCATCATTGGCCACATACCCGAACCGCAGATACCGGTCCTCTTCGCCAAGCGCAAGAAAATGGGCGAACAACTCCGGCTTGTGCTCGACGCCGATGGAACGGATGGGAACCACCGGCTGACTGCGTTGGTTGAAATACGGCAACACATCAAGTTCGTGGCGCGGCTGCACCGCGCCCTCGAACGCCGGGAAGTCTCGGGATGTCATCATGGGGTTGGAGAGCAAAGTCCGGGGCACGGAGTGATTGCTCATCTGCTGCAATGCAACAAATATAGGCGCAATAGCCCACAAAGCAAGCAGAAGGGTTTTCCCCATGGACTGCCCCCCACGCATTTGCCTCGCCAAAAGCTTGGCAGGCACCACGTATTCTGGCTAGAATGAAAGGCTCCGGTTTTTTGGGCCGCCGGAACAGCAGTTCGTGGTTTGCCGCATGAATGGAAGGTCACGCCCTCCCCGGGATCTTCCAAGGCGGTACTTCAGCAACCGCGAGCAGATACGGGAGCGCCCGCCAGCGTCACCAAGAGCGGGACAAAAAGGCCACAAGCTTCAAGCAGCACCGACATCCATGAAAACCTTCAGCGCCAAACCGGCCGAAGTGAAGCATGAATGGTTTGTGATTGACGCGACGGACAAGGTCCTCGGCCGTGTCGCCAGCGAAGTGGCACGTCGCCTTCGCGGCAAACACAAACCCATTTACACGCCTCACGTAGACACCGGCGACTTCATCATCGTTGTCAACTCCTCCAAACTGCGCGTCACCGGCAACAAGGCGGAAGACAAGATTTATTACCGTCACACGGGCTACCCTGGCGGGATCTACGCCACCCGCTTCAAGGACATGCAGGCCAAGCATCCCGGGCGCGCCTTGCAACTGGCGGTCAAGGGCATGCTGCCCAAGGGCCCACTGGGCTACGCCATGATTAAGAAACTCAAGGTCTACGCCGGCGCGGAACATCCGCACAGTGCGCAGCAACCGCAGAGCCTGGACCTTTAAGGAGCGGCCATGATCGGAGATTGGAATTACGGCACCGGCCGCCGCAAGAGTTCTGTGGCCCGCGTGTTCATCAAAAAAGGCAGCGGCAACATCACTGTCAATGGCTTGGCGCTTCAGGAATATTTCGGTCGCCAGACGTCCATCATGGTGGTCAAGCAACCGTTGGTCTTGACGCAGAACGAAACGCTGTTCGACATCAAGGTGAATGTGCGCGGTGGCGGCGAATCCGGCCAAGCCGGAGCGGTACGCCACGGCATCACCCGTGCGCTGATCGACTATGACGCAGCTCTCAAGTCGGCGCTGTCCAATGCCGGCTTCGTCACACGTGACGCCCGCGAAGTGGAGCGCAAGAAAGTCGGCTTGCACGGCGCCCGTCGCCGCAAGCAGTTCTCCAAGCGCTGAGTTTCGCAATGGAGTGTCGCGCCCGCCGAAGCTGGCGCCATCCGCAAAGGCCCGTCCAAAAGACGGGCCTTTGTTTTTTCGGTCGGACGCAAGCCGTTCTTCGAGAATTGCGTCCCGCGGTCAATCAAATTGGGCGCCGGCCGGCGAGCCCGGCCCGTGCGTGACAACCTCAGGCGCGCCACGCAAAGGCAATGCGTCCTGGCACTCATCGACGGGGCGTGTTCACCATCGGGCGCGGAGTCCAGCGCCGGCGGTGACATCTGTGCCACGCGCCCCACCTGCGCCAGCTACTGCGGCCAGCCCGACAGGACGAATGCCCTTGACCCGCCCTGCATGAGGCGCCTGCGCGCATTAACATCGAAGCCTGCAATGCGGAGGCGAATCGATGGAAAGGTTGCGGATCGGAATTGTTGGGGGCACAGGCTACACGGGCGTTGAACTGTTGCGCTTGCTCGTGCGCCATCCCCATGCCGAGCTTGTGGCAATCACATCACGCAAAGAGTCCGGCTTGGCCGTGTCGGAGATGTTTCCCAGCCTGCGTGGGCATACGAACCTCCATTTTTCGAGCCCCGACGCCGCCCCCCTGGCGCAGTGCGACGTTGTGTTCTTCGCAACCCCGCACGGGGTTGCCATGAGCCAGGCGCGCGGCCTTCTCGAGGCTGGCGTGCGCATCATCGACCTGGCCGCCGATTTCCGCCTGCGGGACGTCGGAGCGTTCGAGCGCTGGTACGGCATGCCGCACGCCTGCCCGGATCTGCTCCAGGAAGCCGCGTACGGATTGCCCGAGCTCAACAGGCAAGCCATCCGCCAGGCGCGCATTGTCGGCAACCCTGGTTGCTACCCCACCACCGTGCAGTTGGGTCTGGCGCCGCTGCTGCGCACGCCCGGCCTGGTCGACGCCGGACATCTCATCGCCAATTGCGCCTCGGGCGTCTCCGGTGCTGGTCGCAAGGCGGAGGTCGGACTCCTTTTTGCAGAGGCTTCTGACAACTTCAAGGCTTACGGCGTGAGCGGGCACCGCCATGGCCCGGAAATCAACCAGGAACTGCGCCGGATTTCTGGCCTGGCCGACGATGACGAGCGCGTGCACTGCCTGTTCATGCCGCATCTGCTGCCGATGATCCGGGGCATGCACGCGACGCTGTATGCACGGCTGACGTCGCAAGGTGCCACGATCGACCTGCAGGGGCTGTATGAGAATTTTTACGCCGACGAACCATTCGTTGACGTCCTGCCTGCGGGAAGTGCGCCGGAGACCCGCAGCGTGCGGGGCGCCAACGTGCTGCGCCTGGCCGTACACAGGCCCACGCCCGACACGGCGATGATCCTGGTCGTGCAGGACAATCTCACCAAAGGCGCCTCGGGCCAGGCAGTGCAAAACATGAATCTGATGTTCGGCCTGCCCGAGACGGCCGGCCTGGAGGGGCCGGCACTGCTGCCCTGAGGCTTGTGGGTGTTTTCAGCCAAGGCCACGCACGGATTGGTCGGCGGCCTAGAATTAGCGCATTCACTAGGAGGTTGCCATGAGCGCACTCATGCAAGACACGAACGCCCTTGCCACGACCACGGAAATGCCGGGTCCGTTGCTGTTCACGGACAGCGCTGCGGCCAAGGTGAAGGAACTGATTGACGAGGAAGGCAATGCCGATCTCAAGTTGCGCGTGTTCGTGCAGGGTGGGGGCTGTTCGGGTTTCCAGTACGGCTTCACGTTCGATGAAGCGGTCAATGAGGACGACATGCAGATGGTGAAGAATGGCGTCACCCTGCTGATCGACGCCATGAGCCTGCAATATCTCACCGGCGCCGAGATCGATTACAAGGAAGGGCTGGAAGGCGCTCAGTTCGTGATCAAGAATCCGAATGCCACCACGACCTGCGGTTGCGGCTCATCCTTTTCCGTGTGAGCTTTACGACCGCTGTCAAACCGCGTAGACGGCACCAAGCACACGCGGGCCCGCAGCACCGGTGACCCCAGGGATATTGCCCGGCAGACCGGCCAGCGTCTGAGCCGCAAGCCACGCGAAAGCAGCCGCCTCCACCTGCTGAGGCGGCATGCCGCGCGCAGCCGAGCTCACCACCTCCACACCCGGCACGAGCCGGCGCAAGCGTTGCACCAAATCGGCGTTTTCCGCTCCGCCGCCGCACACGAGAAGGGTGCGTGCTTGGGGCAGGTGACGCCGCAAATCCCGCGTGACGGTCGTGGCCGTCAGTTCCGCCAAGGTGGCCTGCACGTCCCGCGGTTGCAGCGCGGTACGCGAAGCAAGTGCGCGCTGCAACCACGCCAGGTTAAAAAGTTCTTGTCCCGTGCTCTTGGGTGGCAAAGCGGCGAAATACGGCTCGGCAAGCAGGTCATGCAACAGGGGGGCAGAGACGCGCCCACCAGCCGCCCAGCTGCCACCGGCATCGAATTCACCGCCCAGATGTTTCTGGACCCATCCATCCAGCAAGGTGTTGGCCGGACCACAGTCGAAGCCGATCGTGCTGCCAGCCTGGTCAATCAGTGTCAGGTTCGCGATGCCACCAAGATTGAGCACGGCCAAGGCCTCGCCGGGGTGCCAAAACGCGGCATGGTGAAAGGCCGGGACCAACGGCGCGCCTTGGCCACCAGCAGCAATATCGCGACTGCGAAAGTCGGCAACCACAGTGATTCCGGTACGCTCGGCCAGTAGCGCAGGGGCATTGATCTGGACGCTGTACCCTCGGTCCGGTCGGTGCCGCACCGTCTGCCCGTGTGCGCCAATCGCACGCACAGCAGCGGGCCCCAGCGCTTCCTGACTCAGCAATTTGGTGACCACCTGCGCATAGACGTCCACAAGCTCAATGGCGGCGCATTGCGCGCGATGAATCTCGTCGGGGCATGACTGGGTCAGCACCAACAGATCGGCGCGCAATTGGCCCGGAAAAACCTGGTGGGCGTGCGCACGCACGCGCAAGTGGCTCGCCGAGGCGCGCTGGGATTCCTGAGCCGCTTCCGCGCCTCGTGCGAGTTCCAGCAAAACGCCGTCCACCCCGTCGAGCGAGGTCCCGGACATCAGGCCGATGTACAAATTAACCGCCCCCGGCGGAGCGTGGCGCAACGTGGTCATGGCCTGACGAAGGCTCCTTCGAGCCCCTAGTCGATTTCAGAAGCCGGGGCGGCGCTGGCCAGGCGCGATGCGCCTCCTATTGCCGCAGCCAACTGGGTGCTCAAGACGGCGGTGGCGGCGAGAAACCCGGCTCGCTCGCCAGCGGGCAGGGATGGGCTTGGCGGCATATAGGCGGCAATCTTCAGCGGATCCACCAGTCGGCCCCTCACATGGAGTTCAAAGTGCAGATGTGGAGCCGTCGACCAGCCCGAGTCGCCCGACTTGGCGATGACCTGGCCGCCTGAGACGCGTTGGCCCGCGTGCACGTCAATCCGGCTCAGGTGCGCGTACACCGTTTCGATGCCCCCGGGGTGATCAATCTTCACGACATTGCCGTAGCCGGATTCCTTGCCAGCCGCGACGACGCGGCCGCTTGCGACGGTGCGCACCGGCGTGCCCACGGTCGCGTGGAAATCCACGCCCTCGTGCAACTGCGTGCGCCGGGCCACGGGGTCAAAGCGCATGCCGAAAGTCGACGTGACCTTGCTGATGGCCAGCGGAGAGGTGAGCCAACCGCGCTGCAGGCCATGGCCTTGCGGGGTGTAATAGCCGCCTTGCCCCGGGGCATCGCGCGGAGCAAACCACAGCGCCTGCAACCGCTTGCCATGGCTGGTGAGCTCGGCGGCAAGCACACGCCCCGTGCCTACCGTGCGGCCATTCGCCGTGAACACCTCATAGACCACGGCAAAGTGCTCGCCGGCAGACAGATCGTGACGGATATTGAGCCGCTCGGCGAAGATCTGGCGAAGTTGGGCCATTACATTCTGCGCCAGGCCTGCCCTTTGCGCCGTCTCGGCGAGGCTGCTCCGGATCTCCCCGGCGGCAATGGCCGTCTGCGTGCGCAGGTCAAGCGGCGCGAGGCGCGCGATCCAGCCTGCCGCAGATGGGGCGAGCGTGAGCCGCTTGCCCTGCGGCGCGAGATCGGCAACACGCAGTCCCTCGCCTTGCGCTCCATGATCGGCGGAGGGAGCAGGGAACTCCCCAACGCGGGTCACCAAGCTGGCTTCAAGCTTGCGTAGCTGCCCAGTGCTGTCAACCTCGGCCACCACTTCCGACCCAATGTTGCCCCCCGCGACAAGGGCGCGCATCTGGGCGTCCCTGCCAAGGGTATGCAGCGTTGTGGGGTCGGTCACGCCCAAGCGCCCCAGCAGGGTCTGCACCGTGTCGTCTCGACCGATCTGGGTGCTGTCATGCAACACCACCGGCTGTTCATCCAGAACCTCGGCCTGCGCCGCGGCGTCCGTCTGCAGCGGGATGGTTAGGAGCGTCGCGGGCCGGAGTGCCGGGTCATCGGTATCAGGCGCAATGGCGTAGGCAGTAACGCCTGCCCCCATCAGCACGACGCCAGCCGCGAATGCCGCGCGCCCGGGATGTGCACGAAACACGGCGCGCAAAAGACGCGCCGTGGCAGCCGCTCCATCTTGCGCTGCTCGCAGGGTTGTGCAATACCCGCTTGAGCGCTTGTTGGGTGTCATGCGTCAGCCGTTGCGCTGGGCGCCTTGGGCGGGCGCCTGGTTGACATCACTGGCGACTTCGGGCCCCGGAACGAGGGCCAACATCTTGGCAGGCTCGGATGTCTGTGCGAAAAAGGCGCTGCGCAGATCCGCTGGAACAGCACTTCCCTTCGGCGAATAGTGCGCTATCGTCAACGGGTTCACCGGTCGGCCGTCAACGAAGAACTGGAAGTACAGGTGCGGGCCGGTTGACCAGCCCGTGTTGCCGGACCGGGCCACGACCTCGCCCTGTTTGACGTGCTCACCGACGTGCACGTCAAACTGGCTCAAATGCGAGTAGATCGTGGCGAAACCGTCGGGGTGCACGACCTTGACGTACTTTCCGTACCCCGTGCCCCAGCCCGCATAGACCACGCGCCCATCCGCAATCGTGCGCACGGGCGTGCCCACGGGAATCGCCAGGTCGATGCCTTCGTGAAATTCGGGCTTGTGGAAAATGGGGCTGATGCGCCAGCCGTAGCCTGAGGTCAGCCGGTCATAAGGCAAGGGCGAGAGCAGAAACGCACGCGTCAGACTGCTACCGTCGGGCTTGTAGTATCCCGCGGCCTTTTTGTCGCCCTGCGGATCAAACCATACGGCAGCGTGCGTGACGCCACGATTGGTGATCTGGGCCGAGAGGATGCGCCCCACACGCAGGGTCTGGCCACCAGCCTCATATTGTCGCCACACGACGGTGAAACGGTCGCCTGGACGCAAGCTGCGGCGGAAATCCACCTCGCCAGCAAAAAGGTTCACCAATTGCGTGGCTACGGCGTCGGGCATGTGCGCCTCGTCGGCCGCCGCGAACAGCGTGGACTGCACCACGCCCGTTGCCATGCGCAGCTGTGCCTGCGCGCTCTCCTGCGCCACAGTGCTGGCAAAGCCCCCGCCGGGCTGGCTGGTGAGGGTAAACAGACGCAAGGTCTCACCGTCGGGCACTTGGGCGTGATCCGCGCCCGCGCTTTGCACGTCCTTCTCGGGTCGCGTCAGCGCTGCTTGCGGCAATCTCGCCTGAAGCTGCATCAGTTGGCCCACCGAATTGACCTTCGCCGTCACCACTGTGCCTGACGCGTCGAGCACGGCACGCAGATCGGCATTGGCGACAAGACCCTTCAATTGCGCCGGATCGGTCACCTGCAAACGGCGCAGCAACGACTCCACCGTGTCGGACGCGCGCACATGGGCCGTCGTATAGACCTGCTGTGGTTGGTCATCCAGCGCCTGCACTTGTGGCGCGACGTCGATGGCCACGGGAATGCTCAGCGTCGTGGCCGGGGGCAGTTGGGGCTGGGGGCCATATTCGGCAAGGCCAAAAGCCGTCGCGCTGGACAGCAGCAAGGTCGAGCCAACGGCAGCTGCAACGCGGCCCGGATGGCGCTCGACTGCTTCGCGCAGCGCAGCGATGCGGCCGCGAAGCCGGTTGGGGGTTTGGGCAAAAAAAGTCATGCACACTCCTTGCTCATCGAGTGGCGGAACAACCAGCCGGCATGAGCCAGCCAGGGCGGAAGGGGTGGAGCGCATTCCTGAAGCAGCCTGCCGCGCAAGCGCGACGTCTGGGCCAACGCGCCGTCTCCGCGATCAAGCGTGGGCGACGGTGCGTGCGAACGCCTCCAATACACTGCGTGACTGAGGTGCAAACGCGCATGGAAAAACTTGGCGATGCGCAATCCGCGACCCGATTCAGGATGCAGGGCGGGCCCAAGTTTAACAGCCGTTTCCTGCAAAAATTCCCCAAAAGCCATGACTGATTCCTCTTTTCACAATCCTGACGCTTCGCTTGCAAGTGCGATGCAGTCCGCTGGGCCACGCGCCAAGACGGTGCAGCAAGCCTTGGCCATCACCAAACGCGGCTGCTCAGAGCTCCTGGTGCAATCCGAATGGGAGGCCAAGCTTGCCCGCAGCGCCGCCACGGGCAAGCCGCTGCGCATCAAGCTCGGGCTCGATCCAACGGCTCCGGACATCCACCTCGGTCATACAGTCGTACTCAACAAGCTTCGGCAGTTGCAAGATCTGGGCCACACGGTGATTTTCCTCATTGGCGACTTCACCTCACGCATCGGCGACCCTTCCGGGCGCAACACCACCCGCCCGCCGCTGACGATCGAGCAGATCAAAGCCAATGCACAGACCTATTACGCGCAGGCCAGCCTGGTGCTCGACCCTGAGCGAACGGAAATTCGTTACAACTCCGAATGGAGCGAGCTCCTGGGAGCAGACGGCATGATTCGCCTTGCGGCGAAGTACACCCTGGCGCGACTTCTCGAGCGTGATGATTTCACCCAACGCTTCAAGGCCGGCGTGCCGATCGCGATGCACGAACTCCTGTATCCGCTGATGCAGGGCTATGACTCGGTTGCACTGCATAGTGACCTGGAGCTAGGCGGAACCGACCAGAAGTTCAACCTTCTTGTCGGCCGTGAGCTGCAGAAAGAGTATGGGCAGGAGCCGCAGTGCATCCTGACCATGCCGCTCCTTGAAGGACTGGACGGGGTCGAGAAGATGTCCAAGAGCAAGGGCAACTACATCGGCATTCAAGAGGCGCCGGCCAGCATGTACGCCAAGCTGCTGTCGATCAATGACACGCTGATGTGGCGGTACTACGAACTGCTTTCATTCCGCCCGTTGGACGAAATTGCGGCGCTGAAAGCTGAAGTCGACGCGGGGCGCAACCCCAAGGACGCGAAGGTCTTGCTTGCACACGAGATCGTCAGCCGTTTTCACTCCGCACAAGCCGCCGCCGCAGCTCAGGCGGATTTCGAACTGCGTGCCCGCGGTGGCGTGCCGGACGATATCCCCGACGTACGGCTGGCCCTGCCCGAAGGCGGGCTGCTCCTTTCCGCTGCCCTCAAACAAGCGGGGCTGGTGCCCTCCACCGCCGAAGCGCTGCGCATGATTGCCCAGCGTGGGGTGCGGGTGGACGGCACACTCGTGGAAGACCGCACATTGAAGCTTGCCGCCGGAGCCGTGGTGCTTCAGGTTGGCAAGCGCAAGTTCGCCCGGGTTTTTCTCGGCTGAAGGCTGCGTGGCGCTGCGACACAATGGCCTGCCGAATTTTGGCATGGCCCGACGATCTGCGTCGGGCACGCGCACAAATCGTCAAGCCCGCTTGATCAGCCGGATCAAGAACAACAGCACGACAGCACCAATGGTCGCCACAATCAGGCTGGGGATGAGACCCCCACCCGGGAAGAGTCCGAGCATGCGGAACAAAAACCCGCCGAGGAAGGCGCCGACCACGCCGACCACGATATCGCCGAGCAATCCGAATCCACCACCCTTGGTGATGAGCCCCGCAAGCCAGCCGGCAACGGCGCCGATGATGAGAAACGCAAGCAGGTGCATGGAAGTCCTTTCAATGACGCGTACATCACCGCCGACGCGGTGCGCCAGCCCATCGCGCCAAGCCTAGGGCCAATTGCGCGATGGCGCAAGGCAAATCGGCTCAGAGCATCGCGCCGACCGGCTGGCTCAGCACCTTTTCCGCCAGGCGCGCGTAAAGCGCCGCCCCCAAGGGCAGAACGGCGTCGTTGAAGTCGAAGCGCGGCGTGTGAAGGAAACCCCCTCCCTCGGATCCCTGTCCCAAGCGCAGGTACGCCCCCGGCGTGGCCTGCAACATGAACGCGAAGTCTTCGGCCCCCATGCTGGGCGGCAGATCACGCACCACGGCGGCATCACCCACAATCTCGGCGGCAACCTCGGCAGCATAATGCGCCGCCTGCGGGGTATTGATCGTGGCGGGGTAAATGCGCTCGTACTGCATCTCTGCACTGGCCCCGAAGGCCTGCGCCACGGATTGCACGATGTGACCCAGGCGTTTTTCGATCAAAGCCTGGACCTCGGCGCGGAAACTGCGCACCGTTCCCACCAGGGTGACCTGGCGCGGAATCACACTCATGGCCGACAGAGCGCCACCCTGCAGTGCGCAAATACTGACGACGGCATCGTCCAGCGGGTTGACATTGCGCGCGACGATGCTCTGCACCGCCGTGATGATGTGCGCTGACACAAGAACGGGGTCGATGGTCATGTCCGGATGGGCGCCGTGGCCACCGTCGCCCGTGACCTTGATGGTGATGCGGTCCGCCGCCGCCATCATTGCGCCCGGCGCCAGGCCGATCTTTCCAGAAGGCAACTGCGGCCAGTTATGCATGCCGAAGATCCAGTCTGCCGGGAAGCGCTCGAACAAACCATCGTCCATCATGGCCTTGGCGCCACCCAGCCCCTCCTCTCCGGGCTGGAAGATGCAATACACGCTGCCGGCAAAATTCCGCGTGGCCGCCAGATAGCGTGCGGCACCCAGCAACATGGTGGTGTGACCATCATGGCCGCAAGCGTGCATCACACCACTGCGAGCGGAGCGCCAGGGGAAATCGCTGTCCTCCTTGATGGGCAGCGCATCCATGTCGGCGCGCAGCGCCACTGCGCGCACACGGGAATCCGCCGCCCCATTCAATGGCCCGTCGAGGCTGGTCTCGATATTGAGCCTTCCGCGCACGACCCCCACCACGCCCGTGCGCCCAATACCGGCGTGGACCTCGTCCACGCCATAGCTGGACAGCTCTGCGGCGACAAGACTAGCCGTGCGCGCCTCCTCAAACCCGAGTTCGGGATGCGCATGCAAATCACGGCGAATGCGTGTCAGTTCGGCGTGATAATTGCTGATGTGCTGGATGGGACCGGTGAGCTTCCACATGGTTTGGGCAAAAATGCCGGCATGGCGCCGGCGCCTCCATTGAAGCACCGCACACCCAGGGCTGCAAACGACTTTTCCGATGCCCTCGCCATCGGAGCAGGCAAGCCGAGCTCGACAGCAACAGGCAGTGCGAACTCGCACGCCTTGCTCCAGGCTTGGTGCCGGGCACGATGATGGGCGCTGCTTTCGCGCCGTTGCGCCGGAAAGCATGGCGCCGGTGCACACCCCGCGACCGCTCGCCCGCGATGTCTTCCCGGACAAGACCTTGCAGTGTTCCTATCATCACCACTTTGCATCATGCAGCTGATGGATAAACCCTTGCCCGCCGCTTTGGACATTCCCGCGCGCAGCGTGCGCGCGGTATGGCACCCCTGCACGCAGATGAAGCGTCATGAACAGGCTCCCCCGCTGGAAATCGTCAGCGGCGAAGGCGTGTGGCTGACTGACGCAAAGGGTCGGCGCGTCCTCGACGCGATCAGTTCCTGGTGGGTGAATCTCTTTGGCCACAACCAGCCCTCGATCAAGGCGGCCATTCGCGCACAGATGGATCGGGTGGAACACGTGATGCTCGCGGGTCTCACCCATGAGCCTGTGGTCCAACTCTCCGAAGCCTTGGCCGCGCGCACAGGCCTGTCACACGCGCACTATGGCAGCGATGGCTCATCAGCCACCGAGATCGCGCTCAAATTGAGCGCGCACTATTGGCGCAACGTTGGCCGGCCCGAGAAAAATCGCTTTATCGGCCTGGCGGGCGGATACCACGGCGAGACTGTCGGTGCACTGTCGGTGACCGACATCCCGCTGTTTCGCGCGAACTACGGCCCGCTGCTGCGCGTGTCCGCCACCGTGCCTGTACCGGATGCGCGCGTGCGGCCTAGGGGCATGGACCAATCGCAATGGGTTGCGCACTGCGTGCGCGCGCTGGAGGCCCATCTCGAGGCCCACGCACACGAGACCGCTGCACTCATTGTCGAGCCGCTCGTGCAATGCGCCTCCGGCTTTGTCATGATTGCCCCGGAATACCTGACGCGCGCCCGCGAGCTGTGCACGCACTTTGACGTCCATCTGGTTGCCGATGAAATCGCCGTTGGCATGGGCCGTACCGGCACCTTTCTCGCATGCGATCAGGCGGGCGTGAGGCCCGATTTCGTCTGTCTCAGCAAGGGGCTCACGGGCGGCTATCTGCCGCTATCGGTGGTGTTGACCACCGATAGCATCTACCACGCGTTTTACGATGATGACGTGGCGCTTGGCTTCCTGCATTCACATTCCTACACGGGGAACCCGCTCGCGTGCAGTGCCGCGCTTGCCACGCTGGGGTTGCTGAACGATGCGCAGTTGATCGCCAACCGCGAACGCGCGACGATCCTTGATGCGGTGTTTGCCCCGCTTGCCGCGCATCCACGCCTGATCCATGCCCGCCGGCTAGGCATGATCTGGGCCTGGGACGTCGACGGCGCGCCTGCCGATTTCGCAAGACACTACGCCGCAGCCGCCTTGAAGCGTGGCGCGCTACTGCGGCCTATCGGCAACACCATCTATTTCATGCCGCCGTACGTCATTGATGACGATGCCGCCACGCACCTGCGCGACGCGGCGCTCGCCGCACTCGCCGCCGTCCTCACGACCGCTACGCATCCGCAAACCCCGAGCCCGCCCCTACCTTGATGGACGCCTTGGCCCCCGCCTGGTTTGTCACCGGCACGGATACCGAAATCGGCAAGACCCTCGCCGCATGCGCGCTGCTGCATGCGTTGCGCGCCAAGTTCCCACGCGCCGTGGGCACCAAACCGGTGGCTGCCGGACACCCACCGGGAGGCGTCAACGACGATGTGGTGCGCCTTCGCGCAGCAAGCACGGTGCAAGTGCCAGCCGCGCTCGACAACCCTTACCACCTCGCCGAGGCAGTATCCCCGCATCTGGCGGCGCAAGCCGCAGGGGTGCGGATCGATCTGGCGCACATTGCCCACTGCGTTGCCGACTTGCGCCGAAGCGCCGACGCAGTGGTGGTCGAAGGGGTTGGAGGATTTCTGGTGCCGCTGTCGAGCATCGAAGACGGGGGCGATCTCGCGCACGAACTTCGTCTGCCGGTTGTTCTGGTGGTTGGCATCAAGCTCGGCTGCTTGAGCCACGCACTGCTTACCCAAGAGGCGATCTCTGCCCGTGGCCTTCCGTTCGCGGGGTGGATCGCCAATCGCATCGACGCCGACATGCTGCGCGCCGAGGACAACATCGCCACACTGCGCGCCCGCCTGCGCGCGCCTTGCCTGGGCGCCATTCCGCACATGGCCCCACCCGACAGCGCGCGAGCGGCGGTTTTCCTCCAATTGCCGACGTGATCGACACGCAATCCCTGAACACGGCGCCAAAGCGCGCGACTGCGGAACATCCGGCGATGCCGGCCGCTTGCCCGGTTCATCCCTGAAGATCTTACCCTTTCGGATGTTTCATGACTCCTGACTTCACAGCCGATCTGGACGCGCTCGACGCCGCGCACCTGCGTCGACGGCGCCGGGTCGTGCAGCGCTACGACGGTGCGCGGCTGACGGTTGACGGTCGCGAAATGCTGGCGTTTTGCAGCAACGACTACCTGGGGCTCGCCCAACACCCGGCCTTGATTGAAGCGGCATGCGAAGCGGCCGCACGCTTTGGCGTGGGCGCGACCGCGTCTCCGCTCGTGTGTGGCCACAGCAGTGCGCATGAGGCGCTGGAGGCCGAACTTGCCGCCTTTGTGGGTTTGCCGCGGGCACTGTATTTCTATGCCGGTTTCGCAGCCAATGTGGGCATTGTGCCGGCGCTCGTCGGACGCGGTGACGCGGTGTTTTCAGACGCCCTCAACCATGCCTGCCTGATCGACGGTGCGCGGCTGTCACGCGCCGACGTGCAGGTGTACCCACACGCGGATGTGGACGCGCTCGGCAGACTGCTGGCAGCAAGCTCGGCGCGGCGCAAGCTCATAGCGACTGACGCCGTGTTCAGCATGGACGGCGATATTGCGCCGCTGCCCGCGCTGCTTGAATTGGCCAACCGGTTTGATGCACTACTCCTGATCGACGACGCGCACGGGTTTGGCGTGCTCGGCGAAGGAGGCCGCGGTACGGCGGCGATGTTCGGACTGCGCAGCCCGCGCCTGATCGTCATGGCAACACTCGGCAAGGCCGCCGGCGTGGCTGGCGCCTTTGTCGCCGGCGAGGATCACCTGGTGGAATGGATCATGCAACGTGCGCGCAGCTACATCTTCGCGACCGCGGCGCCCGCCCTCGTTGCCGAAACCTTGCGCGTCAGTCTCAAGTTGATCGCCGCAGAAGAGTGGCGGCGGCAAACGCTGCAGGACCTGACCCGACGCTTGCGCGCCGGTTGCGCCGCGGCGCTTCCCTCAGGCTGGCAGCTCACCGCCTCCAACACGCCGATTCAGCCCATCATCATTGGCGACAACGCGTCCGCGCTCGCAGCGATGTCCGGCTTGTGGGAAAAGGGGTTTTGGGCGCCCGCGATCCGCCCTCCCACCGTGCCCGAGGGAACGGCCCGTCTGCGCCTGAGCCTTTCAGCGGCCCATACGCCGGGCGACGTCGACCAGCTCATCAAGGCGCTGGCGTCACTGGCCCCCCGAGCTCCACGCTAGGGCGCACCGCGTTGCGCTGCGTGCGCCCCTGGAGGGACCGGTTCACGCAGCCAGCCGCGGATATGCGACGTGCGCAAATCCACGCTCAATGGGTCCCCGAGAGCGAGGTGATGGTGGTCGGCCAGACGATAAGGCGCGGTGAGCCATAACAGCACATCGCCGCAGCGCAAAGCCGCAGTGGTATTGGCGCCCTGCACCACCAGATGCTCGATGCGACCGTGCACCGGGTTTTCGCTTGCGCGCTGCTCCTGGAGCTTGAGGGGCGGCAGGCGCACATCATCTGCGGCCACCACCCAATCGACGAGGCAGCCTGGGACGGCCTGCCGAAGCAGCGGCACACGCAGCGTGCAACCTGCTGCATCCCATCGCAAAAGGGTGTAGCCGCCGTGCTCCTCCTGCCGCAGCACGGTGCCCACGAAACGGTTGCGAAAACCCAAAAGTGCGGCGGCCTGGATGCTGGCCGGATGGGCGAACACCTCCCGCGGAACACCCTGCTGCACCACTTGATGCCCCGCCATCAACGCCATCCAATCGGCCATCGCGGCCAGGCTTGCATCATGGGTTGCGGCCAACACCGGAACCGAGAGCTGATGCATGCGCGAGATGAGCTCGGCCATGACCTCGTCTCGCGTACTCGCGTCCAGCGCAGATGTAGGTTCGTCGAGAAGCAGGATGTGGGGCTTGCGGGCCAGTGCCCGGGCCAACGCCACGCGCTGCTGCTGTCCGCCGCTGAGTTGCGCCGGGCGCTTCTCCGCATGATGCGCAAGATTCATGGCGCCGAGAAGGTCAAGTGCGACGCGGCGATGCTCCTTGAGCGTCCCACCGAGCGCATAGGCGACGTTTTCCCATGCCTTGAGGTGCGGAAACAGCGCATAGCCCTGGGGCAGATAGCCAATGGGACGGCGCTGCGGGGGCAGCCCATTGAAGGGCTCGCCTGTACTCGGCACCAGACCGGCCAGCGCCTTGATCAGCGTGCTCTTGCCCTCTCCGCTCGCCCCCAGCAACACGGTGAAACCACGCACCTCGAATTGCGCGGAGAGTACGACGGGATGTCTGATGGAAAGATCAACGCGCATGGAGCATTTAATGCCGCATGGAATTGCGCCGCGATAGCGCACCCATCAACAACGGCAAAGGCAGGCCAATCACGAAAAACAACCATAGCAGGGGATAAACCGCCGAAAGCCCCGTGTCCTGCAGATTGACCCAGAGCTTGACTGGAATGCCCTGGGGGTAGTACGCGACGATCAGCACGATGCCGAACTCACCGAGCGCCCGCACCCAGGCCAGCGCCACCCCGGCGCCGAGCCCGAGCTTGGCAAGTGGCACGGTAATGCGCCAGAACGTGCGCCAGGGCGACTGCCCAAGCGTGAGCGACATCTGTTCGAGCTCGCGCGGCACGCCTTCGAAGGCGGAGCGCGCGGCCACGATGAAGTAAGGTGCGCTGCCGTAGATTTGCGCAAGCACGAATGCAGTCGTCGTGTTGGTGAGACTGAGCCCGAGCTGGGCGAGCGGTTGCCCCGCCCAGCTGTAGGGCCCGTAACTCATGGACAGGAGAAGACCCATGGCCAGCGGCGGCGTCAGCAGCGGCAGCAGCACGAGAAGTTCCAGCGCCCATTTGCCCCGAAACTCATACCTCGCCAGCCACCACGCCACAGGCGTGCCGAAGATCACGACAAGCGTCACGGCCACGAGGGTGTAAATCACCGACACCCTCAAGGACGTGAGATCACCGTGCTGCAGTTGTAACTGGCTCCAGGGCGTGCTGATGAACAACCCGAAAAATGGAGCCGCAAGAAAGGCGAGCCCAGCCAGGCCGAGTGCAGCCACCAGCCAGGCGCGCCGCGCCTCGCCCGCGTTCGGGTGATAGCCACCGAAATCAGCAGCGGCGGCGGAATCCAGGGGAAGGATGGACATGGGAGCAGGTCGGGCGGCGAAAACAGGACAGCGGCGCCATTGTCACCCACCCCATGGATTTACTGAAGATTGCCGCCCTTGGGTTCGCCATACCCGTAGGCCTTAAACATCCTCTGCCCCTGTGCACTGGTCATGAGCTTGACGAAGGCCTCGCCCGCCTCGGGGTTGGGGGCGTTTTTGAGCACGGCGGCATAGAACACCATCGGCTGCGCAGACACGTTCTCGCTGTTGCCATTGGGCAGCGCAATGCTGAAATGCACCTTGCTGTACCAGGTGTCGATCATGGCCGGATCACTCAGATTGATCTGGGCCGGAAGGCTCACATAGGGCAAGCCATGCGAGATGACAGCACTGCGGTACCCGGACGTGGCGTCAAGTTGACCCGATTCGAGGCGCGACAGGAGCGAAGGCTCGGTAAAGATCTGTCTCGTGTTGAACACGCCACCCAGAATCTTGTCGGCCAATCCCGGCGTCTTGTAGTAGTGCTCGGCCAGCAGCATGGTCAACACGATGTTTCGGCCTTGGGGGTCCACGGTGGGATCGGTGCGACCGAATTTCAATCCCGGTTGCTCCAAGACCTCATACCACTTTGCCTTGCCAGCCGAGGCGGCCATGAAGTCCTTGGCAAAGCGGCTCTTGGGGCTGTAAGCGATGACCATCTGGGTGCTCGCCACCGGTACCGCCGCCCCGATCAACCCCGCCTTTTGCAGCACCCTGATCGGCCCCGGGGTCACCGACACGAACACGTCAGGGTTCAACTGTTTGGCCGCAATCAAGTGTGCGAGTCCAAAGGCGCCAGCGCCCTCACCCTGGTACTGCACACCGGTCTGCCGTGCGATGGCCGGGCCCAAACCCTTGTCCATCAATGCGCCCATCGAACCTGCATAAGCCACCGAAAGCACGGGCTTCGCCGCTTGCGCTGCGGGCACCGCACAGGCGCTTGCAAGGGCGATGGCGGCCAGCAAGCGGGATCCCTTCGTGAATCGTTGCATCGGACACTCCATGGGTTGGAAAGGCCAGCGGGCATGCACATCCAGCCACAGCGAACATGCCCGCCGATCAAGGGTTATATTTCACGAACTATAACGGAAGAAACATCCTGCTGGTCGATCGACCATCTTGCCAAGGGCATTGTGGCCAAGGTTTGCGCACGTGCATACGTTTGCCTCGAACCGTTATATCCCGTTGGAGTGTTCGATTGCAGAGCATTCATGCTCCGAGGCGCTGGCCGCGACGCATCCGGATCGGATCGCCGCTTGCCAGACTGCAGGCGCAGCCCGCTTCGGTTGCCGTCGTCGTGCGGCTGCTGTGGCGCTGCTCGTGCCGGAGCCGGTCGAGCCTTGGCGCGCCATTGAAGCCGCGCGACATTCGTGCCTCGAGCGGCCGATGGGGCCAAGCGGCAAGCGGGGCGCTCACGGCAATGCGCTGTTGCGCGAACGGGTCAACCCTTGGGAGGCGCAGCGGCCTTTCGCAGCCGGCTGCGCTTCGCGCTGACTGTTTCGGCGCCAAGCGGCTGGTCCATATCTCGCGCAAGGCCATCACCGCCGGGGGCGTCGGCCACATCAGCGGCGACATCGAGCGCGGACGGGTCATCATCACCCGCACGCAGCAGGGCATTGAAGGCTCGCATGTCAGACTCGATGGCGCGCAGCGCCCTGTATTCCATGCGCCGGTAGCGCCGGAGGACTTCATATCCGAGCGGAGTCAGCAGCGCGCCACCACCGCCGCTCCCCCCTTTGCTGGCTTCGATCAGCGGCGACTTGAATGCCTGGTTCAGGCTGCTGGCAAGCAGCCAGGCACGCCGGTAGCTCATGTCGAGCTCCCGGGCAGCAGCTGAAATCGAGCCGGTGCGCGCCATGGCCTCGAGCAACCGGGCCTTGCCTGGCCCGATCGCCGTGCCCTGTTTGATTTCGAGGCGGACTTTCGGACGGGGAGTGGTGTCGTTGGGGACGCTCATGGATCGCGTTTTGCCTGGTTATGCAATGTCCAGCATCATCACGATATGCTCGGCAAATCATAACGCGGTTTCGCCCCCAGATCATTGACCGCGCAGCCCTTGGCCCGCGGCCGCCGCTTGCGTGGGCGGGACGGCGCTTCGGCGTGTCCGTGCTGCTGAGGGCATGACCACACCGGGCACCCCCCAAGCGATGCGGGCGTGTCCCCGCCTTTCGCGCTTGCCGACACTCAGGGACGGGCTTGCCGCGCACCGGGTCACCGCGCTGAGCCGCGTTGGCGTATGCCCGCACTCACCGGCTCAGGGCATCCGCCACAGCAGGGGCAGGGGAGTCAACGCTGGGGGCGGCGCCCTGCTGCGCAAGCCATTGCGACAGCGCGTCCGCCGCGCTCTGGTAGCCAATGGCAATGATCTCTTCGGCGCGCCCAAACTCGAGAAACCGGATATGCCCGAGCGGGGGCTGGATCAGCACATCCGGCGGGTCAAGCGCCAGGCGCGTTTTGGTGATCCGTGTCTCCATCACATTGATTGACGCCAACAACACGTCAAAGATGTTCGGCAATGGATCCTCCTTGACTGCCCAGCGCGAAAACTGCGCCGCCGCCGGAGCATCGCGGGCGAGCAACCGTGCCTTCAGATCAGCCATCGTCTGCCGGTAATTGCGGACCAATCGCGCCATCGCTGCGTCGCCCATGCCCTGGCCCCCCGGCGCGTCGCGTCGAAGGGGTTTGAAGTTCTTTCCGGCCACGATCTGGTCGTTCAGGTCGACGGCAATCACCACGTCGGCGCCCATGGTTCGCACCACGCTGACCGGCACCGGATTGGTCAGCCCGCCGTCGACCAGGATGCGCCCGTCGGTGCGCAGCGGGGTGAAGATGCCCGGGACGGAAATGCTGGCGCGCACCGCCTCGATCACGTCGCCGGAGCGAATCACCACTTCCTCGCCGCTGGCAATATCGGTCGCCACGGCCGCGAACGCGATGGGCAATGCCTCGATGACGTCGGCATGAACATGTGCACGCACCAGTTCACTGACCTTGGCGCCATCAATCAAACCCGATCGCGGCAGCACCACGTCGAAAAACGACAGGGTTCTTTTCCGGTCGAACTGTGCAAACGTGGCCTCCAGCATGTCGAGTTTGCCAGCGCAGGCAATCGCTCCAATGAGCGCCCCCATGCTGGTGCCCGCGATGCAGTCAATGTGCAGCCCGGCGTCGGCGATGGCCCTGATCACGCCGAGATGGGCCAAGCCCCGGGCCGAGCCACTGCCCAGTGCCAGGCCGATGCGCGGACCGGCGCGTGATCGGCCAACCCCGTGCGCGGCCGGCACCATCACTGGGTTGGCGCTGCCGCCTTGCCCAGGCGCACCGCACAGTACTTCACCTCGGCGATCTTGCCCCATGGATCCAGGGCCGCGTTGGTCAGCAGATTTGCAGCCGCCTCGGCATAGGCGAAGGGGATGAACACGGCGTCCAGTGGCATGGCATCGTCCGCGCGGGTGGCCAGCGCGATGGCGCCACGGCGCGACTGAACGTGCAGCGCCTCGCCTGGCTGCAACCCCAGCTTGGCGAGCAGGATGGGATGGACGCTGGCGGTGGGCGCCGGCTGCAGCGCGTCGAGGACACTGGCGTGGCGGGTCATCGCCCCCGTGTGCCAGTGCTCCAGCTCGCGCCCGGTGATCAGCACATACGGGTAGGCGTTATCGGGTCGCTCGTCGGCAAACGCAAGCGGCGCGGGCAGCAACCTGGCACGGCCGTCGGCAGTCGGAAAGCGGTCGATAAACACCACACGCTGCCCCGGCTCATCTTCTGCTGGGCAGGGATAGGTCACGGCGCCCTCACGCTGAAGGCGCGCCCACGAGATACCGGCGATGGAGGGCATCATGCCACGCATTTCCTCGAACACGGCGCCCACACCCGCATCACCACCGTGCATGTCGACCTCTGCGATCGGCGCCACCCCGAGGCGCCGGCCCATTTCCTGGATGATCCAGAGGTCCGCACGCGCCTGCCCCGGAAGGGCAAGCGCCTTGCGGCCAAGCTGGACCAAGCGGTCCGTGTTCGTCACCGTGCCGGTCTTCTCGGGCCATGCCGATGCGGGCAGCACCACATCGGCCAACGCTGCCGTCTCCGTGAGAAAGATGTCCTGCACCACCAGGTGCTCCAGGCCGCTCAGCGCTTGGCGGGCATGGTGCACGTCAGGGTCACTCATCGCTGGGTTCTCGCCCTCGATGTACATCCCGCGGATGGTTCCGGCCAATGCGGCATGGACAATCTCGACCACCGTCAGGCCAGGCTCGCGGCTCAGGCTTCCTTGCGGCAATGCCCAGTAATGCTCCACGCGATCCAGCACTCCCGCGTCCTGGGTACGCACGTAGTCTGGAAACATCATCGGAATCAGCCCAGCATCGCTGGCACCCTGGACATTGTTTTGTCCACGCAGCGGGTGCAACCCCGTCCCGGGACGACCGATCTGTCCCGTCAGTTGGCACAGCGCAATGAGTGCGCGCACGTTATCGGTGCCGTGCACGTGCTGCGAGATTCCCATGCCCCAGAGAATCATCGATCCCTTGCTGGTGGCAAATGCCCGAGCAGCGGCGCGAATGTCCGCTGCGGCGATGCCGCATATGGGCTCCATGGCCTCGGGGCTGAGCGGAGCCACGTGCCTGCGGATGGCTTCAACATCCTCGGCATGGCAACGCTCCTTCACGCTGGCCTTATCGACCAGATCTTCCGCGAACACCACATGCAGCATGGCGTTGAGCAGCGCCAGATCCGTGTCAGCGCGGAACTGCAGGGTCATCCAGGCCTTGCGCGCCAATTCAGTGCGCCGTGGATCGGCCAGGATGAAGCGCGTGCCGCGAGCCATGGCGTTTTTCATCCACGTGGCGGCCACCGGGTGGTTGACGGTTGGATTGGCGCCAATGACCAGGACCACGTCGGCGTGCAGAACGTCCATGACCGGGTTGCTCACCGCGCCCGAGCCAATGCCTTCAAGCAGGGCAGCGACGCTGGATGCATGGCACAACCGGGTGCAGTGGTCCACATTGTGGGTGCCGAAGCCCGCGCGAACCAACTTCTGAAAAAGATACGCCTCCTCGTTACTGCCCTTGGCACTGCCGAACCCGGCCAAGGCCTTGCCCCCGTGCTGCGCGCGCAAGCGCAAAAGCCCGCCGGCCGCGCGTTCCAGCGCCTCGTCCCAAGTGGCCTCGCGAAAAACGCTACGCCAATCGGACAGCCGCACCTGCTCAGGGTTTTTAGGCACGCCTTCGCGGCGGATGAGCGGGGTGGTCAGACGGGCCGGGTTGGCCACGTAGTCAAAGCCAAAGCGGCCTTTGACGCACAGGCGCCCCTGGTTGGCGAGCCCGTCGCGCCCTTCCACTCGGGCGATGTGTTCGTGGCCCTGGGCGTCAGGCTGGACATGGTAAGTAAGCGCACACCCCACTCCACAGTATGGGCAAACCGAATCCACCTGCCGCGTACTGAGGCTGGCCCAGGATCCGTTGGCCGGGGCGAGTGCGCCAGTGGGACAGGCCTGCACGCACTCGCCGCATGCCACGCAGGTGCTTTCACCCATCGCCGCAGCCTGGTCGAACACGATCTGCGCCGACGCTCCCCTGCCGGCCAGGCCGATGACATCATTGCCCTGCTCCTCACGACACGCACGAAGACAGCGTGTGCACTGGATGCACGCATCGAGGTTGACGCTGATTGCCGGGTGGGAATTGTCTGCGCTCGGGGGAGCGGGCCAATGCGCAGCCTCGGCGCGCGCGCCGGTAAAGGCTGAAGCAAAACGGCTGCGATCGGCGCCCAGGCGCTGGCACCAATGGTCCAGTTCGTTATCAATGCGGTCGACCCTCTCGGGCTGGCGGGCAGCCAGCAACTCCAGCACGCCGCGCTGGGCAGCCAAGGCCCGCTCGCTGCGCGCGCTGACCTGCATGTTGGGCTCAACGCTGCGGCAGCACGAGGCAGCGAGCACCCGTTCGCCATTGACCTCCACCATGCAGGCGCGGCAGTTACCAGCCGGACGCAAAGGGTCGTGGTGGCACAGGTGGGGAATCTCCACCCCGTGGCGCTGGGCGGCGGCCCAAATGGTCTCCCCGGCATGGGCGAGCAGGGCCTTGCCGTCCAGCGTGAAGGCAACAGCGGGAGGTGTCATGTCCATGGTTCAGTCCTCATCGAGTAGGGGTCGTGCAACACGGCATGACGATGCCCGTGCACGAAAGGCAGAAAGGCTCTGCGATGCGACGCCTTGCTGCCCTCATCGTTGCATTGGTGTCATCCGCGCGGCTCACTCTTGTCCGCGCCAGCGCCAAGCGTGCCGTCCGAGACGACCTCCTGAGGAAAATGCCGCAAGACGCTGTCGGTTGGATTGGGAGCAGCTTGGCCGAGTCCGCAGATCGAGGCATCCCGCATGATCCGGGTCAGCCCGGTGATGTGCTTTGCATCCCACGCTGGTGAAGCCATCGCCGCAAGCATCTGATGGGTGCCTTCGCGACACGGGGTGCACTGGCCACAGCTCTCGTGGGCAAAAAACTGCATCAAGTTGGTGGCTGCCTCGCGCGCCTTGTCGACATGGCCTTCCCGCTGCCCCAGAACGATGAGCGCCATCGATCCGATGAAGCAACCTTCGGCGTCAAGGGTGCCGAAGTCCAGCGGCAGATCCGCCTGAGCCGCGTTGAGGATGCCCCCTGATGCCCCTCCCGGCAATACGCCATAGAGCGACCAGCCCCGAGCCATTCCCCCCGCATGCTCCTCGATCAGTTCGCGCGCGGTGATGCCGGCCGGTACGAGGTACACGCCAGGCTTGGCCACGCGCCCGGACACGGTGAAGCGCCGCACGCCTTTGCGTCCACGTCGGCCCAGCGCGGCCCACGCCTGACCGCCACCCTGCACGATATCGCGAACCCACCAAAGGGTCTCCACGTTATGCTCCAGCGTTGGCCTGCCAAACAACCCGCTGATGGCCACGATGGGCGGCTTGAGGCGCGGCATGCCACGTTTGCCTTCAAGGGACTCGATCAACGCGGACTCCTCGCCGCAGATATACGCGCCCGCACCGCGGCGCAGCGCCACACGCGGCGGCCGCGCACGCACCTCGGCGTCCGCTCCCGGTTCATCGTCCCCAGGGCCACCGACGTCCACGCCGCCGTAGCGCACGAGGCCGGCTGCATGAAGAGCCTGCAGTTCGCGGTGCAGCAAGGCTTTCTCGGCTGCGTATTCGTCACGCAGGTAAATCCAGATCCTGCCGGCAGCCACGGCCCACGCTGCAACGAGCATGCCTTCGAGCACGCGGTGAGGGTCCGTGCGCAGAATGTGGCCGTCCTTGCAGGTGCCGACTTCGCCTTCGTCTGCATTGAGCACGATCAGGCGCGGGCCCGGCTGCTGGGCCAGCGTGCGCCATTTGCGCACGGAGGGAAAGCCGGCGCCGCCCAGCCCGCGTAAGTCCGCAGCTTCGAGTTGTGCCATGATTTCGTCCGGCGCGCGCGCGCCGGCATGACACTCCTCGAGGAGGCGGTAACCGCCC
Source organism: Betaproteobacteria bacterium (assembly GCA_028870715.1). Taxonomy (GTDB): domain Bacteria; phylum Pseudomonadota; class Gammaproteobacteria; order Burkholderiales; family Burkholderiaceae_C; genus Thiomonas_A. Next base: position 3,724 of record JAGWOZ010000010.1, on the reverse strand, counting down.
CCGGCGCGATACGCGGCGTAGTCCACGGCAGCCGAAGGTGGCTTGGCCGGAGCAGACGCCTGGGGCAGTGCGGCAATCACCGCCTCGGGTGTGGCGTTGCCGAGCGCGTGGTGCCCCACAAGCACGCCGGGCGCCTGTGTGCACAGGCCCATGCACGACGCGCCTTCAACTGCGACATCGGCACCGCAGCGGTGTTGCAGCGCGTCGAGCAAGGCATCCGCGCCGGCAAGTGCGCAACTTAGATTGGTACACACGCGCACGGTCGCCCTTGGCGCGGGCTCATCCTCGCGCAACAGGCGCAAGTGGTGGTAGAAGCTTGCCACCTCATACACCTCGCTGGTGGACAGGCGCAACGCCTCGGCCAACGCGGCAAGACGCGACGGGCGCAGCCCGCCCTCGGCGTCCACCAGGCGGTGCAGGTGCTCGATCAGCAGGTCAGGACGTGGCGCCAAGTCGCCGCTGGCCACCTTGACCGCTTGCCGGGCCTCGGGGCTGACAAGACCGCCGCGCGGAGTCACGCGCATGAAACGCACGGGCTGCGCGCGCGCGGCGCTTTGCTCGGACTCGACCGCTCGAGGAATGTTTGTGGGCGCTGAGGTGGGCATGGGGGAGTCGTGTGAAGTGACGAGGCCGGCGTCGATGCCGGCCTCGTTATGCATGGAATGAGGAGCCGGGCAAGCGAAACCGACTCTCCAACCTTACTTCAAAAAAGAACCGCGGCCTTCTGCAGGGCGATATAGACACCGATCAGGAAAGGGATGCCGATGGCAGCCCATGCCAAAATCCCGGTGAGACCAAACGAGCCGCGCGCTGCATGCTCGGGGTCACCCGCAGTGCGATCCTCGTGCTGAAGAGCCCTTTCACGCGCGAGTTGCTCGGCCGTCATGTTGTACTTCGCGTCGACCGGACGCACCAGGAGGTTGAGGACGAGCCCAGCGAGGAGCAGGCCCGCCAGGATGTACAGGGTCCGGTCATACACGAGGTTGTGCGCCACCCCGGCGTTGATCTGCGTCTGCCGGATGGCTGCAATCAGGAAGGGCCCCACGATGCCCGCCACTGACCACGCGGTCAGCAGCCGCCCGTGAATTGCACCGACCATTTGGGTGCCAAAAATGTCAGCAAGATATGCCGGCACCGTCGAGAAGCCTCCACCGTACATCGTCAGAATCAGGCACACGCCAATGACGAAGAGACCTGCCATGCCCAAATGACCCAGCGTGGGAAGGCTGATGTACAGCGCCATGCCCAGAATAAAGAACACCGAGTACGTCATCTTGCGACCGATATGGTCGGAAATGCTGGCCCAAAACAGCCGTCCCAGACTGTTGAACAGACTGATCAGGCCCACCAGGCCGGCGGCGGACGCCGCAACAGCCGCCTTTTGCGCCGTGGTCAGCGCCGTGAGCGAGTCCAGCCCGATCAGGTGCCCGCCGAACACATCCTGCAGCATCGGACTGGCCATGGAAATCACGCCGATCCCGGCTGTCACGTTCAGGCACAGCACACCCCAGATCAACCAGAACTGTGGTGTCTTCCAGGCCACATCCAGATGCACATGATGGGGGGTAATCATCGCCTTTCTGGAGCCGCTCGACGCTGCGTCCCATCCGGCGGGCTTCCAGCCGCTGGGGGGAATGCGAATGCCGAATGCACCAGCGGACATCACGAGGAAATACAAAATGCCCATGACGATCAGGGTCGTGGCCACGCCCTGCGAGCTGTCACCGCCGCCGAAATGCTTCATCAGCGCCACGGCAATTGGCGCCCCGATCATGGCACCGCCGCCATACCCCATGATGGCAAAGCCCGTGGCCATCCCCCGACGGTCCGGAAACCACTTGATCAGCGTTGACACCGGGCTGATGTAGCCCAGTCCCTGCCCAACCCCGCCAATGATCCCGCAGCCCAGCCACAGCAGCCAAAGCTGGTGCGTGGACACGCCAATGCCGCCAAGGACGAGTCCACCGCCCCAGCACAAGGCGGCGATGAAACCGGCCTTGCGGGGACCGGCGTGCTCCAGCCAGCCACCCCACAGCGCCGCAGCAATGCCGAGGACGGCGATGAACATCTCGAACGTGTGCGTCACTGAAGGCACCGTCCAGTTACAGGTCGTGCTGAACATCTCGGCCATCAGCCCTTGCGCCTTGCACGTCGCCTCGTCCGTGCCGGACAACAGTTTGGTCATCGGAAGCCAAAACACCGAGAAGCCATAGGCCATGCCGATGCACAAATGGATGGCAAGAGCTGCTGGCGGCACCAGCCAGCGGTTGAATCGTGCACCGGCAACGGTGCGTTCGCGGTCAAGTAACCCGCTCGCCGGCATAGGCCTTGCTAGGGATTCAGACATCGTGTCTCCTCAGGGGTTCAAATGTTTTCTTGGCCCCCGATATCGGGGGGCCAAGCGCTTTATACGCGAATTTGAAGAAGAAAATCCACATGGAGATCCCTGCTCCGGTCACGAATCTTTCCGAAGACTTGTGCGATTTTTCCGAACACACGACGCGCAATGAGCCGAAAATGGCAAACGGGGGTGTCGGAAGCGCGCGCGGCGATCGGCTCCGGAGTGCAGCCGTTCTGGTTGCCGTCAGCTGTCCCGCGCGTCGCGGGCTGCGGCCAGCAGCGCCTCGACACCGACTGGGCGAGGTTCGCGCGCCAAGGTGATCAACCCGGTCTCCCAAGTCACTGTAGGCTCGACCAGGCGCACGACTTTCACGCCTTTGGGGGTGCCCACGACGTCCAGCACACTGCCCGGAAGGATGGCGCACCAGGACCCGCTTCCCACGTGCGCCAGCATGCTGACAATGGAGTTCGTCTCCAGGCTTGGCTGCAGGCGCGCGCCCAGCCCGTCGAAGACGCGGTCGATGGTCTTGCGGTTTTGCATGTCGGGCGTCAGCAGACAAAGGGGCAACTGCCCGGCCTCGCTCCAGCTCATGGTGTCGCGCAGCGAAGCTGCGATGCGCTGACCGGCAATGAGCACGTGCCGCTCCTGCCAAAGGGGCATGAATTCCAGGCCCTCCACGTTGCTGGACTCCGTGTAGACGATCCCGCCGTCCAGCTCAAAGGCCTGCACCCGACGCAGGATCGCCTCGGTATTGAGCGAGAGGATCTCCAGGCAAAGCTGCGGATGCCGTCGCGCAAGGGCCACCGAGAGCCCCGCCACGACGGTCAGCGCGGTGGGAATCACCCCAAGCGAAAGCCGCCCGCTCAGCCCACCGCCCATCTTGCTGAGGTGCAACCTGAAGTCCGCCTCCACGGCGCTCATGCGACGGGCATAGTCCACCACCGACAGGCCTTCGGCTGTGAAGCCTGAGAACGTGCGACCGCGCTCAACAATGGCCACGCCCAACTCGCTCTCCAGCTCGCGAACGGCCGCCGAAAGCGTCGACGGCGAGACATGGCAGCTTGCGGCAGCGCGTCCAAAGTGACGGCTTTGCGCCAAGGCCAGGAGGTAGCGGTATTTGCGTGCAAGCATGGAATGGCGGGAAGCAGCGTTGCCCGAGAACGTCAGCGTCATGATCACCCGCGCCTGCTGGCGACACCCATAGGTCCCACCGCCAAGCGCGCATTGGTCCCGACGGTGACCAATCAATCGTTTTTGTCGTTAATAATATTTATTTTCATTAGTTTTTATTGTTTATTTAGTCTAGCATCCCTCATCATCAGTTCATATCGGAAAGCCGTCTCATGCACCGTTTTCTTCCTCTGCAGGCGCTTGCCCACCCTC
>JAGWOZ010000190.1 GCA_028870715.1 Betaproteobacteria bacterium | reverse complement strand
AAACCCTCGCTCAGAGCGGTGATGGACAGGCCCGAAGTATTCGTCGCAAACAGCGCATGGTCCGCCAGGTGGGGCGTGACCTTTTTGTACAGGTCATGCTTCCAGTCCATGCGCTCGGCAATCGCCTCGATCACCAGGTCGCAGCTCGCAAGCAGCGCCAGATCGTCCTCGTAATTCGCGGTGCGGATGAGTGCGGCTTCGTTGCTCAGGCCAAACGGCGCGGGATTGAGCTTTTTGAGGTTGGCCACGGCCTTCTCGGCAATGGCGTTCTTTGGCCCTTCCTTGGCAGGCAGATCGAAAAGGATGACGGGCACGCGCGCATTGATGCAGTGGGCAGCAATCTGGGCGCCCATCACGCCTGCACCCAGAACGGCAACTTGGCGAATCGGGAATCGGGAGGTCATGGTCGGTCTTCGCTCGGTGGAAAGGGGGAAAAGTCGATGCAACGCATGGGTCAGGCGAACACCGCCTCGGTGTCCATCAGGGATCGGGCACCGCTGCGCGCCATGCGTATTGCGGCGGCGGTTTCAGGATAAAGGCGGGCGAAATAAAAACGCGCCGTCTGCAGCTTGGCCGTGTAGAACGCATCCGCGCTGCCCGCAGCGATTTTCTGCTGCGCCACAAGGGCCATGCGCGCAAATGCGTAGGCGAACACCAGATGGCCGACGACGCGCAGGTAGGGCACTGCGGCGGCACCAATCTCCTCGCGGTTCTGCATGGCTTTGAGGCCCAGTTCCATGGTGAGCTTTTGCACCTTGTCACCGAGATCGGCCAGCGGATTGACGAATTCCTGCATGGCCTCATTGACGCCTTCGGCCTCAATGAAGTCCTGCACGATGCGGCCGAATTTTTTCAGCTTGGCTCCGTTGTCCATCAGCACCTTTCGGCCGATCAGGTCCAGCGCCTGAATGGCGTTGGTGCCCTCGTAGATCAGATTGATGCGTGCGTCGCGCACATACTGCTCCATGCCCCATTCGTGGATGTAGCCGTGTCCGCCGAACACCTGCAGGCATTCATTGGCTGCAGAAAAACCATTGTCCGTGATGAACGCCTTGACAATGGGCGTGAGCAGCGCGACGAGATCGTCGGCGTCTTTGCGCACCTCCGCATCGGGATGCAAATGGGCCTGGTCAAGCATCAGGGCGACCCAATAAGCAAGAAAACGCCCGCCCTCGGCCCACGCGCGGGCGGTCAGCAGGGCGCGCCGAACGTCGGGGTGCACGATGATCGGATCGGCCGGCTTGTCAGGCGCCTTCGGACCGGTGAGCGCACGCATCTGCAGCCGATCCTTGGCGTACGCCAAGGCATTTTGATAAGCCACTTCCGTCAGCCCTAGCGACTGCATACCGACGCCCAGACGTGCCCCATTCATCATCACGAACATCGCGGCCAGGCCCTTATTGGGCTCACCCACCAGCCAGCCAGTGGCGCCGTCCAGCGTCATCTGGCAGGTGGAGTTGCCGTGGATGCCCATCTTATGCTCGATGCCCGAGCAGAAGATGCCATTGCGCGCCCCAAGATTGCCTTGAGCGTCAGGAACGATTTTCGGCACAACGAAGAGGGAAATTCCCTTGGAACCTTCAGGGGCACCCGGCAGTTTGGCCAGCACCATATGCACGATGTTTTCCGCCAGATCATGCTCGCCGCTTGAGATGAAGATCTTCTGTCCGTGCAGCGTGTAGGCTCCGCCGTCCTTCGGCTCCGCCTTGGATCGGATCAGTCCCAAATCCGTGCCGCAATGGGGCTCGGTCAGGCACATGGTGCCGGTCCATTGTCCGCTCGCAAGCTTGGGAAGATACAGGTCCTTCTGTTCCGCGCTTCCGTGGACGGAAAGCAATTCGACAACGCCTTGGGTCAACCCGGGGTACATGGTCCACGCCTGGTTCGCTGCGTTTTCCATTTCGTGTACCGCGCTTCCGACCAGATGTGGCAATCCCTGGCCACCGTATTCGGGAGCTGCCGTCAGCAGCGGCCAGCCGGCATCCACATATTTCACCCAGGCGTCCTTGTAACCCTTGGGGGTGGTGACGGCATGGGTCGACGGATCGTAGTGGCACCCCTCGCCATCCCCGCTCAGGTTGATGGGAAACAGCACTTCGGCACAGAACTTTCCCGCTTCTTCGCAGACCTGGTTGATCAGATCGGCGTCCACATCGGCGTGCGGTGGCAGTTCACGCAGCGCTGGCACGACGTCAAGCACCTCGTGCATCACGAACTGCATGTCGCGCAATGGCGCAGTGTATTGAGGCATAGTGATCTCCTAAGACAGTTGGGTATTAAAGGTCCGCTCAGCCGTCGACCTTGCACAGCGCATGGAGCAGCCTCACGCCGGCTGGCGTGGCGTAGGAATGAAGCAGGCGTGAATAGCCGTGCATGGCCATGTCCAGGCATCCTGGGACCTGCAGCAGGCGTGCATCGTGATGCAGAGCCAGAATGAGGCCGTGCAGCTCAAACATCAATTGCTCAGGCGGCGTATCGGCGCGCAGATGGCCGACCTCAATGGCCTGCTTGACCGCGCGCTGCAGCGCGTCGCGCCACGTCTGGACCATCAGCACCAGGGCGTCGCGCACCGGGCCGGGGCGGTCATCGAACTCCACCGCGCCCGAGATGTAGATGCAACCCGTTTCCACCTCGCGGCTGACCTGCTGGACCCAGCGATCGAACAACATGTACAAACGTGGCAGCCCCCGGGCCTGCTCCAGCGCGGGGTAGAACACCTCGGCCTCGAAAAGCGCGTGATAGTGGCGAATCACAGAGATCTGCAATTCCTCACGCGACCCAAAGTGCGCAAAAACACCCGACTTGCTCATGCCCATGCGGTCAGCCAGCACGCCAATGGACAGGCCCTCCAGACCGATACGCCCGGCCATCTGCAAGGCGCAATCGAGAATGGCCTGACGCGTCTGACGTCCCTTGCCTGAAACCTCCACCCCGTCGGCGCCATCCGCAAGCGTGGCCAACCCCGCGCGCGAAGCGGCGCTTGACCTTGCAGACAAAGGGGTGACCGATGCAGGTTTGCGTGCCATGGATAGGGGCGTTTTAAAAATCGAACGGTCGTACTATTTCTGAAACTGCTCGGTTTGTCAACAGAAACCTTCATATCGCCCGAGTTGCAGGTGATGAGGACGCAGCGGCACAGGTCGAATTGGGAAAGGCTCGATGGACTTCGTGCCATGCGGCGGGGGCACCCGTCGGTGCCGGCGCAAGAACCCTCCGCGCTATGGCGCAATGGTCTGGCACGCAGCCCTCGCCGCGTGCGCAGCGCATGGAGCGGGCCCGACGCAAACGTCACACGGTGTGGCGGCTCGCGTCGGCGGATAGCTCCAGGCGCTGCCATTCACGGGCTGCCATGTCCGCCTCCATTCTTGGCGTGAACACTTGCAAGGGCAGCCTGCTTGCCCCGACCCAGGGACGTTGCGAATCTCGCGCCACCCTCGCGCGACTGGCAGGGTCCGCAAGCGAGAACTGGAGTGCGACTGGCCCGTGTGGCCGCGATCAACTGCGCGCCGTCTTCACGCAAGCAGAATGAGCACCACGCCCTCGGTACCACCCACTGGCTGGCTGGCGATGCTGCTGCGAGCCCAACGGAACAGGCAGCCGCTGGCATAACTGACCACCAGGTGGGCGCGCTGCGCGGGGTCAAAGCCCGCGGCCACGGCGCCTTGCTCCACGGCGAGCCTGAGGCTTTGCCGCAAGGCCGCCTCCACACGCTCGAAGAACTTGTTCATCCGAGCTTGCAGGCGCGGGTGCTCGCCGACCAAGGCATCCCCCACCATGACTCGGCACAGGCCAGGGTTCTTGTCGGCAAAACCAAGCAAGGCCTGCACGATGCGCATGCACTGCGCCAGCCCCGACTCCTGCTGTTGAACGATCTGGTTGATCATCCCGAACATACTCTGCTCAATGAAATCGATCAGAGCCTCAAACATTTGCGCCTTGCTGGCGAAATGCCGATACAGGGCGGCCTCTGACACCTGCAGACGTTGCGCCAGCGCAGCAGTGGTGATGCGCTCCGCGCCCGATTGCTCGAGCATGCCAGCCAGGCATTGCAAGATCTGCTCACGGCGCTCACCCGGCTTGGGTCGTTTGCGCGGCGGCGCCTCGCCCACCTGTGCGGAGGCCGGCGTTAACGCAGAATCAACGAATGCAGCTGCCATAGTGTGGCAATTTTCGCATGCACGTAGCCCGGGCGGCCGTGCAGGCCGGCACGCTCCATGGCCAGATCCCGGCGCTTGCGTGCAGCGCGGTGCGCATAACGCGTGAACCACACCCCGCGCATCCCAATGCGCCGGGCCGCCGCGATGTGCTGAAGCGTATCTTCAACCAACACGCAATGCGTCGGGCGCAAACCGCGGCTGTGAAGCACATGACGCAACATGCGCGCATCGGGCTTGGGTCGGATCCGGCGGAACTGGTGCATGTCCTCGATGCTGATGACCCCCTCGAACAGCTTGACGAGCCCGAGTTCACGCAGCACACGCAAGGCGTAGTCACGCGGGGCGTTGGTCAGCACGAACTTGCGCCCCGGCAAACGGCGGATGGCCTCACGTTGGTTAACGTCTGCGCGCAGCATCTGCGACAAATGGGGAAATCGGTGCGTCGCCTCGAGGAAATGCTCGGCCTTCACGCCGTGCTCATGCACGAGCCCCAACAGCGTGGCACCGTAGCGCTGCCAGAAATGGCTGCGAATCCGGTTGGCCTCCGCATGGTCCACCCCGAGATGACGTTCGATGTACGCCGTCATTTCAGCATTCATCATGGGAAACACGCGCCACGACGCGTCGTGCAGTGTGTTGTCCATATCGAACAACCAAACCGCAACGCCAGGTGCCTCACGCTCCATCACGACACCCCAAGCAAGTTGCGCCTGCGCCTCGCAGCTGCGCGGCGCCTTCTCAGGCAGCCTGGCTCCGTGGGAGGGATATCGGCTGCGATCGCAAGGAATCCATCACTCAATGTGAACGAATCATCGTGCCGAACGCCTGCTCGGTGAGGATTTCGAGCAGCATGGCATGGGGAATTCGCCCGTCAATGATGTGTACCGAGTTGACGCCTGAGCGCGCCGCGTCCAGCGCCGAGGAGATCTTGGGCAGCATGCCGCCCGAAATGGTGCCGTCCGCAAACATCTCGTCGATTTCGCGTGCGGTCAAGTCCGTCAGCAACTCGCCCGCCTTGTTGAGCACACCGGGCGTATTGGTGAGCAACACCAGTTTCTCGGCGTTAAGCACCTCGGCGAGCTTGCCGGCCACAACGTCGGCATTGATGTTGTAGTTCTCGTTTTCGGCGCCAAAGCCCAAGGGTGAGATGACGGGAATGAACTGATCGTCCTGCAGTGCCTGGACCACACTGGGGTCGATGGCCTCGATCTCGCCGACCTGCCCGACATCATGCTCAAGCTCGGGATTCTCACGGTCTCGCATGCGTAGCTTTCGGGCGCGGATCATGCCGCCATCGCGCCCGGTGAGCCCGACTGCCTTGCCGCCTGCCACGTTGATCAAACCCACGATGTCCTGCTGCACCTGGCCCGCAAGAACCCACTCGACCACTTCCATGGTTTCCGCATCCGTCACGCGCATGCCCTGGATGAACGTGCCCTTTTTGCCGATTTTCGCCAACGCGTCATCGATCTGCGGGCCACCACCATGCACCACCACCGGATTCATGCCGACGAGCTTGAGGAGCACGACATCTTCAGCGAAGTCCTGCTGCAGTGAAGGATCGGTCATGGCATTGCCACCGTATTTAATGACGATGGTCTTGCCGTGAAATTTGCGAATGTAGGGCAGCGCCTGCGCGAGGATCTCGGCCTTGTCACGCGGAGAAATGTGCGTCAGCTCGGGGGTGGCTTGCAGATCGTTCATGGCAATCGGGAATGAGAATGGGTGCGGCGCACAGTCAACCACGCGAATTCTAGGGACAAGCGCGCCCGGACGATTGCCGAAGCGTCTCACCAGGACCACCGTGACCCGGCGGCTTCGCGTTCCGAGATGGCCCTCGCGATCCAAGTCCAACTCGGCCAGATACGCCATCTGACGGCACGGCGCACGTGCGACGATGTCTCGCCTCCCTCCGGTTTCGCTGCGCCTACACTGCGGCTTCATGACACGTTTGAGCCGCCTTCCCCGAGCACTCCGAGCACTCCTGTATCGGCCACGCCTGAGCGTGGCAACAATGCTGGGCGTGTTGCTGTTCGTTGTTCTCGAATCTGCGCTTGGCGTGGGGCGCGCAATGTTGCTCGCGTTCGACATCGCATGCTGCGTCTACTTCGGATCCATCGCTTGGATGATGGCGCGGACCACGCCGGAAAATCTCAGGCGCCGAGCCGAGCAGCAAATGGAAGGCAAGTGGACGATCCTGGTGCTGAGCACGGCGGTGTCGGCCGTGGTCCTGCTTGCACTGAGGACCGAATTGCATGCCAGTAAGGGCAGTTCCATGCTCGACTTGGCATTACCCGCGGCAACCATCGTGCTTGCATGGCTTTTTTTCAGCGTCGTGTTTGCGCAAACCTACGCCCATAGCGACCATCTGGAGCGCTTGGAGGGTCAACCCGGCCTGCTCTTCCCCGGCGCCAACTCCCCGGACTACTGGGACTATCTGTATTTTTCGGTCGTGCTGAGCATGACCTTCCAAACCTCAGACGTGAACATTGCCAGCCGCAACCTGCGCCACATGGTGCTCCTGCACAGCGTGGCGGCCTTTTTCTTCAACGTCTTCAT
>JAGWOZ010000189.1 GCA_028870715.1 Betaproteobacteria bacterium | reverse complement strand
AGGCTCACGGTGCCGTTGCGCAGCGCCTTCTGGTGGTCGACATTACCCGGGTCATACGTGGCCTTGTTCAGCTCGTCGTCGGCGTCACCCAGCAGCAACGGCACGTTCACGGCCTTGCGGAACCACGTCTCCATGCCCAGCACGCGCTGCCGGTTCTTCCGTGCACCCACCACGCTACCCATCATGCCGAACGTGCCGCTCGCCACAGAGCTGCGCGATGGCGCCACGTACTGGCCGAAGAACATCATCGGCAGGCTGGCTTCCAGCTCAAGGCTTTCCAACACCGGGTCCAGTGTGTCCACGGCGCGGGCGCGCAATTCGTCGGCCCGGTCGGGGAACATGGCGATCGCGTAGTCCAGGTCCAGCCACTTCACCCGATGCAGATACCGGCAGTCGCGCAGCGTGTTGCTGCGGCTATACGGATCCCACCACATCCCTTTCCAGTCCTGGTATCGGACGGTGACCGGTTCCTCGTACTGATCGTTGTTGTAGCACTCTTCCGTCCAGCCGACGCCCACTTTCACCACATCGTTGAACTGCAGGCTGCGTTCCCAGCCGGCGCCGTTCACGTCCGAGATGAACTTGAGCACTTCCTTCTTGGCCTGCGCCATCTTCACCGTGGCGTCGCGTCGCGGCAACACGTCCCAGTCAATGCGGGTACGTCGCTCCGTGCCGATGATCCAGTCGCACATCTGCTTGATGATCGGAAACGTCAGGGGCGCCTGCCCGCGTTCCAGCAGGATGTCGGCGTGGTCCATGCGCCACTGGATCGAGTCGTAGTAATCGGCGTCGATCATTTGCTCGCGGCGGTTGTCGGAGTGCATGTCGCGCGCCTCCATCCACCACGTGTCGAGCTTACGCAGGATGCTGCGACCATCGTCGCCATCGAGGTAATGCTCAGCCTTTGCTGCACCGGCTGGCTGCTTGAACTGGCCGAACCCATCACCTGCGTTCTGGGCGATCACCTCCACGATGCCGGTCATGTCAGCCGCTGCCGCTTGCCGCCGTACTCGACGAAGAAATCCAGCCCTTCCTGCACACAGCCTTCGAGAAAGCTGTCCAGGCTCATGTCGCGAAATTGCTGTGGATCCGGTGGTGCTTGGCGCAGGTCATCGAGAAAATCGAGGATGGCATCCATCACGCGGAAGCTGTCCATCTTCGTCACGAAGCCGTACAGCTGTTCCGTCAGCGGTGGCACCATGACCTGCAAGGCGTTGCGCTCGCAGTATTGCCACAGCGTGTTGAACGGAATGCACGCTTGCGCACGTCCCGGTCGAACCAGCACCAGCGCCGCCTGGCGCCCATGCCCGGTGTTGAAGTCGCCGAAATGCAGTTCCACCGTCAGGTCGCCCTTGCGGCCCACATGGCTGTGTCGCTCGGTACGGATGCCTGCGGCATTTCCAGCACCGGGCGTCAGCAGCGATTGATCCGTCACTGCGCCTGCTCCATCGCCGCGGCAAGGTCGATACGCTCGTTGTGGCGCACCATCGCCTGAACCTGGCCATTTTCATGCCCGTACAACGCCAGCCGGATCCAGATCGAGAGCGTGCGATACCGCGGTCGTGGCTGCCAGTTCGCCGGTCGTTCAAGGGTTTTCGTCATGTCGTTTTCCAGTCACGATCACGTGCGCGCCGACGGCTGCGCGTGCTCTTGTCGTTGATCCCGTCCATCGGGTAGGCCTGCGCCCACTGGCGGAAAGCATCCGCACCGTTCGACGCCCAGTTGTGCAGTGGGTAGTCGTGCCAGGTGCTGGTCGTCTCGTTCCACTTCTTCTGGTAACCCTGCAGCGATGGCAATCCGCCACGTCCGCTACCGGGCTTCATCTCACCGCAGCGCGTGCGATCGAAGCGGCAGCGCGCCAAGGCCTGGCGCACCATATCGATGCCGTCGCCCAGCACGTCGATGCGTTCCACCAGCACCACATCACCCGGCAGCAAGTCCTGCAGAATCTGCGCCCGCGTCTTGTTTCCGTTGGCCGACCAGTCGGTGTTCACACCGTCATGCGGCACGTAGTGCTTACCGTACTGGTAGCCGCGATCGACCAGCTTGCGAGCGTAGTGTGCTGCCTGCTCGCCGCTGTTCTCGTAGAAGTCGATGAAGTGATGCCACGGACCGATCTTCTGGTGGAACCAGATCGCGGTCGTGTCGTTCATGCCGATGTCCCAGAACGTGTTCACCGGCACGCCCGGGATAATAGGCAGGTCGCTGATGCGTCCTTCCTTCTCGGCTTTTGTCAGTTCCTTGCCGTAGTACGCGCCCTCGATCGCTGCCTCAAACGCCTCGTCCGCTGTGGACGGGTGTTCCCGGCGCATCTTGTCGCCCTGCTCTTCCGACTTCTTCGCGTACCACGCTTTTTGGCTTGGTGACAGCGTGATGCCGTGTTCCACGTCCAGCTTGGTGAAGTAGTCAGCCAGCTCCGTCGTGATCGGAACGCCGTCCGGATCCAACTGGTTGGCGACATCACCGAACCACGGATAGAAATGGAACTTGTAATCGAGGTTCGTCAGCTTCGCCGCGCCGGCGCCCACCAGGTTCGCCAGGGACCGCGCGCGCGTGCACATCGCGTGGAACTCGCCGCCACGGCCATGTGCTGTCGACTCGATCGTCACGATGCACTCAGGCGTCAGCGTGTTCAGCGCGCCGCTCACCACTTCCTCGGCCCGCTGTGGCGTGAACGCACACATCGGACCGAACTCACTGATCCACAGCCACTGCAGCGTGCCGCCGCGGTGGCTTAACCCCACCGCGATCTGGCTCCCGTTGACAAACTCCACTTCGCCGCTCATGTCGAGCCGCTTGATCGGTACCGCCTGTTTCAGCCAGTCCGGAAGCCGCTCGTAGGCAAACATCACCTTGCCGCGGAAAACCTTCTCCAGTTCCTTCTGCTGGTGCATCACGATGCCGCAGTGCGTACCGCTGCGGAACAACGCGGTATCCAGCGCTAGCAGCGAACCCAGCGTGGTGAAACCATGCTGGCGCGACTTCAGGTCGATGTTGCGCACGTGCATGTCGGCCAGAAACGCCGCCTGTTGTGGGTTCGGTGTGAACCGAATCGTCTGGCCGCGCTTGTCCCGGATGTAGTACAGATGGCTGAGTCGCCAGTTCCTGTCAGCCAGCAGCGCCTTGAACTGGGCGCGGGCAACCTCGTCAGCGGCCATCGGCATCGGGCAATCCCGTGCCGGCGCCGTCGATCTCGGCCAGGATGTCCGTGATGGCACGATGCTCGAGCGGGCCACCGTTCTTGCCGGTCAGTTCCAACTTGTCGCGGAACATGCCCAGGTGCTTGCCAGCCAGCGTCAGCATGCTGGTCTGATCATGCATCTTGATTTCCAGTCCATGCTGCGTCGTCTTCACGCCGGCGTACAACAGCCTCGCGCCCGGCGACACATCACGGGTATCCCGTGGGTACACACGCTGCTCGCCTTCGCCGAAACACTCTGGGCAAGCCGGGTCTGGATCCTTGCGCGGATCAAACCCTACCCCGCCGCTCTCATCCGGCGCTTGCAGCAGCTTGCGCTGATCCTTGTCTGCCGCCTTGAACTCGAGCGTATACGTATCTTTCGCGGTACGCAGTTCGTTCGGCGTCCACTGGTAGTGGTGGCCGTGACCCCAGCAGAAGCGACAGCAGGTGCGGCGCAGTTCGATCAGCTCGGAGGGATCCGCCGTGGCGATCGCCCAGATCCGTTCCAGCACCTTATCGGCGCTGATGCCTGTGCGCTCTGCGCGCTTGTCCATCTCTGCCTGCACGGCCTGCTGTATCTCAGGACGTGCCAGCAGCTCCGATGCCGTCTGACGCGCTGCTGCCGGGCTGTAACCCACCCGTATAGCTGCCTGAGCGCCGTTCAAATCGACCAGGTACTCCTTGACGAACAGCTCAACCCGGCTTACCGCATGATGCTTCGTCTTTCTGCCGCTTGCTCGCTTCTTCGCGGCCGCGGTGCGCGCCTTGGACGTCTGCGCGCGTCCCTTGGTTGTTGCCATGCGCTGGAGTCAGATCAGCCGACCCAGCAGGAAGCCGGCAACGAGCGTGATGCCTACCGCGCGCAGCGGATGGCGCTGGATCAGTGCAATGCACTTCCAGCGAAGGGTATTCGGGTACATGGTTTCACCTCTGTATCGGATGGCGCTTCAGGAACGCGTGCGCCTTGCGGTCAACCGTGGCTTCCTGCGCGCGTGAAATGTTCCCGGCGTTCACGGCTCGCGGAGCATCGCGCAATGCCGCTTCAGCATGCGATGCGTCCGGAATCGGGAACCGGCGCCCGGGCAACGCGAAATACGACTGTGGCATGTGCTTGCGCTGGGATGTCGAAAGCGTGGCCATGATGGTTTCCTACTTCAGCGGTGCGCAGCGAATCGCCTGCGATCGCAGCGTGCGGTATGTCTGCGTGCTGGTGACTTCGTTGTTCAGCAGCACCCGTGCACGCTGCACCTGGTTCAACTGCTGGTAGTCCAGCGGTAGCCCAGGAAGCGCATCATCGAACGCATAGAACGCCGATTTTCGGCACTCAGCGGGCGCTGGTGCCGGTGGAACCACTACTTGCGGGATCGCCACGAGCGGCTTCGTTGTAGAGCAACTCGAACTCAGGACTGCCAACAGGATCAGCGCAAGCCGCGGCAGATGCGCCAGGCGCAGGAGAAAACGTGGCATTGCCGATCTCCACATGAATGGTGGTAGCCGCGCGGTCCAGCAGTGCTGTTTGTGCCTGCCAGGCCGAACTCTGGTCTGCTTGCTGCTCAAGCTGTTGCTGTCGGCTGTTCAGCTGTTTCTCCACGCCGGTTTGCAGCGTCGTGAGCGCAGCGCTCTGCGCGTTTCCGTCCTTCGCCGTCTCGTGCACCTGCTCTGCGTGCCAGCCCAGCCCGAAACCAAGTGCCAGCAGCAGCGCTGCGAGACCGATATAACTCATCAGCTTCTCGACCATGGCTCAGCCCTTCTTGACGGTCAGCATCAGCGGAACCACCTTATGCTTGCCCAAGTGCGGAAGATGTACGCACTGTCCAAGCAACTGTCGCTCGGCTTCGTCTTTCGACTCCACCAGCGTGCAGGCAAGAATCTCTCCGGTGCGCACGTGCTCAAGCCCAAAGCACATCCGCGGCTGCTTGTCCGCCTTCAGTCTCATGGTGTCCCCAGCGCGGTGGTGCTGGTACATAGTTCCCATTCCGCGCGCCGGCGCTTCAGCAGGCCAGCCACCTTTTTGCCATTGGCGTATACCCAGCGCAGCAGCTCCGCGCAGGCTCCCTGCATGTCGCCAGCATTCGCCTTGCGCTGCAACGACGATCCGCATACGACTCGTGGACCGATGTTGTAAGCCGCATCCGTGAATGCGCCGAGCGCACCTGGCGTCATCGGTACACGGATACAGCGCTGCACATCAGCGAGTGCCGCGCCCATATCCTGTTTCAGCCATGCCTCGCATTGCGTATCTGTGGCGACCTGTCCGGGCCGAACGTCATGGGTATGGCCCTTGCAGATGGTCCAGACACCTGCGACATCCGCGTACGAGCGATGTCGGATGCCTTCGAAATGGCTTGCCATCCCCATGGCGATCGCCATGGCGACCGCGACAATGGCTGCTTTCCCACGTCCTGCGGTCGTTTTCGGCTGCCCAGGCATCAGGTGATCTTCTTCGCGATGAATCTCGTCCACCATCGATGCAACATTTCTGCAATCAGCATCATCGAATAGATGAGCGCGGCGGTGGCGGTCCAGTCCTGGATGGTCATCCCGCTTAGAGTAGCGCCGAGCAGCGTTGCCGCTCCTACCCCATGTATCGCGTCGGCGACGTTGCTGCTTCGCATGGGGTGCTCCTGTTCGGCTATGTCAGTAGGTAGGTGCGGCGGACGGGCGGTGACGAAGACCTGGGGAACAGAGTCAGCACCACAACGCAACGATGTCTCACGACAGTGCGGGGTTTGCGCGTACAGCCGGCCGCATTGATCTTGTGCCAACGAAAAAGCCCGAAGCGCTGGACGCTCCGGGCTCTGAATTCGTTGATGACACTTTTCGACGATGGGAATTAAAGCGGGTCGTGCGATCCCGAGTCAAATATCCGGTGCATGTTGCGCGTATTACCCTGCACGTGCGCGCACATGCGTGGCATGTTGCATGTTTTGTTCAAATCACCAGCGACATGGCCCGCGCAGCCACGTACGCGCCGGCCACTGCCTTCGTCAGAAAAAAGCCCATGGCCGCCTCGTACAACTCTCGGTAATCTTGTACCCGCATGCGTGCCATCTTCGCCCCATCGCGCCAGCTCGATCGCTGCATCAGCACCAGGTCGTGAAACGCGGCGTGCATCGCTAACCGCACACGATAACGACGGTGGTCGGCCACCAGCTCACGTGTTCGCGGGCTGGCCAGCATGTCGCGGCGCATCACGTCATACGCCAACGCCTGGATCGCCGGCCACTCCGCGGTTACCTGGCATGCCATCGCCAGCGCCATGCGCTGGGCAATCGGATCACGCACGTAACCCAGCGCGTGCGAAATATCCTCCGTGGTCAGCCCAGTTGACCGGGTAGCGCGCCCCTCAGTCGGCGTCTTGTACGTAGTTCCACCCGCCAGTCTGGCCAGGATTTCCATCGGCTCAGCGCGCTTGTCCTGCAAGCCAATGCCTTTCAGACGGCGCACTGGTGCTGTCGGCGGTCGTTCGAACCTTGGCGCTTCGGGAAGTGTTGGCCACGGCTTCAGACGTCCATCCTTGTCCCATCGCACGGATCGCCAGCAAGGCGC
>JAGWOZ010000188.1 GCA_028870715.1 Betaproteobacteria bacterium | reverse complement strand
GTTGAACCTGTGGCAAGCACAGGCGGAAAGATAATGGAACGACTGTTCCAGTATCGTGAAAAAAATTAGCGCTCAGCGATGTTGCGGGCGAAGCGCAGAGCCGTCTCACGTACCACGGCAGGGGGTAATCCGGTTTTTTGCAAAGTACGCAGACCTGCGATGGCGCCGATGATTTCGGCGGCAACGCCGGCCGGGTTCTCCTGATGCGGCTGCGCATGCTTGACCAATTTTGCAATGCTCTTGGCCATGCGTGCGAAGCCCGACCGCACCGCCTGGGCTGCAGCGTCGTCCGCGCCCCGCAACTCATTCACGCTGTTGATCAACAAACAGCCTCTGCCTTCGTTGTTGCGACGCGCGATGTCTAGAAAAATACCCTCGAGCGCTGCATGGAGCGAGCGGCCTCGAAATGCTTGGTCCAAGTCCACAATCTGGTGGTCCACGTAACGCTCGATCGCCAGCCGCAGGATGTCATTTTTGTTGCCGAAGCTGCTGTACAGCGATGAGCGCGCCAGTCCGGTGGCCTGCAGCACGTCGTCAACGCTGGTTGCGCCCAACCCGCCTTGCCAGAATGCGCCGACTGCGGCATCGACGACGGCATCTTGATCAAAGGTTCGGGGTCTGGGCATAAGTCATTGTTCCTGTTCTGGACAACATAGTACAAAATATCGGAGACCCTTGCCGATGCGTGGAACTGGAAATTCGCTCGTCGTCTTTAGTACGCAAGGCGGGCCCTGCCCAGCCGCACGCCATCGTCCACGATCAATCGCGCGAAGGTTGGGGTAACAAGGTCGCTTGACGGACACCGCCGCCAATGACGGCCTGGGTGAGTTCGAAGTCCGGTCCATGCATGATGCGCGCGAAGTAAGAGGCGTGGGCATCGCTCCCGGTAGGCCAGTTGCGCAGAAAGCGGCGTTGCCACGCGCGCTCGTCGAAATGGATGGGCAGCGCATCGAAGCGCAAGCCACCCAGATTCATGCCATAGAGACTGTCGGGAGGCACGTCCGCACGAATCGAAACCCGCGTCAGCACGCCGAACGACGTGTCCCGGAAATTGGGCATGCCAGCGGCGCCATTGTTGATGATCAGGCGCCTTTGACCGTCGACGTCCAAGGCGAAGGCCGCTGGCAGACAGGTATGTGACGAGCAAAAGGCGTTGACTTTTGCTTGCCGGAATGTGGCGCGGAGTTGATCCAGGCGGCCATCAGCTTGCGGCTGTGCGGCGCTGAGTTCGAGGCTTTCGATGGCGAAGTCCCAGCCGGCAAGCGAATGCGCGTCGCCATGCACGATGCCAATGCGCCGCCCAGCCAACCCGATCGTGGCGTGCATCGGTAGAGCCGCCAGCCGTTGCAAGCTCTCGGGCGCATTCGCGGCCTGCGCATTCAAGCGCCGCATGATGCGGTTGGAGCGCAGAACCACGGCGTTGGGCACGTCATCGGGATAGGCGCATCCGCAGCCGGCACCATCGCTCGGGGTAACGAGCTCCAGCTCGACGTTGCCGCAAATTGCCGCGTGCTCGAGCACGACGTCGTTGATGCGGGTGAAACTCTCCGCGTCCACGTCGAACCAGTGGAAATCACCGTTGAACATGAGCGTGACAGGGCAGCCATGCCGCGACTCGGCTTGCCGCATGGCCAGCACAGCCTGTAGTGCCTCGACATTGCCATACAACCCCCCGACCACGTACACGGTATCGACCTCGAAACATGGTGCACAGTCGAACGCGCGGGCGGCATAGCGGTAGCGCGCCGGGCAGTGGCGGCCCGGCGGTGCTTGAGCCTCATGGCCTGGCCTCGTCATGACGCCAGTTCTCCGGCAACCATCCCCTCGAGCGAACGGCCTTTGCCTTCGACGCCGTACATGACCCATGGAATCATCGCCACCGCGCCAATCAGCCAGAAGGACGCCAGCAAAACCAATGCCGCGACCATGCCATAGGCATTGGCCACGGAAGTCAGGATCAATGGCGCGGCGAAGGCGCCGATGCGCCCCACGGCCACCGAGATGCCGATGCCGGTCGAGCGCAAATGCGTGGGAAAGAGTTCGGAAAGCGTCGGATACGCCGAAATCCAGCCTCCGGTTGCAAACATATTGGCGAGAGTGAACGCCGCGAGGACCCAGGCCCAGGAATGCGTCTGAATCGACGCGGCAAGAAGAAGCGCAGCCATGGCCGCCAACGTGTAGAACACCGGCACGGTCAGCTTGCGGCCGGCGCGGTCAAGCACCAGTGCAACGATCATCCCGCCAATCAAAGCGCCAAGATTGCCGATCAGATAGAAAAATGGCGCGAAGCGGCTGCTGACGTGAACGGCCGGCAGGATGAACAGCGCAAGGAAGGCGAACAGGCCGTAATACCCCGCAGCCTCGGAAAAGTCCAACAGACAGCCGAGGGCGACCCGGCCCGGATAGCGGGTGACGAGCGTGTGCGTCTGCTTCCAGACACCCAAAGGCGCGCGCCGATGTCCGATGGCAGGTGTCTTGAGTGTGTGCCAATGGCGTCGTCCCTGCTCGATCCCGCCGACGACCCGCTCCGCGCCGGCGAGGTCGCCCTGGCTGATCAGCCAGCGCGGCGATTCGGGAATGGATTTGCGCATGAATGCGGTGCTGGCGGCCACCAAGGCGCCGAAGCCGAATGCCACTCGCCAGCCGATGTCGGGAGGCAGCAAGTTGACCACGTAAAGGGAGACCAGCGCAGCGAGGATGGCGCCCAGAGGCCAGAAATTCATCACAGACGCGTTGGCCCTGCCGCGGTTGCGCGCAGGGATGAACTCGCTGATGGCCGCGTTGATGGCCGAATACTCCGCACCGACGCCGACCGCAGTGAGCAGGCGCAAAACCAGAAGCGATGGGTAGTTCCAGGCGAATGCCGTCAGCAGGGTGAAGACGCCGTAAATGAGCAGCGTGAGCAGGAACAGCCGCCTGCGCCCAAATCGATCAGCCAGAAAGCCGAAGCCATAGGCGCCGATCATCAATCCGACAAACCAGATGCTCAGGATCCAGGATGCCTGCGCATTGTCCAAGTGCCAAAGATCCTTGAACACGCCGATCACATTGTTGACTATCGTGACCTCGAAGGCGTCAAGGAGCCAGCCGACACCCAAGGCGATCGTGACGGTGGCGTGGAACCGGTTCCATCGGACCCGGTCCAGCCGTTCGGCCAGGTTGCGGTGCATGATCAAAGCCCCTTCACGCCGCACTGCGGCGACGCTGCATCCAGTGGTCCATGGACCATGTGCCCGGCCCCCACAAAGCTGCAACAAGGATCAGGATGCCCCAAATGATGTGAAACATGATGGCTGGAGGCTGCAGGGCATACATGTACGACAGCAGTGCCACAGCATTGACCACGAACAGCCCGAGCGCACCGAAGCGCCCGAACAAGCCCAGTGCGACGAGCGGCGGCAGCAGCAACTCCCCGGCCGTGCCGACGACGGCGGCAAGATGTGGCGGCAGCAGCGCGACATGGAACTCGTTCTCATACAGCCAGACCGTGCCTTGCCAATTACGCAGGCTTTGCACGCCGGAGTTGAAAAACACATAGGACACATACAGCCGCGCCGCAAGCAGGGCGGGGGATTGGAGACCGTCGAGGACGCGGATGAGCATGCTCCAGGCGCGGCTGATCGGATTGGCGTTGAGGGCGGTGGATGGCAAGGGCACTGCGGTCATGATCTGCTCCTTCAGGTGAGACGGGTGATAGGGTTGGCGGGATCGGGCTCATCGCGGCCTTGACAGTGCCTTGGTGCGTGCATCGACAATGGGTTGCGCAGCTCGTGCACACACTCCAGCCACCCATGCACAACGGCAAGGTGCAACCAGGCGGACAGGTCGAAGTCGTCTGAGACGACGTCTAGCGCAGCGTCCAAGGTCGGACTCGCTTGCAACGCCGAGATCCACTGCGCCTCAGTTGGGGTAAGTGCATGGCACTGTGCCAGCAGACCCTCACGCCAGACCCAGGCCGTCTCGCCGGGCTGTTCCACGGCAGTGCGAAGTGCCAAAGAGTCAGGCTCTGGCTCGCAGTGCAATCGCTGCAGTGTCACGATAGGCCACGGCGACTCGATAAGGCGCGTGCCGGGGGCCAACTCGATGTGCAGTCGGAGGGGGTCGTTTGCAGCAAGGCGCTGTAAATCATCCTGCTTCAGCCCGGGGGGGGGTTCGAACAAAACTTGCCAAAGCGCAAGATCCAAGCGGGCGCAGTCGACCAGCCATGGCCATGGCAACAGCTCGTCCAGGACCGCCAGAGTCTGGGGAAAATCGACGCCAACCCAGGCAAGGTCACCTTGCTTGGGCGGGTGGCTGTGCCAGTGGCGCATGCAAACAGCTTCAAACGCGGGCTCACCGAGCATAGCCAGCACGGTGGGGAACTGCGCGCGCAAGGCGTCGACGGCATGAGCCACGCCATTGGTACGGTAGGCCGAAAGCCCAGCCTGCCAGCGTGCGCCGCGCTGGCGTACAGCAAGCTCGTCCGCCGGGGTTATGGTGGGCTGGGGGGCAAGCACGGCAGCAAGCAGGCTGCACTGGCGCTGCGCTTCGCGTTGCCGAGCCTCAAGAGCGCGAGAATGATCGACGGAGGATTCGTTCAATGCGTTCATCGCAAGCACTCCAGCAAGGCTCCGTCTGCCCTGAAGCTTTTCAGATCAGACACAGAGTTCGCGCTGCACCTCCCCACGTTCGGGATCAGGCCGGCTGCGGCTTCGTTGAGCAGCGCCTGTGCTTGGGCGGCTTCGCCCAACAGCACGTCGAGCGCCGGCAACGCGGTATCCCACTCGATCAGCGTGGGCAGAGGTCCAAAATGCCGCAATGCATGGGCATAGGCCATCCACACGGGCAACGAAACCACGTCGGAATGATCGTCGATCACCAAGCCGTGCTGCACGCTGTGGCCAGCGAGATGAATCTCGCCGATCAGCCCCGGTGACGCCACCGCAGCAAGTTCATCCAGCCAGTCACACACGGCACGCAGGGGATCGGCCTCATTGGCATTCCTGGCATTGACCATGAGGTTGTTCACATCGAGCAGAAGGCCGCAACCGGTGCGTGCACCCAATTCGGCAAAGAACCGCGGCTCGCTGAAGTCTCGCTCGTCGAAGTCGAGGTAGCTGCTGAGGTTTTCAACCAGGATGGGGCGGCGCAGGCGCTCTTGCACCTGCTGCACATTGACACAGAAAATGTCGAGCTGCCCGCGCGTAAAGGCCACCGGCAGTAAATCGCTGGCGTGTGCAATGCCGTGTGGCTCAAGCGGGGCGCGCGCGAAGCAGGCGTGATCAGACACCCGCACAGGCTCGAAGCGCCGCACGAGCGCGGCGAGCTTGTCCAGGTGCTGAGCGTCCAGACCACAGGCCGAACCCAGCGCCAGCCCGACGCCATGCAGGCTCACGGCGTGATCCCGCCGCACGGCAGACAGGACCTGCGTTGCAGCATCATGCGGATTGAAAAAATTCTCGGAATGCACCTCGACAAATCCAACATCGGCCTGCGCCGCGCGGAAGTCGCTGTAATGCGGCTGACGTAGGCCGATGCCAGCTCGGTACGTTTGGGCTGTGAGGGCTGCGGGCATGGCGAATTGCGTTAGCGCGTGGCTGAGGGATGAGCTGGTGGGCGTGCAGACGCGGACCAGCTCACCCGCCGAGAACTCTTACGCACCCAATTTCTTTTGCATTTTTTCTTCGAACGCCTTGGTTTGCGCAGGATCGGCCAGGATGGCCTTGGCTTGCCCCATGGTCAGGCCGCCCATCTTCTCGCAAGTGCCAGTCGGCTTGATGACGAAGTCGCCTGGGTTGTAGTTGGCGGTCGTGGTGCCTTTGCACGAGTGCAGGCCGGATATCCCGGCGCAGTCGTTATGACCCGCAGTCGCCACGCCGAAACATTTCCCCATACTCTCGGCATGCGCTGCGGGTGCCATGGCGAGCACGCCCATGGCCAGCATGGAAGCAGCGGCTGTACCGAGGAATTGACGCTTGTTCATGATGAATCTCCTGAGAAAATTGGACGCTGAAGCAGGCCATACGCCTGCAAGGACCCGGGTTGCGGTGACCGGGTTGCATCTTGGTCGGCCTGATTGACGATTCCTGACAACGCAATACACTGGGGTAAACCCGCGAGCCGGGACCATGTCGGGCATGCGATGCGGGCTTATGGAAGAATGCGGCGCAGCGCCCGGCGTCCTGATCTACTTGCCCATGCCCACCAAAGCAGCGACCGATGATTCCGCAGAACTCCATGCTCGCATCGAGGCACTGCGCCCAACACTGCTGCGTTTGGCGCAACTGCAATTGCGCAACCTGTCCTGGGCCGAAGATGCTGTCTCAGAGACATTGCTGGCGGCCTTGGAAAGCGCCACGCGCTTTACGGGAAGATCGCAATTCAAGACTTGGGTTGTCGGCATCCTTAAGCACAAAGTGCTCGACCAACTGCGCTTGCGCCAGCGCGAATGCGGCTATGACAGTGACGAAAACGACGAGCAACTCGAAGATTTGATGTTTAAAGCCGATGGCCATTTCCAAACCATGCCGGAGAACTGGGATGCTCCTGCCGCGGCACTTCAGCAGCGCCAGTTTTTCGAAGTGCTCGAGATGTGCATGGAACTTCTGCCGGGGCAAATTGGCCGCGTGTTCCTGATGCGCGAGTGGTTGGAGCTCGACACCAATGCCATCTGTCAGGAATTGCGCATCACTCCGACCAATGTATGGCAGATGCTCTCCCGCGCTCGCTTACGCCTTCGCGAGTGTCTGCAACTCAACTGGTTCGGTGCGTCCT
>JAGWOZ010000187.1 GCA_028870715.1 Betaproteobacteria bacterium | reverse complement strand
TCGCCTCGGCGAGCACGTCCAGCGTCTCCAGACTGTCCAGAGTTTGCTCGATGCAGTGCTGGGTAATACTGTCCATGGGGTGGTTGTCTTGATGAAATGATGGGGGAACGCCCACAGCATCGAGCGCTTCACACCAAGCGATCAATCCCTGGACATCGGCGTGTTAAAGACTCTTTGAACTTGCGCAGGCCCTGGCCTTGTCTTCAGGTTGGGCGCGCATTGGGGAGCGCGGCCTGGGGGTTGCCCATGGACACCATGAGGTGCGAGTGTGTCGAACAGCGATGGAAATTCGACTCACGTACCTTGCGGGTACCACGATTGTCTGGCCAACCATCTGCTGGAGCGGGGCGGATATCTGCCATACGGCTCATCGACGAGTTACCCCGGCGGGCCTCAGGACGAAAACTACCGTTGATGCTAGAAAGCGTGGCAGGAACAAAAGTTGACGCAAATCAAACGAATGACCGCCCGGTTGCACAAGGGCAACAGAAACGCTGCCAGCGCCAAGATTTCGAAGGTGGCTCCGTGGGGCTGGCCTGGATATTTGATCAAGTGCCAGGGCGTGCAGCTTTGGGCGGTGGCCGGGACGCACGCCGGGCATTGCGTCTCTCATCGCTTGGCTGGAACATGCACCCAGGCCAGAAAAACATCCTTGCCCTGATCTTCCGGCCGTGCGCCTGCACGGCATTGCATGATCTCGCCGCGCTCGACTCTGCCCGGCGCACTGTTTGGTGTCTTGTCCAGTGTCATCGGATCTCCGGGACGCAGCAGTCGCGTTTGCGTCTGAATCACGAGGTCACCGTGCCCCGTGTCCCACACGAGCAGAGCCGGAAGCCAGCCGTCCCCATCAGGCCGCGGAGGGTGCCAACCCAGGTGCACCCGAATTCGGCGCGGTCTGTAAGTCCCGCGGTCGTCCAAACGCAGCCCTTGCGGTTTTTCCAACAACTCTTGGAGGCGCGGGTCGCTCCAATCGACATCAACAAGTCGGGAGGTGGGATCCATTGGCGATTCTGCCATGCCGATGCGGAGCTCATTGCCTGCAAGGGTCTGGGCGCCTGCCTCGATGCCTCAGGCGGGAACGCCCCCGCAGCGAAGCCGGGTGCTGTTCCCGAACAAGGTGTCTGACACGCGTGCACATCCAGCCTCAGTGGCGAGCTGCAAGGCCTTTGTGGCTTCGATCGCTGCCGCGCTCCGGAAGACCTCGATGGTCAGGATTTAATGCCCCGATCAAGGTGCTGTCCGGATTTCCTGCTCAGTGCTTCTTGATTTGCGAGATCTTCGTGCCTTCGATGCTGAGGCTCACCATGAGTCCCTTCTGATCAAAAATGAAGGCATAGGCGTCGTCCTGCAAGGTGGTGGAGGACAGGTTGCGGCCCACGCCCTTATCCATCACGGCAACCGTCGGGCCCACGCCGATTTCCCAGCCGTCGGATTTGTGAAGGTACCGCAGGGCTTTGTCGTTCATCAGGAAGACCACGTAGCCGTAGGACTGGGCGCCGGCTTGCCAACCCCAGGATGCCGACACGGAGTTGTAATAGCCGTCCACCCTGGAGTCCTTGAACAGGACGCCTTCGCCGTATGCCCCGCCGAAGACAAGGCCGGCCTTGATGATGTCGGGAAACACAAGAATGGCCTTGGCCTGTTTGGAAATCGCGGAGGCCGCGGGATCCGTTTTGTAGAGCTGGTCCAGGGCTTGCCTGGCATTCTGGGCCATCTCCTGTGCGGTCTCGGCTTGGGCGCCGGTGGACCATAACGCCAGCGGCGCGATGACCGCAAGCATCAGCAAGGCATTGCGCAAAGCGCGTTGGATGAAAAGCATGGCAGTTTCCTTAATGCGCCAAAAAAGCCAAGATTGGCTTTCAAGCGGTGCGATCACACTTATAGCCCATCGAAGGGCCAAAGTCCAATGGCATCACTAGGCCGGCCATGCGCGTGGCGCTGCATGTGCGTCCAGGCTGGTGCTGCGCCTCGCTTCGGATCGACGCGCATGGCGGCCCGGGGCCGGCGCGGCCAGATGCGATGGCAAGCGGGGCCGGAGGCTTGAGGGGCAGGGTGGACGGGGACGCGCGACAGGCTAGCGCAGCGCGAGAAAGTGCTGCGCGTATCGGCCCTGAAGGTCGGCCAGTTCGTCCACCGGTACGGTCTTCGCCGACCCATTGAGAATGCGCTCGGACGTGAGGTCATGCGCGTCGTGCAAGGGCACCACGTGGACATGGGCATGGGGGACATCGAATCCTGCCACGAGCAGACCCACCTTGCGGGGATTGAACAGCTGGCGCTGCGCATCAGCGAGCTGCTTGGCCAGGGCGAAGATGTCATGGCGCTCGTCGTCGGTCAGGCTCCAGAAATCCGGCTCGTGCCGCCTGGGGATGACCAGGGCGTGGCCGGGCCGGATGGGGCGGATATCGAGGAAGGCCACTGCGAGGGGGGTTTGCAGGACGCTTGACGTGCCTGAGGGATCCGCCGCGATGCGGCAAAAGGGGCAGTTGCTCATTGGCGGTCCGGAGAAGGTCTGGTAGGGTGTTGCCATGGTTGCTGCGGGCACGCGCCAAGGCGCGAACCGCAACAAACCGTGGCGCATTGGGGTTGGGGTCATTGTGCACGACACACGTGGGGATGCCAATGCAAGGGGCTGGCGGGCGAGCGGATGCAGCGCGCGCGGCCGGGGCCTGCGCGCACGGGCGCCTGGCGGGTTGCCGCCGGCAAGCGCGCGGCGCAGGCCCGCGCGATGCGCGGTGAAGGCCCGGGCCGCGGATCGGAACGGCAATGCCGCACGCTGAAGGCCCAGGCGTTCTGGACGCCATCGCGCGCACGGCCATCTTCGGTGCGCTGCACCCGGAAGTTCGCGACGCGCTGCTGCCGTATTTCGAGCCGCTGGAGCTGGCCGGAGGGCAAACGCTGTGCCGGCAGGGGGACCCCTCGGACGCGCTGTACGTGCTGTGCTCGGGAAGCCTTGGCGCCTTCGGTCCAAGCCTGTCCACAGACCGCGAGCGCCTTTTGGGCGTGATTGCGCCGGGCGAAACCGTGGGCGAACTTGGATTGCTCACCGAGCAGCCCCGAAGCGCCACGGTGCGCGCTTTGCGTGACTGCACCCTTTTGAAACTGTCGCGCGGGGACGTCCTGCTGCGCTTGATGCGCGCGCACCCGGAAGCTCTGGTGGGGACCTTGCGCCAGATTGTGGACCGGCACTTGCGCAACGACAGGGGCGAGTCGCTCACGCCGGCGCGCACGTTTGCACTGCTGGGCTTCGATGCGTCAGTCCGCCTGCGTGCCACAGCCGAGCAGCTGGCGCAGGCCCTTGCTCCCTTCGGATCGGCGGCCGTGATCGACGCAAACCTGGGGCGCGATGGCGACGCGGCGTGGCACAGCCAGCGCGAGCGCGAGCACCGCTTCGTGCTTTACGTGGCAGGGCCCGACGAGCCTGCATGGCGGGCCACCTGCCTGCGCCAGGCGGATCAGGTCATGATGGTGGCGCGCGCCGATGCGACCCCCGCGCCATGGCCCGACGCGATGTGTCGTTCCGGTGTGGACGCTTTGCACCGCCCGCGCCATCTGATCCTGCTGGGGGATCGCGCCACACCGGCGGCGGGCCATGCGGCGCGGTGGCTGTCGCAGTTCGATGGCGAGGTGGTTTTGCACCATGTGCGCGGAGCGGCCGACCATGCGCGCGTGGCCCGGCACCTGGCCCAGCGCGCCACTGGACTCGTGCTCTCGGGTGGTGGCGCGCGCGGATTCGGCCACATCGGCGTGGTGCGCGCCCTGCGCGAGCTGGGCCAACCCATCGATGCCGTGGGTGGCACGAGCATGGGGGCCATCATTGCCGCGGGCGTGGCCTGCGAATGGGATGATGCGCAGTTGCTCGAGCAGATGCGCCAGGCGTTCCTTCGGGGACATCCGCTTCGGGATCTGACGCTGCCGCTGATCGCCTTGACGCGGGGCACGCGCGCCACGCGGCTGCTGCGCCGCTCGTTCGGGGCGCGCGACATCGAGGATCTCGTCATTCCCTTCTTCTGTGTGTCCGCCAACCTCACGCGCGGCAGCGTGGATGTCCACACACGTGGCTCCCTGTGGAAATGGTTGCGGGCGGGCGCAGCCATTCCCGGCCTTCTGCCGCCACTGCTGGATGCCGGGATGGTTCATGTGGATGGCGCCGTGATGAACAATTTGCCCACCGATGTCATGCGTGACCGTGGTGTGCATCAGGTGATTGCCGTGGATATCAGTGGCGATGATGCGCTGCCCGCAACCTTCGAAGACGTCGCACTGCCCACGCTGCCGCGGCTGACGTGGGAGTGGATGCACGGGCGACAGTGGCCGAGCCTCTTCGCCATCCTGGTCAGAGCCGCGATGGTGCAAAGTGAGCGCAGCAGCGAGGAGCGGCGCAAGCTGGCCACCTGGCTCCTCACCCCTCCGCATGGGCAGGTCGGCCTGCTCAACTGGAAGGCTTACGAACGCGCCATCGAAAGTGGTTACGCGTACACGATGCGCTATTTCGAAACCATCGCCATACGCTCGAGGCCATGAGTCCGCGGCGGACTTCGGTTCCTGCGAAGGCAGCCATGCCCCCAACCCGGCACGCTGGCGCTCGACCGGCCTTGCACCACGCGGATGGTGCGGATCCAAGCAAGCATGCGCAGTCGGAGCTATGCTTGCATCAACAAGGTTGGGTATTCGAGAGCACGCTGTGGCCCCGTCGCCCCAACGCTGCTTCGGACGGTCAGCGCGCGCCAGGGTTGTGATGGCCGCCGCGCGGGCCTGCCCATTGCGTCTCGAGCGTCGAAGACGAGACCGCCTGGACGTGGATGGGGCCTGGCCTGCCGGTGCAGGGCTGCTGCACGATTCACCGAAGGAGGCACCAAGTTGGCACCGCTTAACCGCCTTTGGCTGCAGTCAACCGAGCAGCGGCTTGCAAGTCTGCCGCTGTCTTGCGCCGTGCAGCTTCCCGGGGGCCAGCGCATCGGCGCTGCGCAACCCCGACTGCAACTCATTGTCAGGGATATGCACACGCTGTTGCATCTTGCACGCGGTGCGATCGGGCGTGTGGCCGAGGACTACGTGGAAGGCCGCCTGGACATCGAAGGGCGCCTGCGCGACTTGATGGCTGTGGCACCTGCGCTGCTTGGCCGCGACCCCACACATGAGCGCGCGGGCCTCGTGCAGCGCATGCAGCGCGCGCTGTGGGAGCGCATGAGCCACACCCAGGCGCGCGACGCGGCGCAGATCCAGCATCATTACGACGTCTCGGACGATTTCTACGCGCTGTGGCTGGATCCCCGGCGTGTGTACTCCTGCGCCTATTTCGAGCACCCTGGCATGTCACTGGCGCAGGCGCAGGAAGCCAAGCTCGAGCATATTTGCAGGAAGCTGCTGCTCAAGCGCGGGGAGCGCTTCATCGACATCGGTGCGGGATGGGGCGGCCTGCTGCTGTGGGCGGCCGAGCACTATGGGGTGGACGCCACCGGCATCACCCTGTCGAAGAACCAGCACGCCTATGTCAACGGCCTCATCGAGAAAAAGGGACTGCAGGGGCGCGTGCGCATGCTGCTGCAGGACTATCGGGATGTGGACGAGAGCGAGGGCTTCGACAAGGTGGCCTCGGTGGGCATGTGCGAACACGTGGGGCGTCTGAACCTGCCTGTGTATTTCGCCAAGATTCGTCACTTGCTCAAGCCCGGCGGGCTTGTGCTCAATCACGGCATCACGGCCGGCGGCACCGATAACGCCCAGCTTGACGGGGGCATGGGGGATTTCATCGAAAAATACATCTTCCCCGGTGGCCAGCTCGTGCACGTGAGCGTGATGCTCGAGACGATGGCGCGAGGCAGCCTCGAACCCCTGGATGCGGAGTGTCTGCGACCGCATTATGCGCAGACGCTTTGGCACTGGGCCGACGCGCTGGAGGCGCATGAGGACCAGGCGCGTCGGGTGCTCGGGGCGGAGGCCGACAGAGTCATCCGCGCCTACCGGCTGTATCTGGCCGGATCGGCCATGAGCTTCGAGCAGGGGTGGATCTCGCTGTTCCAGATCCTTGGCGCCAGGCCCGACGGTGTGGTGGAGCGGCGCGAGCGCACGGCAGGCCCATTGCGCGCCACGCAAAGCGTCTATCCGTTCAATCGCAGCTATATGTATGGGGACAGGGCCACAGGAGGCGCCGCGGTTTGCGCACCTGGTGACGGCTCTGTCGAGCAGGCTGCTGCAGCCGAGACGGAGGCCTGACGTGGGCGCCCCGATGGGTTCGGCGCCGGCTGCCGAGGCGGCAGCGTCCATGGCTGGCGAAGGCAGCGGGCAGGGCATGCGCTGGCATTGGCAGGATCTGGACTACGCAGGCATCGATGCCGAGCAGGTCCGGGGCAGCGATGAGCTGTTCCTCTTGCTTTGCAGTGCGTCCTTCATGGAAAGCGGCAGCAGCACCTACACGCGCAACCTGATCGAATATTTCGCGGATGATCCGCCCGTGGCCGCATGGCTCAATGACCACTGGGAACCCGAGGAACTCCAGCACGGCCGCGCACTGAAGGCCTATGTGCAGCAGGTGTGGCCGGATTTTGACTGGGAGGCTGCGTACGCGGATTTTTTCAGTGAATACGGCAAGCTTTGCACCGTCGGAGAACTGGAGCCCACGCGGGGGCAGGAGATGGCCGCGCGCTGCGTCGTCGAGATGGGCACGACGACCTACTACCAGGCCCTCCATGCCGTGTGCAACGAGCCGGTTCTGCGCGATTTGACCTGGCGCATTCGCACCGACGAGGTGCAGCATTA
>JAGWOZ010000186.1 GCA_028870715.1 Betaproteobacteria bacterium | reverse complement strand
CGGCTCGGGTCTGTTGGGGCTGTTGGCAGCTGAGGTTGCGTTTGTTGTCGTATTCAGCGGCGTCCGCATTGGCGGCTGGCCCGGAGGCTTCGGCGGAGGCGGGTTTGGCGGGGGCGGGGGCGGGCTTGGCGGGGGCTATTCCGGTGGCGGCGGGGGCTTTGGCGGCGGCGGAGCATCGGGACGATGGTAAGCCTGGATCTGGCACGCTTTGCACGCCACGCATTCTTTCCCGCAGCGAGGGTACACGTGCTGTTCCCCCGCCGCACGATGCACGTCATCACGCAGGCCGTGCGTGACGCCGAACACCTGCATGGAGGCGAAATTCGCGTGGCAATCGAGGGGGCGCTGGACTGGCCCGAGTTGCTACGCGGCGTTACGCCTCGCCAGCGTGCAGTCGAACTGTTCTCGCTGTTGAGGGTGTGGGACACGGAGCACAATGACGGGGTGTTGATCTACCTTCTACTCGCTGAGCACGCGGTGGAAATCGTGTGCGACCGCGGCCTCACATCGAAGGTCCCCCCCGAGCAATGGCAATCCGTATGCCGAGTCATGGAAGAGCAATTGAGCGCGGGTCGCCATCTGGAGGCTGTCCTCCTTGGCGTCGCCGCGCTGAGCACACTGCTTGCCGAACATGCGCCTAATTTGGGCGGTGCCAAGCGAAATGAATTGCCGGATGCCCCAGTCGTGGTCAAGCGCTGAGACGAGGCTGACCTAACAGGGTGCCTGTGGCATCCGCACGATCCTTTTCCGCCCTGAACGGCGGGCTTGTCGCGCACCGGGTCAATTGACCACTGTGAGCTTGGCAATGCTGAGCGCGAGCCACTTCGGGCCGTGCCGATTGAAGCGCACCTGGGCGCGGGCGTCCGCCCCCCGACCTTCAAGTGTCAGGATGACACCCTCACCGAACTTGGTGTGGAATACTGACTGACCCACGCGCAAACCGGGCACCGATTGCGGCTGAGGATCCGCCGGTGTGGACGACGCGACCGGTGCATCCTGCCATGGTGCGCGAATGCCCAACCCAACGGATGGGCTGAATCCACCACCCACGACCCGGCTTGAAAGCCACTTGAGCGTGCCTTCGGGCAGCTCCTCCAAGAAGCGGCTGCGCAAGTTGTACCGCGTCTGGCCATGCAAGATTCGGCTTTGCGCATGGCTAAGGTAAAGCCGCTTGCGCGCGCGGGTGATGGCGACATACATCAGCCTTCGCTCCTCCTCGATCCCATCGGCCTCGTTCATCGCGTTTTCATGAGGAAACAAACCCTCTTCAAGGCCTGTGATGAAAACAACGTCGAACTCAAGACCCTTGGCGGCATGCACAGTCATCATCTGCACTGCATCTTGCCCGGCCTGCGCCTGATTGTCACCCGCTTCCAACGCGGCATGGGTAAGAAAAGCGCTCAGCGGAGACAGCGTCTCACCCGTCGCGGGATCAACGGCCTGGAGGTTGATGAGCGCCTGCTCCGACAGCGGCTGCAGCGTAAGTGCCTCCGCTTCCAGCCCGAAACCCTCCTGCGTGACGAAGGCAGCAGCAGCGTTGACCAGTTCCTCAAGGTTCTCTACTCTGTCATGCCCATCGCGCTCACTGCGGTAATGCGCGAGCAGCCCCGAGAGTTCCAGCGCATGGCGCACAAGATTCGGAAGGGACAATGCTGCGCAGTCCGCGCGAGCTCGCGCCAACATCTCGACAAAAGCCTGGAGGCTCGCAGCGCCGCGCCCACCGAGCGCAGAGATGGCTTCGACAAGGGGCACCTGGCGTAATCGAGCGGCATCCTGCAAT
Organism: Betaproteobacteria bacterium; assembly: GCA_028870715.1. GTDB lineage: Bacteria > Pseudomonadota > Gammaproteobacteria > Burkholderiales > Burkholderiaceae_C > Thiomonas_A. The sequence goes on along the minus strand of JAGWOZ010000186.1, from coordinate 4,982 downwards.
TGCTCCAGGGTACGTGCGCCAATTCCGCGCGGAGGAAAGTTCACCACACGCAAAAATGCATTGTCGTCGTGTGCATTGTCGAGCAGCCGCAGGTAGGCAAGCGCATGCTTGACTTCTGCGCGTTCGAAAAAGCGCAGGCCACCATAGACACGATAGGGAATCGCTGCATTGAACAGCGCTCCTTCGATCACACGTGACTGCGCATTGGAACGATAAAGAATGGCGATCTGGTCGCGCGAAAATCCGTCGCGCAGCAGCAGCCGGATCTCCTCGACGAGCCAAGCTGCTTCCTGCTGGTCCGTGGGCTGCTCGATCACTCGGACCAACTCACCTGCGCCGGCATCGGTCCTCAGGTTCTTACCTAAGCGGCGGGCGTTGTGCGCAATGAGGTAGTTCGCGGCATCAAGAATGTTGGCATGCGAGCGGTAATTGTGTTCAAGCTTGATGATGCGGTGCACATGGAACTCGCGCTGGTAGTCATCCATGTTGCCCACATTCGCCCCGCGAAAGGCGTAGATGCTTTGGTCGTCATCACCCACGGCTACCACGCTGCTCGCTTGCTTATCCCCCGGTCCGGCCAGCAGCTTGAGCCACTGGTACTGCAGACGGTTCGTATCCTGGAATTCATCGACCAGGATATGGCGGAACCGGGTCCGATAATGCTGGCGGATGTCGGCGTGATCGCGAAGCACCTCGTATGTGCGAAGCAGCAGCTCGGCGAAGTCCACCACACCCTCGCGCTGGCACTGCGCCTCGTAGGCTGCGTAGATCTCTGCCAACAGGCGGCTCTGGGCATCGCGCACGTCGCAGTCCTTCGCGCGCATGCCATTTTCCTTGCAGTCGTTGATGAACCAAGCCACCTGCTTCGGCGGCGCACGCTGCTCATCCACGTTCAGGCTTTTCAGTAGTCGCTTGACAGCCGAAAGTTGATCCTGCGCGTCAAGAATCTGGAACGTCTGCGACAGGCCTGCCGCCTTCCAATGCGCCCGCAAAAACCGATTGCATAGGCCGTGAAATGTCCCCACCCACATACCACGCACGGGCATGGGCAGCATGGCCGACAGCCGCGCGAGCATCTCCTTTGCCGCCTTGTTGGTAAACGTCACCGCCAGGATCCCGGCCGGCGACACTTGCCCCGTTGAAATGAGCCAAGCAATACGGGTGGTCAGAACCCGTGTTTTCCCGCTTCCCGCGCCCGCCAAAATTAGCGCGTTTTCCGGTGGCAGCGTGACAGCAGCACGCTGCTCTGGATTGAGGTGAGCTAATAGATCGGACATGCCGCCATTCTAGGTGGCGCGGTCCGCGTCTGGCCGCAGCACAGGCCTGCGCGGCAAGGTTGGCGCAGCCTACAATGTCTCACCCGGGTTGCGCCCGATCATTTCTGCGCGCGCCCGGTTTTTTGCGTGCGCAAGCGCCCGAAATGGGGCTTGCATCGGAGTGCACCGTGGACATCTTCGATTATGAAAATATTTTGCTGCTTCCCAGGCGTTGTCGGGTGGGGAGCCGGGCTGAGTGCGACCCGTCGCTGACCTTTGGTGGGCGCAAATTCCGCCTGCCTATCGTGCCCGCAAACATGAAGACCGTGATCGATGCACACATTGCACGCTGGCTGGCGACTCATGGTTACTTTTACATCATGCACCGCTTCGATGTTGACGCCGTGGCTTTTGCGCGGCAGATGCACGAAGCGAATCTGTTCACATCCATCTCGCTGGGGGTCAAGCCTTCGGACCGGGACGTCGTGGACAAGCTTGCTGCCGAGGGCCTGGGCTCCGACTTCATCACCATTGATATCGCTCACGGCCATGCTGACAGTGTGCAGCACATGATCGCCCATATCAAGCATCGCCTTCCACGAACGTTCGTCATTGCCGGCAACATTGGCACGCCAGAATCCGTGATCGACCTGGAAGCCTGGGGCGCGGACGCAACAAAGGTCGGCATTGGTCCGGGTAAGGTGTGCATCACGCGGATGAAAACCGGGTTCGGCACTGGCGGGTGGCAACTCTCGGCGTTGAAGTGGTGTGCACGCGTGGCGACCAAGCCAATTATTGCGGATGGCGGGATTCGGGAGCACGGCGATATTGCCAAGAGTGTGCGATTCGGCGCCGCAATGGTCATGATCGGATCCATGCTGGCCGGACACGAGGAATCTCCGGGGCAGACAGTGGAAGTCGATGGCCAGCTCTACAAGGAGTACTTTGGAAGCGCCTCGGAGTTCAACAAGGGCCAACGACGCAACGTCGAGGGCAAACGCATCCTGGAGCCAATCAAAGGCCGGCTTGCCGATACGCTCAGGGAGATGGAAGAAGACCTGCAAAGCTCCATCTCCTACGCGGGCGGGACGCAGTTGGCAGATATCCGCAAGGTGAATTACGTCATCCTCGGTCAGAACAATGCAGGCGAGCATCTTTTGATGTGATGCGGGCCTGCGGACTAATTGACATCTTTGTATCGATCCCATCAATGACAGAACTCGCTAAATCGTTCGAGCCCAAAGACATCGAATCGCGCTGGAGCGCGCAATGGGAGCAGCGCGGCTGGTTCGAGCCGACACTGGACGCCACACGCCCTTCCTTCTGCATCCAGCTTCCCCCACCGAACGTGACCGGCACGCTTCACATGGGGCACGCGTTTAATCAAACGGTGATGGATGCGCTTACGCGGTACCACCGCATGCGGGGATTCAACACCCTTTGGGTGCCCGGAACTGACCATGCCGGCATCGCCACGCAGATCGTTGTGGAGCGACAGCTGCAGCAAAACGGCACGACCCGGCACGAACTTGGGCGGGACGCATTTGTGCGCAAGATTTGGGAATGGAAGGAGCAATCGGGCGACACCATTACGAGCCAAATGCGCCGCATGGGGGACTCGGTAAGCTGGTCCCATCAGTACTTCACGATGGATGACAAGCTATCCAAGGCGGTCGTGGAGACCTTCGTTAGACTCCACGAACAGGGCCTGATCTACCGCGGCAAGCGCCTGGTGAATTGGGATCCGGTTTTGCGCAGCGCGGTAAGTGACCTGGAAGTGGAAAGCGCGGAAGAAGATGGCTTTCTCTGGCATTTGCGTTATCCCCTGGCGGACGGTTCAGGCTCGGTCCTCGTCGCAACCACTCGGCCCGAGACGATGCTTGGCGACACCGCGGTGATGGTCCACCCGGACGATGCGCGTTACCGCAATCTGATCGGCAAGCACGTGAGGCTTCCCATCACCGGGCGATTGGTGCCCATCATCGCGGACGCCTATGTCGACAAGGACTTCGGCACTGGAGTCGTGAAAGTCACTCCAGCGCATGACTTCAACGATTACATGGTGGGACAACGGCATGATTTGCCCACGATTTCCGTTTTGAATCTGGATGCGACGATCAATGACCAGGCACCCGCCGCGTTCCGCGGCCTTGACCGCTTCGAGGCCCGCAAAAGGGTCGTTGCTGCGTTCGAGGCTGAGGGTCTGTTGGAGGAGGTGAAAAAGCACAAGCTGATGGTGCCGCGCTGCACACGCACCGGGCAGATCGTCGAGCCCATGCTCACCGACCAGTGGTTCGTCGCCACAACGAAACCGGGGCCCGACGGAACGAGTATCGCGCAAAAGGCCATCGATGTGGTCGAGAGCGGCGAGGTGAAGTTCGTGCCCGAAAACTGGCTCAACACTTATAACCAGTGGATGCGCAACATCCAGGATTGGTGCATATCGCGCCAACTCTGGTGGGGCCACCAGATTCCCGCGTGGTACGGCGATGGTGGCGAGATTTTTGTGGCGCGCAGCGAGGAAGACGCACGCGCCAAGGCCGAGGCCGCCGGATACACGGGCCCTCTCAGGCGCGATCCGGACGTTCTTGACACGTGGTACTCATCAGCACTCGTGCCGTTCTCCACAATGGGCTGGCCCGCCCAAACGCAGGAAATGGACCTGTTTTTGCCATCCTCGGTGTTGGTCACGGGCTACGACATCATTTTTTTCTGGGTGGCACGCATGATCATGATGACCACCCATTTCACAGGCAAGGTCCCGTTTCGCCATGTCTATATCCATGGCCTTGTATTGGACGCTCACGGCAAGAAGATGAGCAAGTCCGAGGGCAATGTGCTCGACCCCGTGGACCTGATCGATGGCATCGCCCTTGAACCGCTGCTTGACAAGCGCACGACTGGCCTACGCCGGCCTGAGACGGCACCTGCCGTGCGCAAAGCCACGGAAAAGGAATTCCCTGACGGCATTCCGGCCTTTGGTGCAGACGCCCTACGGTTTACCTTTGCTTCGATGGCCACCCTCGGGCGCAACATCAATTTCGACACCAAGCGTTGCGAGGGTTACCGCAATTTCTGCAACAAGCTGTGGAATGCTTCCCGCTTTGTGCTGATGCAAGTGCAGGGACTGTCGGATTTTGACCGTGGCTTGGGGGTGTGCAACGATTCCTGTGGACCCGAAGGCTACATGCATTTCTCAGCGGCTGACCGCTGGATCGCCTCGATCCTGCAGTGCGCCGAACAACAGGTCGCGCAAGGTTTCGCCGACTACCGTTTGGACTTTGCAGCACAGGCCATCTACCAGTTCGTATGGGACGAGTATTGCGACTGGTACGTTGAGATTGCCAAGGTACAGATCACGACTGGAACACCCGCGCAGCAACGCGCGGCACGTCGCACGCTGGTGCGCACGCTTGAGGCTGTATTGCGCCTGGCCCACCCGTTCATGCCCTTCATGACCGAGGAACTCTGGCAAACGGTAGCCCCGCTGGCCGGGCGTGAGGGTCCTTCAATCTGCATTGCGTCTTACCCGCAGGCCCAACCCGAGAAAATCGATGCTGCGGCGGAGGCGGAAATCGCAGCACTCAAGCAGGTGATTGATGCCTGCCGCAACCTGCGTGGGGAACTGGGCGTGTCGCCAGCGAAAAGACTACCCCTTTTGGCCTGTGGCGACACCTCGCTCGTTGAACGCCACCGTGCCGCGGTCATGGCCCTTGGCAAGCTTTC
>JAGWOZ010000185.1 GCA_028870715.1 Betaproteobacteria bacterium | reverse complement strand
TCGCGAATGTCACCTTATTGAAAATGATTCTTGCCGCTCGCCTCACGCCGCCAGCAATGCCCGCCGTAAATCCCGCGCCAGCTTCTCGCGCCGCTCCGCACGGGTGTAGCGACCGACAAACGCCCGCTTGCCCCCGCCTGAAATCTCGACCAAGCCTTTCCCATTGACCACAATGCGTGTCCATCGCGGGTTGAACTCCACCCGCTCCACGGCACCCGCATTCTCCCACTCCACCACCAGCAAATGCGCTGAAATGCTCACCCGCTCCCGATCCCCGGCGTGCCGCGCATACACCAGAAGCGCTGCCCCCAAGACCACCAACTCCAACACCGTGAACGGCGTCACCAGCGTCGCGCCTCCAACCCAGCACATCAGCGCCACCAGCATCGAAACCACGGATAGCGAGATGAAAAACGCCAGCAGCTGCCGCGGACTGATCGAACAGTTGCGCCTGAACAGCCACACCATCATCCCGTCCTGCTCCGAGGGCTTGCCCAGCAGGCCGAAATCAAAAGTGTCCAACAGCTGCGCCGCCATGTCGGTCGCCTCGTTCCTCGTCTCGATATCGTGCACGATGCGGCAAGAACCTTCCTGGTCTTGACTTGGCTCAACACAAGCCGGTCGCAAACGTATTAGTGACAAATTATAGAGATGGGCTTGGGCCCGGGTTGACCGTCCCGCGTCATTTGCACTGATTTTGCTCACAATCAACACGGCCCACCCTGTGAGGCGTTCTTCGAATGCCACAGTCCTTGAACACAACAGGCGGGAACCTTGCGCCGGGACGCCTTCCCATCATGCCAGCGCGGCAGAATTTCGCACTCGGGAACTTCCCGGTATTGACGGCAGCCCAATTGGCCCGCCCGCCGCGCCACACACCGCCAACGGGTCGCGCGGCCAGCGGATTCAGCCCTCAGCGCCTTCGTCCGGTCGCACGCAACTGCTCCACGGAAAAGCTGGCCACGCCGGCTTGCGCGCGGCGTGTTGCCGGCTTGAAAGCGTGCCCGTAGACCAACTCAAAGCTGAGTTCGATCTCCGCAGCCCCCGCCGATTGGGCTTGCCGCGCGAGCACATCGCACAGCGCGCGCCATTTGCGCGGGGTGCGCAGCCCGGCTGTGATCGCTTGGTGAGCGGGCCGGCCCAGCTCGGCCAGTTCGGTCAGTGCGGCCTGTGGAGTGGGGTAGCGCAAATGCAGCATCTCCATATCCATCACGGGCTCGGCAAAGCCATGGTGCAGCAGCATATCGCCCAGGTCGTGCATGTCCGGGTAGACGGGTGGCGCGATGCCCAGACGCTGCACCTCGGGTTGCCGCAACTCCCGCAGCGTGTCCGGGCCGAACGTTGTAAACATCAAGACGCCGTCGGGCAACAAGGCACCTTGCCAAGCGGCAATCAAGGCATTCAAATCCTCAGCCCACGGCAAGGCGAGGTTGGACCACAGCATCTGCGCTGCGGGAAGCTGCGTCTGCGCGTTTGCGCCCGCCTCCAAGGGCGCCGCGACCACGGCTGTTGCACCTTGACCACGCAGCGCGCGCAACCAGCCTTGGGATGCGTGGGCCCCACGCGCCACGGAACCAAGTTGGTGTGACGGCTCGACACCGACGATTTGTGCGCGAGCGTATTGTGTGCGCAACAGGCGAAGGCCCTCCCCCCAGGCGCAGCCGATATCCAGCACCACCTCAGGTTGAAGGCGCAGGAGCGGTAAGCGTTCGGCCATTCGGCGAGCCGCCTCCAGCCAAATAAACGGGGCAGGCCGGCTCGCTAGGCGGTCACGGATGGCGCCGATCCTTGAAGGGTTTGGGCCACTGTGGGTTTTGGGTGATGTGGACATTCGATTGGGCCAGGAGCCGCGACCAGCACCGTCCTCGCGTACGGAGAACGATGGCCGGGTGCCACAGAAATCCTTTCGGGGCTTGCGGTCGGTTTGGTTGATGGCACGTGTGGGCAGCGCGCCCTACAAAAAATTTTTCGTCCTTCCCGCGCAAGCCGGGGCAAAAGCCAAGGGCGATGGGGAGCAAAAGGAAGGCTCGCCGTGCAATATAGTTCCCCCTTGGCGGATGCGCTCGCGCAGCAGCCCCTGCACCGACGGCGCCCTTCGCGGCAATAGGGTAACCCAGCGCGCGCGCCTCCTTCTGTGCGACGACTGGTGGGTCCGCTTGTGAGAAGACGGTGTGGGCAAGCGGCATCGCGTACGCAAGCTGCCTCGGCCGCGTTATCGGCGCGCCGCGCGCCGTCCTGTCGCCCTGCCCTCGCTGTGCTTGTCTCAACCGGCCTACGCCCCCATGTTCCACATCGTGCTGGTGCATCCAGAAATTCCACCCAATACGGGAAACGTGATCCGCCTTGCGGCCAATACGGGATGCACCTTGCATTTGGTCGAGCCGCTTGGGTTTTCGTTGGACGATCGACAACTGCGTCGCGCCGGGCTCGACTATCACGAATTTGCCGACCTTCGCGTGCATCGCGATTGGGCAGGTCTGCAAAGCGACGCGCTCTCCGGACCCGGGACGCCTCGGATGTTCGCCTTCACCAAGTTCGCGGGCACCCTGCTCGGCCAGGCCCGCTTTCAACCCGGTGACTGGTTCGTGTTCGGCGCAGAGACCACCGGCTTGCCCGCGCCTGTGCTCGAGGATTTCGCGCCCCAGCATCGGCTTCGCCTGCCCATGCGTCCGGGACAGCGAAGCCTGAACCTGTCCAATGCAGTGGCCGTTGTGGCGTTCGAAGCCTGGCGGCAGTGCGGCTATGAAGGCGGCGTCTGACCGCCGGGATACAAACACTCCTAAGGCATCAAAGCCCCGAGAAGTCTGGCTTGCGTTTGGCCAGAAAAGCGCCGAACGCCTCTTTCGCAGCCGGTCCTTTGAGCATCCGCTCGAAGTGCATCGCTTCCTCGACGATCACCGCATGCACGGCCTCGCGCAGAGGCTTGCGCAAAAGGGCTTTGGTGACGCTGAGGGAAGCCATTGGCTTGGCGGCCAGCTTGCCCGCCTGCTGCTGCGCGTAGGCATTGACCTCCGCCGGCGGCAAAACGCGGTTGACCAAGCCCATTTCGTGTGCCTCGTCGGCCGCGAAGGGTTCGCCGAACAGCAGCTTCTCGGCCGCGGCGGCGTGACCCACACGCAGGGGAAGCAGCAAGCTGGAGGCTGCCTCAGGGCAAAGACCCAGATTGACGAAGGGCAGCGAGAACAGGGCGTTGTCGCCCGCGTAGACCAAATCGCAGTGCAGTAGAAGTGTCGTGCCAATCCCCACGGCCGGGCCGCAGACCGCAGCAATCACCGGCTTGGGGAAGTCGGCGATCGCACGCAGAAACCGGAACACGGGTGCCTCCAGGCTAGCAGGCGGACGCTGCAGGAACTCACTCACGTCGTTGCCCGCTGTAAACAGGTTTTCTTGGCCCTGGATGACCAGCACGCGCGTTTGCGCATCGTCAGCAGCCCCCATGAGATGGTCGGCAAGCCGGGCGTACATCGGACTGGTGAGGGCGTTTTTTTTCTCAATCCGGTTGAAGGTCAGGGTCAGCACGCCATGCTCGGCATGGGCGAGGATCTCGGACATGGTGGACTCCGCTTGCGGTCAGTGTGAATCGGCAAATGATCAAACCAGCTCAAAAATGCCAGCTGCGCCCTGCCCGGTGCCCACACACATGGTCACCATACCGTACTTCAGCTGACGCCTGCGCATGCCGTAGATGGTGGTTGCCGCCCGGATGGCACCTGTCGCACCCAGTGGGTGGCCGAGCGCGATGGCGCCCCCAAGCGGGTTGACCTTGGCCGGATCCAGACCGCAGGTGTTGATGACCGCAAGCGACTGTGCCGCGAAAGCTTCATTGAGTTCAATCCAGCCGATGTCCTCAAGCTTGAGGCCAGCGGCCTTCAACGCGGCAGGGATTGCCTCGATCGGGCCAATGCCCATGATCTCTGGCGGCACGCCCCGTGCGGCAAAGCTGACGAAACGCGCCAGAGGCCGGAGGTTAAACCGCTTGACCGCCGCGTCCGAAGCCAGGATGAGCGCCCCGGCACCGTCCGAGGTCTGCGAGCTGTTGCCAGCCGTCACACTGCCCATGCCGGAAGCCTTACCTGTTGGATCCTTGGGCGAAGCAAAGGCCGGGCGTAATTTGGCCAGCGCCTGCAGCGACGTGTCGGCACGCGGGCCTTCGTCCAAGCTGACCGTGCGGCGGCGCTCCACGATCCTCCCTTCTGCCAAATCAGGCACGCGGTCCACCACGTCGATGGGAACGATCTCATCGCTGAACTCGCCTGCGGCAAACGCCGCTAGCGCGCGCTGGTGCGACTGCAGCGCGAAAGCGTCTTGCTGCTCGCGAGTGACCTTCCACTGCTGAGCCACTTTTTCTGCGGTAAGCCCCATGCCATAGGCAATCCCGATGTTCTCATCCCGTGCGAAGACCAAGGGATTGAAGGAGGGCTTGTTGCCGCTCATCGGGACCATGCTCATGCTCTCGGCACCGCCAGCGAGCATCACGTCGGCCTCGCCCACGCGGATCCGGTCAGCGGCCATCTGAATGGCGGTCACACCCGAGGCGCAAAAGCGGTTGATGGTCACGCCCCCGACACTGTTGGGCAGCCCGGCGAGAAGCGCAGCCACGCGAGCCATGTTGAGCCCCTGCTCGCCCTCGGGCATGGCGCAGCCGATGATGGCGTCTTCAATGGCTTTCGGGTCCAGGCCGGGCGCCTGCTTGAGAGCGGCATGAATGGCCGCGATCAGCAAGTCGTCCGGGCGCGTGTTTCGAAACACACCGCGATGCGACTTGCCGATGGGCGTGCGCGCGGCGGCGACGATGTATGCGTCTTGCACTTGGCGGGACATGAGGATCTCCTGAATTTTGGTTGGTGTTCAGTTGCGGACCGGCTTGCCCGTCTGCAACATGCCCATGATGCGTTCCTGCGTCTTGGCGTTATCCAGCAACGCGCAAAAGCGCTCGCGTTCCAGGCGCATGAGCCAGTGTTCGTCCACCACGCTTCCTGCGTCCACCTCACCGCCACACATCACCTCGGCGATCATGCTGCCGAGCAGAAAATCGTGCGGCGTGATCTGCGCACCATCGCGCATGTTCACGAGCTGACTCTTGATGGTTGCAATGCCGCTGCGCCCCTCCACGGTAATGCGCGCGGGCATGGGCGGACGGTATCCGGCATCGGCCAGCGCGCGGGCTTGCGAAATGGCTACATGCAGCAGCTCGTCCTTGTGCAACACGATGACGTCGTCCGGCTGGAGATAGCCCATGTGACGGGCCTCGATCGCGGACTTCGACACGGCAGCGGTTGCCGGTTGCATGTAAAGCGCCTTGAGGAAAGCCAGCACGTCCACGTTGGCGCCGCCAGCCTGCGAGAGTTCGCTGGCGCGTCGGGCCAGGTAAGTCAGCCCGCCGCCTCCCGGAATCAGTCCGACGCCGACCTCCACCAGTCCCAGATAACTCTCCAAGGCGGCGACGCGCCTCGCGGTGTAAGCCGAAAGCTCGCAGCCGCCTCCGAGCGCCAGTCCGCGCACGGCTGCGACCACCGGGACCTGCGCGTAGCGCAGGCGCAACATTACGTCCTGAAGCTTTTTCTCCTCCGGCTCGATGGCCTTGGCGCCACCGGCCATGAAAGCCGGCAGCATCGCCTGCAGATCCGCGCCTGCGGAAAATGCCTCGCCAGCTTGCCACACCACAAGCCCGGCAAAGCGCTGCTCAGCCTCGTCCACCGCCTTGTGCAGCCCGGCGATCACGCCAGGTCCGAGCGTATTCATCTTGGTCTTGAAGCTCGCCAGCAGCACGTCGTCCGCATCCGGCGCCGTCCAAAGACGGATCGATTCATCCTCGAAGACGGTGGTGCCTGCGCTGCGCGGATCCGCTGCAGCCTCGCCCAGCACGCTTTGCGGAAACAGCTGACGCCGCATGACCGGCAGCTCGCGACGCGCCTTGTAGCCCCCCTCTGCCGCCGACCAGGAACCTTCAGGCTTATGCACAGCGTCGATGCTGCCCACCCAGTCTGGCAACGGCGTGGCGCACAACGCCTTACCCCCAGCGATGTCCTCGCTGATCCAGCCGGCAATCTGCTTCCACCCGCCTGCCTGCCAGCTTTCGAACGGTCCCTCATTCCAGCCGAAACCCCATCGAATCGCAAAGTCGAGGTCGCGCGCATTGTCGGCCACCGTACCCAGGTGTATAGCGATGTAGTGCCAAACGTCGCGGAACACACTCCAAAGAAACTGTGCCTGCGGATTCGTCGATTCACGCAGCAGCTTAAAGCGCTCGGCAGCAGGCTTCTTCAACATGCGCACGACAATCTCGTCGGCCTTGCCGCCGCCGGCCACATAGTCGCCGCTGCTGGGATCGAAGCGCAGGATATCCTTGCCGACCTTTTTGAAGAAGCCAGCGCCGCTCTTCTGCCCCAGCGCACCCTTGTCGACCAGCGCTTTGAGCGCTGGCGGCGTGGCATAGAGCGCAGCGAATGGGTCCTTGTCCGCTGGCAACGTGTCCAGCATCGTCTTGATGACGTGGGCCATCGTGTCGAGACCGACTACGTCCGCAGTTCGGAACGTCGCGCTCTTGGCGCGACCCAGCTTGGTACCCGTAAGGTCGTCCACGACATCGAAGCTAAGCCCGAACTTCTCGGCCTCATGCATCACGGCCAGGATCGAAAATACACCCACACGGTTGGCAACGAAATTCGGGGTATCCATCGCACGCACGACGCTCTTGCCAAGCGTCGTGGTGAGGAACGTTTCAAGCTGATCGAGAACCTCCGGCCTCGTGGCCTTTGTCGGAATGAGTTCGACC
>JAGWOZ010000184.1 GCA_028870715.1 Betaproteobacteria bacterium | reverse complement strand
ATTCCCGCACACGTGGCTGGGGTGCAGGAAATCGTGATGGTCGTGCCAACCCCGGGTGGCGAGCGCAACCCGCTGGTGCTGGCTGCCGCTGCGATTGCTGGTGTAAGCCGCGCATTTGCGATTGGTGGTGCACAGGCGGTTGGCGCGGTGGCGTTTGGGACAGCTACGGTTCCCAAGGTGGACAAGATCACCGGGCCCGGCAATGCCTATGTGGCTGCAGCCAAGCGCCGTGTATTCGGCGTTTGCGGGATCGACATGATCGCCGGACCGTCGGAAATCCTGGTCATTGCCGATGGCACGACTCCGCCCGAATGGGTAGCCATGGACCTGTTCAGCCAAGCCGAGCATGACGAGCTTGCGCAAAGCATCCTGCTGTGCCCGGATGCGGCGTATATCGACATGGTGGCTGATGAGATCCGCCGCCTGCTGCCCGGCATGGACCGACGCGAAATCATCACGGCCTCGCTGTCTGGACGCGGAGCGTTGATCCGCGTGCGCAACTTGGAGGAGGCGGGTGAACTGGCCGACCGGATCGCCCCAGAGCATCTGGAAGTGTCGGCGGCTGATCCTCGTCCTGTTGCCGAGCGTCTTCGCCACGCCGGTGCGATATTCCTTGGCGCCTACACCTCCGAGTCACTCGGCGACTATTGCGCCGGGCCCAACCATGTGCTGCCCACCTCGGGCACCGCACGCTTTTCCTCGCCGCTGGGGGTGTACGACTTCATCAAGCGGACCAGTCTGATCGAGGTGAGCCACGCTGGCGCGCAGCGGCTGGGGCGTGTGGCATCGGTGCTCGCACGCGGTGAACGTCTGCAGGCGCACGCCTGGGCAGCGGAAATGCGACTCGATCATGAGCAGACGCGAGCAGGGGAGCCATGAGCAAGTACTGGAGCGAGGTCGTGCATGGACTCACCCCCTATGTTCCTGGGGAGCAGCCCAAGATGGCGGGGTTAATCAAACTCAATACGAACGAATGCCCATATGGCCCCAGCCTTCGGGTGCTGCAGGCCATTCGCGAGGCTGCGGGCGAAGACCTGCGGCTGTACCCGGACCCTGATGCGCGGGCCCTCAAGGAAGCCATTGCCGCACACCACAATCTGCAGCCGGAGCAGGTTTTCGTTGGCAACGGCTCCGATGAAGTTCTGGCACATGCATTCCACGCGCTGCTCAAGCATGAGGCGCCACTGCTGTTTCCGGATATCACCTACAGCTTCTACCCTGTCTACGCGCGTCTTTACGGGATCTCTTCACGGCAGCTGCCCCTGGATGCACAGTTTCGCGTCGTGGTGGACGATTACCTTGCAGTTTGCGCAGAGGGTCGCGTGGGCGGCATTATTTTTCCCAATCCCAATGCACCGACAGGCATCGCGCTGGAGCTCGATGAGGTCGCGCGGTTGCTCACGGGATGCGCGGACGCGGTTGTTGTGGTCGATGAGGCCTATGTGGATTTTGGTGCCGAAACCGCTGCGACGCTGATCAACCGTCACCCCAATTTGCTCGTCATACGCACGCTGTCGAAGGCGCGCGCGCTGGCTGGCCTTCGGGTGGGGTATGCGCTGGGCTGTGCGGAGCTCATCGAAGGAATCACACGAGTCAAGGATAGCTTCAACTCCTACCCGCTGGACCGTTTGGCCATGGCCGGGTCCATCGCCGCGATCCAGGATGAGACCTGGTTTGCGCATACACGCGAGCGCGTCGTCACCAGCCGTCACCAGCTTACCGCCGGGTTGCACGCGCTGGGCTTTCAGGTCTTGCCTTCGGCGGCCAACTTCGTGTTTGCACGCCACCCGACGCGCGACGGCGCGGAATTGGCGGCTCGGCTGCGCGAGCAGCGCATCTTGGTGCGCAATTTCCGGCAACCCGAGCGCATTGCGCCGTTTATGCGCATCACCGTCGGCACCGATGCGCAATGCGACGCATTGCTTCAAGCTCTGGCCGGTATTGTGCAGGGCACGCCAGCGGTTCTTAGTTAACATCGCATCACGATGCAGCACAGATCCGCATCTTTTCCCTTATCCCCAGCATGCGCACCGCCCAGGTCACTCGCCAAACCGCTGAAACCCGAATTGCCGTCGAACTCGGCCTCGATGGCACGGGCCATTCCCGACTTGCGACGGGTATCGGTTTTTTCGATCACATGCTGGACCAGATCGCACGCCATGGGCTGATCGATCTGACGGTCCAAGCCGACGGTGATTTGCACATCGACGCGCACCACACGGTGGAAGATGTGGGGATCACCATCGGCCAGGCGCTGGCCAAATGTGTCGGCGATAAAAAGGGCATTCGCCGCTACGGACATGCGTACGTGCCGTTGGACGAGGCGCTGTCGCGCGTGGTCGTGGATTTTTCCGGCCGGCCTGGGCTGGTCTGGCAGGTGCCATTCACACGCTCGATGATCGGCGCCTTTGACGTGGATCTGGCGCACGAGTTTTTTCAGGGCTTGGTCAATCACGCCTTCATCACCCTGCATGTGGACAACCTGCGCGGCGACAATGCGCATCACCAGTGTGAGACGGTATTCAAGGCATTCGGTCGCGCGTTGCGCATGGCCGCAGAGCCGGATCCGGGTATGGGCCAAGTGATTCCCTCGACCAAGGGCTCACTATGATCGTGCCTGCGTTGTCGGCGACGACGGTCGCCTCCTGCTGATTCGCCATACCTCTCCATTGCTCCTTCCGACGTCCGCATGAAAACGGTCGCCATCGTCGATTACGGCATGGGCAATCTGCGCTCGGTGTCACAAGCCGTTCAGCATGTCGCCATGGGCCAGCGCTGGCGCGTCCTCGTCACGTCCGATGCGTCCGAGGTTCGACAGGCTGACCGCGTCGTGCTGCCGGGCCAAGGGGCGATGCCCGACTGCATGCGCGAATTTCGGGACTCAGGGCTGAAGGATGCAGTACTGGCGGCTGTGAGCGCGGGCAAGCCGCTTTTCGGAGTGTGCGTGGGCATGCAAATGCTGCTCGATCACAGCGAGGAGGGCCCGACGCCCGGGCTTGGGCTGATCGGTGGCGAGGTGCGGCGGTTCGCGCTTGAGGGACAGATCCAGCCCGATGGCAGCCGCTACAAGGTTCCACACATGGGTTGGAACGCGGTGCGCCAGCAGGTGCACGAGGGCAGGGCGCATCCGCTGTGGGCGGGCGTGGCAGACGGCGCAGCGTTTTACTTCGTCCATAGTTTCTATGCCCTTCCGTCCGAGGCGCGCGACATCGCCGGTCGCACCGAGTATGGAGTGACGTTTGCAAGCGCCATTGCGCGGGATACCATTTTTGCCACACAGTTTCATCCTGAAAAAAGCGCTGCGGCGGGCTTGATGCTCTACCGCAATTTCCTCGACTGGAATCCTTGACCCGGACAACCGGCAGGATGCCCCGAACTCGTCCTCTTCTCATCCCATGTTGCTGATCCCTGCGATCGATCTCAAAAACGGCCAGTGCGTGCGCCTGGAGCAAGGTGAAATGCAGGCCGCCACCGTGTTCTCGTCCGAGCCCGCCGAGATGGCGCGCCACTGGGTGAACCAGGGCGCTCGCCGCCTTCATTTGGTCGATCTCAACGGCGCCTTCGCCGGAAAACCGGAGAATGAACCCGCGATCCGCGCCATCCTGCGTGAGGTGGGTGACGACATCCCCGTGCAGCTCGGCGGCGGTATCCGTGACCTGGAGACCATCGAACGCTATCTGGACGATGGCTTGAGCTTCGTCATCATCGGTACCGCTGCGGTGAAGAATCCGGGTTTCCTGAAAGAGGCGTGCAGTGCCTTCGGGGGCCACATCATTGTGGGCCTGGACGCGCGCGACGGCAAGGTCGCGACCGACGGCTGGAGCAAGCTCACCGGTCACGCCGTCGTCGACCTTGCGCGCAAGTTCGAGGACTACGGCGTTGAAGGCGTCATCTACACCGATATTGGGCGCGACGGCATGCTCACCGGGCTGAACATCGAAGCGACCGTACGCCTGGCCGAGGCGCTGACCATCCCCGTCATCGCGTCCGGGGGGTTGGCGGGAATGGCGGACATCGAACGACTGATCGAGGTCGAGGGTAGCGGCGTCGAGGGCGTCATCTGTGGTCGGGCGATTTACACGGGCGCTCTTGATTTCAAAGCGGCCCTTGCGCGCGTCGAGGCGGCAGCCTGATTGCAGCGCATCCGACAGACACTCACCATGCTGTTCAAACGCATCATTCCTTGCCTTGACGTCACAGGCGGGCGCGTCGTCAAGGGCGTGAACTTTGTCGGATTGCGCGATGCGGGCGACCCCGTGGACGTCGCCGCGCGTTACAACGAGCAAGGCGCGGACGAACTGACATTCCTGGACATCACCGCCACGTCTGACGAGCGTGACTTGCTGTTGCACATGATCGAAGCCGTGGCCGCACAGGTCTTCATTCCCCTGACAGTCGGCGGTGGAGTGCGCACTGTTGAAGACGTGCGTCGTCTGCTCAATGCCGGGGCTGACAAGATCAGTTTCAATTCTGCAGCGGTGGCCAATCCGCAGGTGATTGTTGATGCGTCCGGCAAGTACGGGGCCCAATGTATTGTGGTGGCGATCGACGCCAAGCGGCGCTCGGGCGACGAAGTGCTGGCGCGCGGCGCCGGGTGGGACGTCTATACGCATGGCGGGCGGCGCAACACCGGGTTAGACGCCGTGGAATGGGCGCAGCGCATGAGCCGCGCTGGAGCCGGCGAGATCTTGCTGACCAGCATGGACCGTGACGGCACCAAGGCCGGCTTCGACCTCGAGCTGACCCGGGCGGTCGCAGACGCGGTGCCGGTGCCAGTGATTGCTTCCGGAGGCGTCGGCAGCCTGCAGCACCTCGCCGAAGGCATCACACGGGGACACGCTGATGCTGTGCTGGCTGCAAGCATCTTCCACTACGGCCAGCACACGGTGGGTGAGGCAAAGCGGTTCATGGCAAATCTGGGCATACCCATGAGGCTGGAAGCGGCGTCGGCATAAATGGCAAACCACAGGCGCGTGCATCCTTCACTGCCGTCACTACACTTGGCATATGAAGAATTGGCTCGATGACATCCACTGGGATAAGGACGGTCTCGTCCCGGCGATTGCGCAGGAGACCGGCAGCAAGGACGTACTGATGGTGGCGTGGATGAACCGCGATGCCCTCAGGCGCACGCGCGAGCTCGGCGAGGCCGTTTACTGGTCACGTTCACGCAAGCGCCTTTGGCACAAGGGCGAGGAATCGGGACATGTGCAAAAAGTCGAATCAATTCGATTGGACTGCGACGGTGATGTGATATTGCTCACTGTGCGGCAACTTGGCCATGAGCCCGGCATTGCCTGCCATACCGGTCGGCATTCCTGCTTTTTCCGCCAGTTGCAGGGCGAGCGGTGGCAGAGCGTGGAGCCGGTATTGAAGGACCCTGAGCAGATCTACCGATGAACGCCATGACGCCAGCACCTGCAGACGCAGCCGAGTTTCTTGAGCGTTTGGCGGCCGTCATCGCAAGCCGCAAACAGGCCGATCCGTCGACATCCTATGTGGCAAAGCTGTTTGCCAAGGGCGAGGATGCGGTCCTGAAGAAGGTAGGCGAAGAGGCCACCGAGTTCGTGCTCGCAGCCAAGGGCGGCCAGCGCGGACAGATCGTGTACGAGGCTGCCGATCTGTGGTTCCATACGATTGTCGCCCTTGCTGTACACGACATTCACCCCCGCGAGGTACTGGCCGAGTTGGCGCGGCGCGAAGGACTCTCGGGGCTCGAGGAATTCGCAAGTCGCACGCGGACCTAATGCGCCAGCGCAAGGTTGGCCGTTCTTGCACTCAGACATCGCGCGATCACGAGCGCACAAAACCATGCACGATCCAAATTGCATTTTCTGCAAAATCATTCAGGGAACAATCCCGAGCAAGAAGCTCTACGAGGATGACGAAGTCCTGGGCGTCTTCGATATCAACCCGGCATCGCCCGTGCATTTTCTGCTCCTGCCCAAGCGTCATATCCCCACACTCCAGCATGTGAAGGAGGGGGACAGCGCCTTGCTCGGTAAAATGCTAGCGTTGATTCCGCAACTGGCCGAGCAGCAAGGCTGTGGCGATGGCTTCAAGACCGTCATCAACACCGGGCCGAATGGCGGGCAGGAGGTTTACCACCTGCACATTCATGTTCTGGGCGGCCCCCGCCCTTGGAAACGCGCGACGATCTGAAGTCGCCAAGGAGTATCGAAATGGGCTCATTGAGTATCTGGCATTGGCTGATCGTTCTGGTCATCGTGATGATGGTGTTCGGCACGAAAAAGCTAAAAAATATTGGTTCCGACTTGGGCTCAGCGGTCAAGGGCTTCAAGGAAGGCATGCGCGACGGCGACGCGGATGCAGCATCCGGAGCTCCTGCATCGACCGACAAGCAGATTGCCGCTCAGGCGGGCGCTGCGAAGAAGGACACCATCGACGTCGAGGCCAAGGAAAAATCCTGAATCCCGCACAGCGGCTCTGGGCCGGCCGTTTTGCCGGCTTTTTTCTTGCCAGTCTTTGTGTTCGCGCCAGCTCCACAGCCTGACAAACCAGCATGTTCGACATTGGCATTTCCGAGCTCGGGGTGATCGGCGTGGTTGCGCTCATTGTGCTTGGCCCCGAGAAGCTACCGAAGGTGGCGCGCACAGTCGGCAATCTGCTCGGTCGTGCACAGCGCTACATGGCCGATGTCAAATCGGAAGTCAACCGGCAGATGGAGCTCGAGGAGCTGCGCAGCATGAAGGCGACGGTTGAGTCCGCAGCGCAAGACATTCATAGCACAGTGGCCAAAAATATCAGTGAGGTC
>JAGWOZ010000183.1 GCA_028870715.1 Betaproteobacteria bacterium | reverse complement strand
ATCCTGTATGCACACCTGTCTGCTCGTGATCGACGCCCAGGAATCGTTCCGCCGTCGCCCCTATTTCGACCCCACGCGCGCCGTGGCCTATCTGGCTGCGCAAAACGCCCTGATTCAAGGGTGCCAGTCCCGCGCGATCCCGATCGTGCGCATCCTGCACAGCGACGGCCCGGAGCTTGCAGAAAATCCCTTTGCGCGAGCCTCGGGTTATGTGCGGCCGATCGACGGGCTCGCCGCTGCGGAGCCGGCGGCCACGTTCATCAAGTCGCGCCACAGCGCGCTGGTGGGCACCGGCCTGGACGTCTGGCTCATCCGCAACGGCGTGCGCAAGCTGATGATCAGCGGCATCCGTACGGAGCAATGCTGCGAGACCACCGCCCGTCATGCTTCGGATCTGGGCTGGGACGTCGACTTCGTCAGCGAAGCCACGCTGACCTTCGACATGCAGCAGCCCGATGGGGCGGTGCTGCGCGCCGATGACATCGTGCAGCGCACGGCCACGGTTCTCATGGACCGGTTCGCAACGATCTGCACGGTCGAGCAGGCGCTGGCGCGCGCCACAGCAGGCGATCGCTAAGAAGCGCCGTCGCGCGCGGCAGTGACGCCGCGCTTACTCGCCGCAAACCGCGGCGTGTGGGCCCGGCGCAGGCTCGGGCCCGCTTGGGCCTGCGGGCCACTGGCGCTGCGCCATCCACTGCGCGAGCGCGTCGGGTGCGAACGGGCGCGACAGCGCAAAGCCCTGACCGTATTCGGCCCCAAGGCCGCAGGCCATGTCCACCAGGACGGGGCTTTCCAGACCCTCGACCACGACGCTCAGGCCCAGGGTCTGGGCCATGCGCACAAGCGAGCCGATGAAGGGCACCGTTTGCTTGGCATCGGCCTGCGCATGCTTGACCAGGTTCTGATCGATCTTGACGGTGTGAAAGGGCAGGGTGCGCAGGCGCTGCAGGCTGGAATAGCCGGCACCGAGATCGTCCATGACCAGGCGCACACCCAGCGCCGCCAGTTGCGTGACCGCAGCGTCGCGCCGCTGCGTATCGAAGGCCTCGTCCTCGGTTTCCAGCAGCTCGAGGTACAAACGCGAAGGTGAAAGCCCGGTGGCCTTGAGTTCTTCCTCGATCCAGCGCGGGCAGTCGCGGGCCACCAACACGCTGGGCGGCAGGTTGATGCTGGCGTCGATGTGCAGGCCCTGGGCATCCCACCGCACGAGCCATTGCAGGATCTGCCGCAAGCCCTTGTGAAACAGCACCTGAAGCTCCTGATGGCCGAACGCCGGCAGGAATTCCCCCGGGGGCAGCAGCCGGCCCTGATCGCGCAGGCGCGCGAGCGCCTCGACCTTGTCGACCGCGCCCGTGGCCAGCGTGACGATGGGCTGGACAACCATCTCGACGTTGTCCGCGAACAGCAGGTCATGGAGGTGCTGCCGCGTCCCGGCATCGATGGGCGCGGCGTGGATGCCGCGCTCCAGGCGCTGGAAGACCGGGGTGGCGAGGTGTTGCAGGGACTCCAGCCACATGCGCATCGATGGGGACTCGAACTGTCCCGGATAGGCACCAAGCAAAGTGAGCAGCATCATCGGGCATGCCTGCGCATCCAGAATCGGAATGGCCGCTGAACTGCGGATGCCAAGGCGTGTGGCGATGGCCGCGACGACGTCCGATTCTGCCTCGAGCACCTCGCTGCTGCAGACCTGGATGTGCCCGGTGAGCCAGGCGCGCTGGGATGGGCCACGCTTGCCACGCTTGCCGTGGCCAGCCGGGTGCAAGCCCAGCCGCACGCCATGCCTGCGCATCTCGTCCACGTACGGCGCAGCGTTTCCCGCTGCGAATTCCAGGACGTATTCGTCGGTTGCGTCAGGCCGTCCGATGGCCACGCCCGTGACGCACGGCAGCGTGATCAGATACTGCACCAGATGCTCGGCAAAATCACCGGACTGGATCCAGCCCTGCATGTGGGTTTCCAGGTCCGCCAGATGGGCCAGGCGCCCCTGCTCGATCTGGTCGCGCCCGAGGCTCTGGGCCTGCAGCTCGCGGGCCAGGCGCGCTTGCAGGATGGTGTTGAGAACCAGCCGGGCATCGGTGCGCCAGGGCAGCTTCTGCGTCGCCGCATGCAGCAGCTCGCCATAGCGGCTCATGGCCGCAATGACGTCGGATGCATCCACCCCGATCGTGGCGTGCACCCGCCCCAGGTGCGTGCCGATGGCGTCGTGCTCGGCGTCGCGCAAGTCCGCGGCGGTGATGCGTTGCAGGTGATGCGCCTGGCGCTCCTTGAGATGGACCAGCTCGCCCGGGGCGAGAAAGCCGAGGATGCGCGCCGCGCGCGGCTGCTGCGCAAGCCGCGCGTAGAAGGCCTCGATGAATGCGTCCCCCATGCCGGCCCAATGCTCATGCGCCTTGCTCAACAGCTCGCTGGCGATGCGCCCGTAGGCATCGATGGGATCATCGTCGGTGCGCAGGGACACGTCGGAGGCGGCGAAGCGCCACCAGTGGCTGCGCGTGAACTTGTTGGATTTGGAGGCGTACATGGCCGCATCGGCCTGCCGCAGCAGCCCGTCGCCATCCGTCGCATCCTGGGGGTAGGTGGCAATGCCCATGCTCATGCCCAGTTCCACCTGCACGCCGGGGGCCAGCTCGAAGGGCGTCTCGACTGCCTCGTGCAGCCGCGCAAGCGCGCTCTCGAGGCTTTGCGGGTCGGCCGTTTCGGCCATGTCCTCGAATACCACGACGAGCTCGTCGCCACCGAGGCGCGCCAGCATGTCCGACGCGCGCAATCGCGCCTGCAGGCGCTGCGCAAGCTGCTGAAGCAGCCGGTCGCCCATGGCGTGACCATGCGCGTCGTTCAGCGGCTTGAAATCGTCCAGATCGAGCAGCCCCACGGCGATCGCGGTGCCACCCCGGCGGGCGCGCTCGATGCCCGCGCGCAGATGCAACTCAAGCGCGTAGCGGTTGGGAAGACCCGTGAGCGGATCATGCGTGGCTTGCCACTTCAGGCGCTGCTGGGCCTCGTATTTTTCCGTGATGTCCCGAAACACCAGCACGCACCCCTGGAGCGTGCCATCCTGCGTCGAAATGGGCGCAGCCGAATCTTCAATGTTGGAGCGTGCGCCGTCGCGCGCGATGAGCACCGTGTGATTGGCAAGCTCGACGGTCTTGCCGGTTTGCAGGACCACGTCCACCGGGTTGACCACCGCTTCCCCCGTGGACTCATGCACGAGGCGAAGAATGTCCGCCACCGGCCGCCCCACGGCCAGGCTCGATGCCCAGCCCGTGAGGCGCTCGGCAATGGGGTTGAGGAAGGTCACGCGCCCGCTCACGTCGGTCGTGATCACCGCGTCCCCGATGGACGCCAGGGTGATCTGCGCCAGTTCCTTTTCCTGGTAAAGCTGCTCGCTGAGCTGCTGCTGGGCTGCGGCCAGTTCCCGCTCGCGCGTGAGCAGATCGATGCGGTCGAGGCCGCGCGAGATGTCCCGCGCAAGCTCCTCCAGGAGCACTTGAAGCGGCGCATCGAAGACGTCGGACTGCGCGTGGTACACGTTCAGGACAGCCCAGATGGCGCCCGCGCGGAAGATGGGCTGGGCCGCGCTGGCCTGCAAGCCGAACTCCCGGGCGCGCGCATGCCACGGCGCCAGAAAGGCGGTGGCGGCAAACGACGTGTTGTAGTAGGCGCGGCCCTCGCGCCAGGCGCGGGCGCTCGAGCCCTGGCCTTCGGGGAGCTGCGGGTCGGCGCTGATGAGGAGGTCGTCCAGATAGCCGCTGGCCGCTCCGGAATGCGCAAGAAACGCAAAGCGCCCCGCGTCATCAGGCTTGCCGATCCAGGCCAGCTCCAGGTGGGCATTGCGCGCCGCCAGGTCGCAGATGGATTGCAGCAAGATGGTGGCGTCGTCGCAGGAGGCGACGACCTGATTGACGGCAGCGTGCAGCGCGTTGAACTCCGTCAGGCGGCGAAGCGCCGTGATGTCGGTTTCCACGCTGATGAAGCCTTCCAGGCTGCCATCGGCGCGATGGATCGGCGACAGGGCAATCTGCACCCAATAGGGGTTGCCCAAGCGCGTGTAGTTCACGATCGCGCCGTCGAAGCATTGGCCGGCGCGAACCGCGGCACGCAGGGCCTGTGCGGTCTTGGGGTCGCTTTGCGGGCCTTGCAGGACTTCGGCCGGCGTGCGGCCAATGAGATCGTCCGCGGGATAGCCCGACAGGGCCTGAAAGCCCTGGTTGACCCAGACGATCGAGCCTTGCGGGTCGAGGATGAGCACGCCGTTGGTCGTTTGGCTGGCCACCAGGGCGAGGCGGCGCGTGTCGGCCTCCTGCGCCTGGCGCGCGACCTCCTCGCGCTGCTGCTGCAGCAGCAGGCCCAGCACCGAAGCGCCAAGCTCCAGGAGCTGGCGCTCAAAGGCGCGGGGCAGGCCATGTTCGAAACTGGTGAGGGCGAACGTGCCCACGATCTGGTGTTGCGCGTTGCGAATGGGCGTGGACCAGCACGCCTTCAACTGGTGGTCCACGGCCAGCGGCCGCAGCTCCTCCCAGCGCGGGTCCGACAGGGTGTCGCTGACGAAGACAGGCTCTTGCCGGTAGATCACGTTGCCGCACGAGCCGGCGCCGGGACCCGGCGTGAGGTCGTTGAGCTCGCGAATGATGGCCGGCGGAATGCTGGGGGCGCTGAAGACCTGCAGCAGCCCCTGCGCATCGAGCAGCATGACGGAGGCGACCGCACCGGGCACGGCCTGCTCGAAAAGCCGGCAGGCGCGGTCGATGCGGGCCTGCGCGGGCTCAAGACCCGTGGCGGCGTCGAGCAAGGCGCGCTGCAGCTGCAGCATGTCGCGCAACTGCTCGGCGGTGATGTCCCCGCCGTCCAGCGCGGCCTCGTTGCGTTCGCGCATGGGCGTCATGGCGTTGCAGGCGCACGGCGGCGCATCATCGGGCATCGGCGCGTGCGGCGTGCGCCTGGGTTGTGTGCACGGGACCAGCGGGCACCGGTGCATGCACGCACGCCAGGCCGAGCGCACCCGTGGCGCCGCCCTGGGCGCGCGACGACGGACGCCGTCGCGCCGTGTGCAGCATTGCCTTCTACCCCCATCTGCGTTGCCCCTTGTTGCCCCGCCTGACGCCTTGCGCACCAGCCGGGGTGAAAACGCCACAATCATGGGCGCCAAGGTTGGCGCCCATGCAGCGCTGCCGTGCCTTGAACCTGCGGCCTTGCAGCGTGCTCACAGCGTAAGCGGGCGGTGCAGCGCATTGTGTTAATTCGTTAACGAAAACGCCACTTTTTTTGGTGGCGCTCAGCCCGGCCGCTGCGCGCCGGCACGCCAGCACGCATTGCATGTCACAAAAAGATACCACTGCGCGGGATCGCCGCTGGCACCGCACCCCGAAAAGAATCTATGCTGCATCCTGCCTGCGAAGCTGGATGCGAGCTTGATGTGCCGCGCCGCAGCGCCCCGCGGCTTCCAAGACAAATACCAATTGCATGTTGGGTCCCCCTCAAGGTCAAGTGCCGAAATGGCTCGCTCACGATGCGGTGAGTCCGGATGGCATCGCGCTGACCTGGAGCGACGCCCTGCGCACGGGTCTGGAGGTCATTGACGAGCAGCACAAGACGCTCGTGGGCATCTTCAATGCGCTGGCCGCCGCGCAGGCGCGAGGCACCGAAGCGCAGGTCATGGCGCCGCTCTTCGAGGAGCTGGTGCGCTACACGCGTGAGCACTTCCGCACCGAGGCCGAACTGATGCAGACCTGGCCGGTGAACGCGGCGCATCGGGCCATGCACCTGCGGGCGCACCAGAGCTTCGTCGACTTTCTGCATCGGGCGCAGACCCTGGCGCAGTCCCATGCGGCCGACGTGGCGGTGGATCTGCTGGCGTTTCTCGCCCAGTGGCTGCTCCATCACATCATGGGCGTGGACGCACGCATGGCGCGCCAGATCGCCGCGCTGCAGGCCGCGCCCGATGGCCCAGCGCTTGCGCCGCTGGAGCAGGGTGAGACGCTTGAGACGCTTGAGACCCCCACGGCCGAAGACATGCTCGTGGACTCGGTGAGCCGGCTCAACGACGCGCTGGGCCATCGCACCTTCGCGCTGCTGGATCTGAACCGCAAGCTGCAGACCGAGATCGAGCAGCGCAACAGCATGGAGCACCGGCTCACGCGGCTGAAGGATTTCAACACGCTGCTGGCCCAGATCAACCAGGCCATCACCGTCTACGACGACGAGGAGTCGCTGCTTGAGGCCATCTGCGAGCTGGCCGTGCATGAAGGGGGTCTGAAGCTGGCGTGGATCGCGCGCCCCGATGCGCAGGGGCGCTTCCAGAAAGTGGCCGCTGCCGGGGAGACCGCGTATTTGCAGGCCGTTGAGGTCTCGGCTGATCCCGATGTGCCACAAGGCCAGGGCAGCATGGGCCGCGCCTGGCGCGATGGGGTGGCGTCGTTCAACCAGTCCTTTGCCAGCGCCGTGGCGCTCAAGCCCTGGCAGGACTGGGCCCGCAACCTGGGTTTGCGTGCCAACGCATCCCTGCCGCTGTACCGCGACGCGCGCATCTGGGCTGTGCTCACGGTGTACCACGAGCAGGAAGATGTGTTCGATGCGGAGCTCAAAGCCGTGCTGGAGGCGCTGGCGCTGGATGTTTCGCGCGGACTCGACCGGCTCGATCTCATTGCACGCGAGCGCCAGAGCTCACTCGTGCGCGAAAGCCTTCTGAGCAATGCGCTGGCGGGCATCGTGATGACGCAAGGCCCGCAGATCGTCGACGCCAATGCCCACTTTGCCAGGATGCTCGGCTACGCCCACCAGCGCGATCTGGTTGGTCAGTCCACCCGCAGCCT
>JAGWOZ010000182.1 GCA_028870715.1 Betaproteobacteria bacterium | reverse complement strand
GGCCGCGCTTCCCACGGCATCCTGGCGCCTGCAAGTCGACCACGCGGCCTGGCAGCCTCTGGCCCGCGCTTTGCACGACGCCCTGCACAACCAAGGCCAGACCCTCACCGGCCCCTCCGCCGAGGCCGGCACGGTGGTCGACCATCTGATTGTGTTCCCCGATGTGCTCGACGCCGATGCCAGCGCAGCCCAACTGGCGCAAGTCTGCGCCGATGTACGGCGCCTCTTGCGCGACGTGGCCACGCAAACGCCCGCGCCACGCATGGCCATCGTCACGCGCGGGGGCGCTCTGGCGGGCGATTCCAACCCTGCCGCATCCTGCAGCGCAGCCGCGCTCTGGGGCCTGGTGCGCGTCGCCTTGAACGAAATCCCTGAACTGCGCTTGCGTCTGATCGACCTGCAACTCGATTCCGCCACACCGCTCGCGACAATCGCCGAGCGCCTGAGCCTGGAATTGCGCCACGGCGGCGACGAGGAAGTCGTGCTCACTTCCAGCGGCCGCTATGCACCGCGCATGCGCCCGGCAACGATCGATGTCCCCGCGGCTCTGGGGCAGCCCCCAGACGCATGGACGCTGGACTTCACGCTCGCCGGGCAATTGCGCAATCTGCACTGGCGCGCCACCGAGCGCGCCACCCTGGGCGCGCACGACGTGGAAATTGAGGCCCGCGCTGCCGGGCTGAACTTTCGCGACGTGATGTATGCCCTGGGCCTGCTGGCCGATGAAGCCCTGGAGCAGGGCTTTGCCGGGCCCACGTTGGGGCTGGAGCTGGCTGGCCGCGTGCTGCGTTGCGGCGCGGCCGTCACGCGCTGCAAGCCCGGCGACGACGTACTCGCCTTTGCCGGCGCCAGTTTCGCCAGCCACGTGGTCGTTCCTGAGCGCGCCATTGCCCTCAAGCCCGCGCGCTGGAGCTTTGCCGAAGCGGCCACGGTGCCCACCGTGTTCTTCACCGTCTGGTATGCGCTCAAACACTTGGCCAACCTGCAACCCGGCGAGCGCCTGCTGGTGCATGGCGCTGCCGGTGGCGTGGGCATCGCCTCCATCCAAGTGGCGCGTCTGCTCGGTGCCGAAGTGTTCGCCACCGCCGGCACCGAGGAGCGGCGCGACTTTGCCACCCTGCTCGGCGCCGACCACGTGCTCGATTCGCGCAGCCTGGGTTTCGACGACGCCATCCTCGGCCTGACCGGCGGCGAGGGCGTCGACGTGGTGCTCAACTCCCTCGCTGGCGAAGCCATTCAGCGCAACCTGCGCACCTTGCGCCCCTTCGGCCGCTTCATCGAACTCGGCAAGCGCGATTTTTACGAAAACACCGCCATCGGTCTGCGCCCCTTTCGCAACAACATCAGCTATTTCGGCGTTGACGCCGACCAGTTGATGAAGGTTCGGCCAGACCTCGCCAGCCGTGTCTTCGGCGAGGTCATGGCCCTGTTCGCCGAGGGGCGGCTGAGCCCGTTGCCATGCCGTGTGTTCCCCGCCGACCGCGTCGTCGACGCCTTCCGTACGCTGCAGCAGAGCAAGCAAATCGGCAAGGTGGTGGTTGATCTGCACACCCCGCCGAGTCAGATCGAGCGCGCCGCCACCGCGCCAGCTTTCCAACTCAGGTCAGACGCGACGTATCTGGTCACCGGCGGCTTGTCCGGCTTCGGCTTGGCCACGGCCCATTGGCTGGCCGAGCAGGGCGCAAACCACCTCGCGCTCGTCGGTCGGCGCGGGCCGGCCACGCCAGGCGTCGATGCCGCATTGCAGGGGTTACGCGAGCGGGGGGTTACGGTGCGCGTACTCGCGTGTGACGTCACCAGCCAGGCCGAGGTCCAGGCTCTGTTTGCCGACATCGGCAACGCCATGCCCCCACTGCGCGGCATGATTCACGCGGCCATGGTGCTCGACGACGCCTTGCTCGCCAACCTCGACGCCACGCGCTTCGAGCGGGTTCTGGCACCCAAACTGGATGGAGCACGGAATTTGCATCGTGCCACGCAACATCTCCCTCTGGATTTTTTCGTGCTGTACTCCTCGGCCACCACATCCCTGGGCAATCCGGGCCAAGCCAACTACGTCGCCGCCAATGCCGCGCTCGAAGCCCTGGCCGCGCAGTGCCGCGGCCAGGGTCAGCCGGTCAGCTTCGCGGCCTGGGGGCCGATTGCCGACGTGGGCGTGCTGACCACCAATGCCGCCGCTCGCGAAGGTTTGCAGACCCGTCTGGGTGCTGCGGCCATCACCTCGGCGCAGGCGCTGGATGCGCTCGGGCGCATGCTCGCGCAGCAGCGCAGCGGCCTGGCGGTGATGAACTTTCAGTGGAGCAGCCTGCAACGGACGCTGCCTTCGGCGCGGCACCACCGTTTCGACGATCTGCACCGCTTGCTCGATGCCGGCCCCGCCGACACCGGCGACCTCGACTTGCGCGCCCACCTTGCCCAACTTGACCCCGCTGCCGCCCAGCAGTACGTCGCCGAAGCGCTGGCGGTCGAAGTGGCCGACATCCTGCGCCTGCCCGCAGACCGCATCGCACCCGATCAGTCGTTGTTCGACCTCGGGATGGATTCGCTCATGGCCGTGGAGCTTGCCACGGCGCTGGACAAGCGCTTCGGTGTCACCTTGCCCCCCATGCTCATCAGTGAAAATCCCAGCATTGCCCGCATCGCCGAGCGAATGCTTGCCAGCATGAGCGGCCAGCAGGACGAACCTGCCGATGGCACCCGGCAACTCGTGCAGTCCATGTTGGCACAGCACGCCGAAACCGAGCAACTCCCGCAGGCTGACGACATCGTGGCCGACTTGCACATCACGGCCCGCACGAATAGTCGTCTGATCGCATGAACACCCCGCTCGACGACAAGACCCGTATGGGCCTAGCCTCCTTGGCACGGACCAAGCTCGTGGAGCGCTTTCGCGGGCAGCAGGTCGCCAAGCAAGTGGCACAACCCGGCGCTGGCGTGCCGGCGCGCCTGAGCCTCGTGTCGGAAGTTCCCGAGGCCCTGTGCCGTTTTGATCGCCATCCCGCCTACGAGAAATTGCTGGTTTCGCAAGCAGCAGCCAAACGCTTCGGTGTGGACAACCCGTTTTTTCGGGTGCACGACGGCGTGGCCGGTGCCACCTCGCGCATCAGCGGGCGCGAACACATCAATTTTTCCAGCTACAACTACCTGGGCTTGAGCGGCCACCCACGCGTGAACAAGGCCGCGAAAGACGCCATTGACCGCTATGGCAGCTCGCCCTCGGCCAGCCGGTTGGTGGCTGGTGAGCGCCCCATTCAGCGCCAACTCGAACAGGAGCTGGCTGCCTTCTACGGTGTGCAAGCCTGCGTTGCCTTCGTCAGCGGCCATGCCACCAACGTCAGCACCATTGGCAGCTTGTTCGGCCCCAAGGACCTCGTGCTGCACGACGCGCTCGCGCACAACAGCGTGCTTGAAGGCATCAAGCTCTCGGGCGCGCACCGCCGCAGCTTTGCCCACAACGACTGGCTGGCGCTCGACACTCTGCTGGGCCAGATGCGGGCGAACTTCGAGCGCGTGCTCGTGGTCATCGAGGGCCTCTACAGCATGGACGGCGACGTGCCCGATCTGCCGCGCTTTGTCGAGGTCAAGCAGCGCCACCGCGCCTTCCTCATGGTGGACGAAGCGCATGCCCTGGGCACACTGGGTGCAACCGGCCGCGGCATCGCCGAGCACTGGCGCGTGCCTGCAGCCGAGGTGGACATCTGGATGGGCACGCTGTCCAAAACCCTGGCCGGCTGTGGTGGCTACATTGCCGGCAGCCGAGCGCTGGTGGAACTGCTCAAGTACACCGCGCCGGGTTTCGTGTACAGCGTGGGCCTGGCACCTGCCTTGGCAGCCGCTTCGCTGGAAGCGCTCAACATCCTGCAAAGCGAGCCCCAGCGTGTGACGCGCCTGCAAGACAACGGCCGGCTGTTCTATGAGCAGGCCCGCCAGCATGGCCTGCCCACCGGCTTCTCACAAGGCCATGCCATCACCGCCGTGACCATCGGCTCCTCGCTCAAGGCCACCAAGCTGTCCAACGCACTCTTCGATCGCTGCATCAATGTGCAGCCCATCATTTACCCCGCTGTCGAAGAAAAGGCCGCAAGGCTGCGATTTTTCTTGAGCAGTCAGCACACGCCGCAGCAGATGCAAACCGCCCTCAGCGCCCTTGCAAGCCTTGCCAACCCCTGAAAGAAGAGAAACCCGCATGGCACTCCTTCCAGTCATCATCTCCGGCGGCGCCGGTTCGCGCCTGTGGCCCGTCTCACGCGAAAGCCACCCCAAGCCCTTCATCAAACTCGCGGACGGCCAGAGCCTTCTGCAAAAGACCTTTCTGCGCGCGGCCGCATTGCCCGGCGTGAAAGAGATTTACACCGTCACCAACCGTGACTTCTTTTTCAAGACCGACGACGAATACAGGGAGGTCAACGCCGCGCAGGTTGCCACCACCTTTCTGCTCGAGCCCTTCGGCCGCAACACCGCTGCGGCGGTGGCTGCTGCGGCGCTGCATGCGGAAAGTCAGCAGCCCGACGCCGTGCTGTTGGTTCTGCCCGCGGATCACCTCATCCATGACCAGGCTGCCTTTGTCGCAGCCGTGCAGCAGGCCACCCAGTTGGCACGCGAGGGCTGGCTCGTCACCTTCGGCATCGAGCCCGAAGCGCCAGAAACGGGTTTTGGCTACATCGAAGCCGATGACCACAAGGTCAAGCGCTTCATCGAAAAACCGGACGCCGAGACGGCCCGTGGCTTGCTTGCCGCAGGTGGGCACTACTGGAACTCCGGCATGTTCTGCTTCACGCCGGCCACCATCCTTCAGGAGATGCAACGCCACTGCCCGCAAATCGTCGAAGGTGTGCAAGACTGCCTCGGCCGCTCACGCCGGGTGCAGGGCGAGGGTTTGATGCAAGTCGAACTCGACGCCCGCAGCTTCGAGCACGTGCGTGACATTTCCATCGACTACGCCGTGATCGAGAAGTCCGAGCGCGTGGCCGTCGTGCCCTGCAACATCGGCTGGAGCGACATCGGAACCTGGGCTGCACTTGGGGAACTCTTGCCGCCCGATGCGCTCGGCAACCGTTGCACCGGCACGGTGGCGCTGTATGACGTGCACAACTGCGCCATTCACAGCGAAGACCGACTTGTTGGCGCCGTCGGTGTGGAGGGTCTGGTTATTGTGGACACACCCGATGCGCTGCTGGTCGTTGCGCAGGACCGCACGCAAGACGTGCGCCATGTTTACACCCAACTCAAGGCCCGCAAGCACGACGCGCACAAACTGCACCGCACCGTGCACCGCCCCTGGGGTACTTATTCCATTCTCGAAGAAGGGCCCGGCTTCAAGATCAAACGCCTTGTTGTCAAGCCCAAGGCCAGTCTTTCCCTGCAAATGCACCACCACCGCAGCGAGCATTGGGTGGTGGTCTCGGGAATGGCCAAAATCATCAACGGCGAACACGACACCTTCATCCGCGCCAATGAATCCACATTCATTCCGCCGTGCACGCCACACCGCCTGATGAACTCAGGCACGGTGCCTTTGGTCATGATCGAGGTGCAAAGTGGTGAATACCTCGGCGAGGACGACATCGTGCGCTTTGACGACATTTATAGCCGCGCTGCAAAGACAGCGAAGGCCGAACTCGCTGACCGCCTAACCGCTTGAGTTGTTGGCATCTTCAAAACCAACCGACTCTCAATTTTCAGCAACACAATCGAACCGACTCCAGTGTCCACCAACAAAAAGCCATTCTGGCAACGCATCAACAAACTCTTTCTCGTCACCGTGGTCGTCCCTACGGCGCTGTCGGGTGTGTATTACGGCTTCATCGCCAGCGGGGAGTACATCTCGGATTCCAGCTTTGTCATCTACAACCCCCAGCAAACCAATACCGGCGGCTTCAGTTCGCTGCTGGCCACGGCGGGGCTGTCGCATTCCAGCTCGGGCGCGTATTCCGTGCACGACTACATCCTTTCGCGCGACGCCCTGGCCGAACTGCAGCGCACCCTGAACTACCGCCAGATGGTCAGCAACAGCCGGATTGACCTGTTCAACCGCTTTGGCGGCATTCTGGCCCCGTACTCCAGCTTTGAAGAACTGTTCGATTACTACAAAAAAATGGTGGCCGACACCATTGACGCCGTCTCCAACATCAGCACCTTGCAGGTGACGGCTTACACCGCGCAAGACGCCCAGCGCATCAACGCCAACCTCCTGGCACTGGGCCAGAACCTGGTCAACCGGCTCAACGCCCAGGCCAACGAAGAAGGAGTGCGCTTTTACAAGCAAGATGTTGTCAGCGCCGAGGCCAAGGTGCGCGCCGCTTCGCTGGCCATGGCGGCCTACCGCAACAAACACAACGTGTTCAACCCCACGCCGGAAAGCGCCCTGCAACTGCAACTGATATCCAAACTGCAAGACAAGCTCATTGCCGAGCAAAGCCAGCTCGCCCAGCTTATGTCCAGCACGCCCAACAACCCGCAGGTCCCCCTGCTGCGCAAAGGCATCGAGGAGCTGAAACGGGAAATCATCCGCCAAAGCGCCAAAGTGACGGGCGGCAGTAATTCCCTGGCCAGCAAGGCATCGCCCTACGAGCAACTGGTGCTCAACCAAACTTTCGCGGAAAAGGAACTTGCCGCGGCCATCGCCGCGCTCGAGCAAGCGCGCATCACTGCCCAAAAACAACAGCTTTTCGTGGAAGTCATCGCCAAACCCAGCCTGCCCGACAAAGCCATGCAACCGAAGCGCGCGCGCGGTGTGCTTGCCGTACTTGTAGTCGGTTTGCTGCTGTGGGGCGTGTTGAGTGTGATTATTGGTGGCGTGAGGGAACACCATGA
>JAGWOZ010000181.1 GCA_028870715.1 Betaproteobacteria bacterium | reverse complement strand
TACGGGGTTTCGATGAAACCGTATTCGTTGAGCTGGGCGAACAGCGCCAGCGAGTTGATCAGGCCGATATTCGGACCTTCGGGCGTTTCAATCGGGCACACGCGACCGTAATGGGTCGGATGCACGTCGCGCACCTCAAAGCCGGCCCGCTCACGCGTGAGACCACCGGGGCCCAGGGCCGAGACGCGCCGCTTGTGGGTGATCTCCGAAAGCGGATTCGTCTGGTCCATGAACTGCGAGAGCTGCGAGGAGCCGAAGAACTCCTTGATGGCTGCCGAGATGGGCTTGGAGTTGATGAAGTCGTGCGGCATCAGGTTTTCCGTCTCGGCCTGGCCAAGACGTTCCTTCACGGCGCGCTCGATGCGCGACAGGCCGGCACGGAACTGGTTTTCGGCAAGCTCGCCCACGCAGCGCACGCGGCGGTTGCCCAGGTGATCGATGTCGTCGACCTCGCCGCGCCCGTTGCGCAATTCAACCAGCATCTTGATCACGGCCATGATGTCGTCGTGCGACAGCACCATCTCGCCTTCGATCTCCTCGCGGCCGAGGCGGCGATTGAACTTCATGCGGCCCACGCGCGACAAGTCGTAGGCGTCAGCGTCGAAGAACAGGCGTTTGAACAGGGATTCGACGGCGTCCTCGGTAGGCGGCTCGCCGGGGCGCATCATGCGATAGATGGCTACCTTGGCCGAGAGCTGATCGGGGGTTTCGTCCATGCGCAGGGTCTGCGAGATGAACGGGCCTTGATCCAGGTCGTTGGTGAACAGGGTCTCGATGCGGCGGATGCCGGCGTCGCGCATCTTCTTCAGCAGCGCTTCGGTGAGCTCTTCGTTGGCCAGCGCGACGATCTCGCCCGTGTCCTCCGAGACCACATTGCGGGCCAGAACCTTGCCGATCAGGAAATCCTCGGGCACCGAAATGCGCTGCGTTCCGCTGTCTTCCAGGGTGCGCAAATGGCGCGCGGTCACGCGCTTGTCCTTGGCGACTACCACGTTGCCCGACTTGTCGACGATGTCGAATCGCGCAACTTCCCCCTTGAAGTGCTCCGGCACGAATTCCATCATCGCGCCCTGATCCATCAGATCGGCACGGTCGAAGCTGAAGAAATGCGCCAGGATCTGCTCGTTGTTCAGACCCAGGGCCTTGAGCAGAATGGTCACGGGCATCTTGCGGCGGCGGTCGACGCGGAAGTACAGGATGTCCTTGGGATCGAACTCGAAGTCCAGCCACGAGCCGCGGTAGGGGATGATGCGCGCCGAGAACAGCAGCTTGCCGGAGGAGTGCGTCTTGCCCTTGTCATGCTCGAAGAACACACCCGGCGAGCGGTGCAGCTGACTGACGATCACACGCTCGGTGCCGTTGATGATGAACGAGCCCTTATCGGTCATGAGCGGAATCTCGCCCATGTAGACCTCTTGTTCCTTCACTTCCTTGATCGTGGGCTTCGCAGCCTCGCGATCCATGACAATCAGGCGCACCTTGGCGCGAAGGGCGCTGGCGTAGGTCAGGCCCCGCTGCTGGCATTCGCGCATGTCGAACGCTGGTCGCGCCAGATTGTAACCCTGGAACTCCATGCGCACGTTCTGGTTGTGCGAAACGATGGGGAATATGGCTGTGAACGCCGCCTGCAGGCCTTCGTCCTTGCGTTTGTCGATTGGCTTGTCCTTCTGCAGGAAGGATTCATACGATTCGAGCTGGGTGGCCAGCAGATAGGGTACTTCGATGACGCCTTGGCGAGTGCCAAAGCTCTTGCGAATCCGCTTCTTTTCGGTGAACGAGTAGGACATGGACGCTCCGCTGCGCAGGACTGAAACCGTTTTGGAATGCACACCACTGCAGGTGTACATTCAAAAACCGATCCGTTCATCTTCAACTGCGCCTGTTTCAAGGCGCGAAAGCCCGGAAGGCCAAATCAGCCTTCCGGGCCAGTCGGGAACCCAGGTGATTATTTGATTTCCGCCTTGGCACCCGCGTCTTCCAGCTTCTTCTTGGCCGCTTCCGCGTCGGCCTTGGCAATGCCTTCCTTCACGGCCTTGGGTGCGCCGTCCACCAGGTCCTTGGCTTCCTTCAGACCCAGGCCGGTCAACTCGCGCACGGCCTTGATCACCGAAACCTTGTTGGCGCCGGCTTCGAGCAGCATCACGTTGAATTCGGTCTGCTCTTCAGCGGCCGGAGCGGCTGCGCCGGCACCCGGGGCTGCCACAGCCATGGACGCGGCGGACACGCCGAACTTGTCTTCGAAAGCCTTCACCAGATCGTTGAGTTCCAGAACCGTCATGCCGCCAACGGCTTCCAGAATGTCGTCTTTGCTCAATGCCATTTTGTGTACTCCTGAATGCAATCAATAAGGGATGGAAGTTTGGCGCGGAATCAGGCCGTAGCCTCTTCCTCGCGTTTCTTGGCCAGCGCAGCCACCGAAGCGACAAAGCCTGTGAGCGGCGCCTGCATCACGCCCAGCAACTTGGCAAGAAGCTCCTCGCGGCTGGGGATGCTGGCAAGCTGCTTGACGCCTTCGGCATCGAGAAGCTTGCCGTTGTAGGCGCCCGCACGCACGACCATCTTGTCGTTCGTTTTGGCAAAGTCACTGATGACCTTGGCCGCAGCGATGGCATCTTCGGAAAAGCTGTAGATCAAGGGGCCGGTCATCTCTGCGGCAAGCACCTCGAAGGGGGTACCCGCCACGGCACGCCGGGCCAGCGTATTCTTCAGAACCTGCAGATGCACGCCCTTGCCGCGCGCTTGCGCGCGCAGCCGGGTCATGGGCTCCACTTCGATTCCTCGATATTCCGCCAGCACCAGAGTTTGCGCCTTGCTTGCAAGCGCCGCGACCTCGGTCACGACGGCTTGCTTTTCAGTGCGATTCAGACTCAAGATTGACTCCTGAAGAAAATGGTCTGGACTACGGTGTAGCCACAAACCGGGTTGCAGCGTCCTCTGGAGATCAACAAATCCGCTTCGCACAAGGCCAAGCGAGACTGCAACTTCCAGCGGGTTCGCCATCTGCGTCGGCTTTGAGTCCCAAGTCGCCCCGGGCTTCGCAATTAAGACATGCAAGGCATGTCGCCAACGGTCTTGGATCGCTCGGGCTTGGGACCCCGTTGAGGCTTCCCGCGCCCGACCCACCAAATTTGCTCACGGCCGCGGCGCAAGCCGCAGCCACTCATGCATTCCTGTTCAGGCCGCAGCCGCCATGATGCTGGCCGCGTCCACACGCACACCGATGCCCATGGTGGAGGAAACCGCCACCTTGCGCAGGTACACCCCCTTGGCTGTCTGCGGGCGTGACTTGTTCAGGGCATCCACCAGGGCCTGCAGATTGCTCTTGAGTGCATCGGGCTGAAACGACGCGCGGCCGATCGTCGAATGCACGATCCCGGCCTTGTCTGCCCGGAACTGCACCTGACCGGCCTTGGCGTTTTTCACGGCGCCCGCCACGTCAGGCGTCACGGTGCCGACCTTGGGGTTCGGCATGAGGCCACGCGGGCCCAGAATCTGGCCCAGCGCACCAACCACGCGCATGGCATCGGGCGAAGCAATGACGACATCGAAATTCAGATTGCCGCCCTTGATTTGTTCGGCCAGGTCTTCAAAGCCCACGATGTCAGCACCGGCCGCCTTGGCTTCTTCCGCCTTGGCGCCCTGCGCAAACACGGCCACGCGCTTGACCTTGCCGGTCCCGGCGGGCAAGACCACGGAGCCGCGCACGACCTGATCGGATTTGCGTGCGTCAATGCCCAGGGCGACGGCCACGTCAATGGATTCATCGAACTTGGCGGTGGCGCATCCCTTGATGAGATTCAGGGCCTCGTCGACTGAGTAAAGCTTGTTGGGTTCAAGCTTGGCGCGCAGCGCGGCGTAGCGCTTGGGTAGTTTCTTGGCCATTTACACGCCCTCCACGGTGACGCCCATCGAGCGGGCGGTGCCCGCGATCGTGCGTACGGCGGCATCCAGGTCGGCTGCCGTCAGATCTTTCATTTTGGTCTTGGCAATGTCCTCGAGCTGGGCGCGCGAGATCTTGCCAACCTTGTCGGTCAGCGGCTTGGCCGAGCCCTTGTCGAGCTTGATCGCCTTCTTGATCAAAACGCCAGCGGGGGGAGTCTTGATGATGAAGGTGAATGACTTGTCGGCGTAAGCCGTGATCACCACGGGCAGCGCGAGACCCGGTTCGACACCCTGGGTCTGCGCGTTGAAAGCCTTGCAGAACTCCATGATGTTCAGGCCACGCTGACCCAGTGCCGGGCCAATGGGTGGGGAGGGGTTGGCTTTGCCCGCGGGCACTTGCAACTTGATGAAGCCGACGATTTTCTTCGCCATGCGGTTTCTCCTATCGAGTTCAAACGCCCGCGCGACGCGGGCTCCTCGTTCCTGTGGCCTCTGCGGAAGCGGCAACTGCCACCTCCGGGTTTGGCGCAGCACGCCGGGCCACCCCACGTGCTTGCGTTCGGATCACATCGCGATGCGATCCATGAGTTCGGCGACCGAATTCAGACCTTTTCGACTTGCTGAAACTCCAGCTCCACGGGCGTGGCGCGGCCGAAAATCGTCACGGATACGCGAAGCCGGGATTTCTCGTAGTTGACTTCCTCGACATTGCCGTTGAAGTCCGTGAACGGACCTTCCTTGACGCGCACCATTTCGCCCGCTTCGAACAAGACCTTGGGGCGCGGCTTTTCCACACCTTCCTGGATCTGGCTCATGATCTTGTTGACGTCGGCCTCGCTGATCGGGGCAGGGCGATTTTTCGCGCCGCCCACGAAGCCCGTCACCTTGCTCGTGTGCTTTACCAGGTGCCAGGTCGCATCATCCATCTCCATCTCGACCAGGACGTAGCCGGGAAAGAAGCGGCGCTCGGTGATGGTCTTGCGACCATTTTTCATTTCCACCACTTCTTCGGTGGGCACCAGGATGCGGCCAAACTTGGATTGCATTCCTGCACGCTCGATGCGCTCAAGCAGATTGCGCTCAACCGCCTTTTCCATGCCGGAATAGGCATGCACCACGTACCATTGCTTCTGGCCGGCAGGCAAGGTTTCAACCATCGACCACTCCGTTTATTTTGTCCAACCCAGGATCAGGTCGTAAAACACCCACTCAAGCGTTTTGTCGGTGACCCACAGGAACAGCGCCATGAGAATGACAAAACCAAAGACGATGGCCGTCATTTGGATCGCTTCCTTGCGTTCGGGCCAGACAACCTTGCGAACTTCACGAACAGACTCGCGAGTATAAGCAATCAGTGCTTTCCCGGGTTCGGCAAGGAGAAATAACCCGGCAGCCAATGCCAGTAAGAGCACCAAGGCCAAGACGCGCAGCCAGATCTGCTGGCTGTGCAGCAGGTAATACGCCGCAAAGGCTGCAACAAAGGCAACGCCTGCGGACCCCAACTTGGCCTTGTCGGCCGAGGTGGAGATGGTTTCTACATTCGGATTGGCCATGATGGACTGTTTGTACTGCATCCGGTTGTGGCAGGGGCAGAGGGAATCGAACCCCCAACCTTCGGTTTTGGAGACCGACGCTCTGCCAATTGAGCTATGCCCCTGTGAAACGCGGAGAATTGGCCACTCTACACTTGATCAGCACGATGGGGCGCCGGATCGGATCCAGCGCCGCACACCCTTTACTCGAGAATTTTGGCGACGACCCCGGCACCGACGGTGCGGCCACCTTCGCGGATGGCGAAGCGCAGGCCTTCTTCCATGGCGATGGGGGCGATGAGTTTGACGGTGATGCTGACATTATCGCCGGGCATGACCATTTCCTTGCCCTCGGGCAATTCAATGGCCCCGGTGACGTCGGTGGTGCGGAAGTAGAACTGCGGGCGGTAGTTGTTGAAGAACGGGGTGTGACGCCCGCCCTCGTCCTTCGACAGCACATACACCTCGGCCGTGAAGTGGGTGTGGGGCTTGATGGAGCCGGGCTTGCACAGCACCTGGCCGCGCTCGACTTCCTCGCGCTTGGTGCCGCGCAGCAAAATCCCCACGTTGTCCCCCGCCTGGCCCTGGTCGAGCAGCTTGCGGAACATCTCCACGCCCGTGCAGGTCGTCTTCAGCGTGGGCTTGAGACCGACGATCTCGATTTCCTCGCCCACCTTGATCACACCGCGCTCCACACGACCGGTGACCACCGTGCCGCGCCCGGAGATCGAGAACACGTCCTCCACGGGCATCAGGAACGCCCCGTCCACCGCACGCTCCGGCGTCGGAATGTACGTGTCCAGCGCATCGGCCAGCTTCAGGATGGCCTGCTCCCCCAGCTCGCCCTTGTCGCCCTCGAGCGCCAGCTTGGCCGAACCCTTGATGATCGGGGTGTCGTCGCCGGGAAAGTCATACTTCGACAGCAGCTCGCGCACCTCCATCTCCACCAGCTCGAGCAGCTCGGCGTCATCCACCATGTCGCACTTGTTCAAGAACACCACGATGTACGGCACCCCCACCTGGCGCGCCAGCAAAATGTGCTCGCGCGTTTGCGGCATCGGGCCGTCGGCCGCCGACACCACCAAAATCGCCCCGTCCATCTGCGCCGCACCCGTGATCATGTTCTTCACGTAGTCCGCGTGCCCCGGACAGTCCACGTGCGCATAGTGCCGGTTCGCCGTCTCGTACTCCACGTGCGCCGTATTGATCGTGATCCCGCGTGCCTTCTCCTCCGGCGCCGCATCAATCTGGTCATACGCCTTGGCCTCGCCGCCGAACTTGTTCGACAGCACCGTCGTGATGGCCGCCGTCAGCGTGGTCTTGCCATGATCCACGTGACCAATCGTCCCCACGTTCACGTGTGGCTTGGTCCGCTCAAATTTGCTCTTCGCCATGATGAATGC
>JAGWOZ010000180.1 GCA_028870715.1 Betaproteobacteria bacterium | reverse complement strand
AAATCCAGTAACCCACGGGCGATGGCTCCGAAATGCCGAAATATCCGAGCACAATGAAGGCGAACGCGAAAACGATAAGCACCCACAGATGCCACTTTGGACGATAGCGGATCGATTTGACCGGGGAATGATCCAGCCATGGAAGGAAAAACAGCGAGATCACCGCACCGCCCATCACGACCACGCCCCAGAACTTCGCATCCACGGTCGCCATGGCCCAAAGGAGCAACGCCATGACGGCGGCAAGGAGCGCCACGTGCAGCGGCTTGCGCCGCAGACGCCAGGCACCCCACAGCGCTGCCGATGCGAGCACCACCATCCAAATGTGAACCGAGGTGCTTGTGGTTGCCCGCAGCATCGAATAGAAGGGGGTGAAGTACCAGACCGGAGCGATGTGAGGAGGGGTTTTCAGCGGATTTGCCGGAATGAAGTTGTTGTGCTCCAGGAAATAGCCGCCGAACGTTGGCGCAAAGAACAGCACGGCGCAGAAGATCGTGAGAAAAACGGACAACCCGAACAAATCATGCACGGTGTAGTACGGGTGGAAAGGGATGCCGTCGCGCGGGTTGCCGCGCGCGTCCTTGTTGGCCTTGATCTCGATGCCGTCGGGGTTGTTCGATCCCACCTGGTGCAGCGCAATGATGTGTGCGCCCACGAGACCAATGAGCAACAGCGGAATGGCAATGACGTGGAACGCGAAGAAACGGTTGAGCGTCGCGTCGCTGACGACGTAGTCCCCCCGTATCCACAGCGACAGGTCAGGACCGATAAAGGGAATGGCGGAAAACAGGTTGACAATAACCTGCGCCCCCCAGAAGGACATCTGACCCCATGGCAGCAGGTAGCCGAAGAAGGCCTCGCCCATGAGACTCAGGAAAATCAGGCAACCGAAGATCCAGACCAGCTCGCGCGGCTTGCGGTACGAACCGTATAGCAGACCGCGAAACATGTGCATGTAAATGACGATGAAAAACGCCGAGGCACCGGTGGAGTGGATATACCGAATCAGCCAGCCCCAGCTGACGTCACGCATGATGTACTCGATGGAGCCGAAGGCCAGGACCGCGTCGGGCTTGTAGTGCATCACCAGGAAAATGCCACTGATGATCTGAATTGCGAAAACCACAATGGCCAGCGAGCCAAAGTAGTACCAGAAATTCAGGTTCTTGGGTGCGTAGTACTCCGTCAGGTGGGCAGCCCAGAGCGCGGAGAACGGAAAGCGGTCGTCGATCCATTGACGCAGCCCGCCGCGCGGCACCCCGTCCGGCGCCGGCGCGTCCGGCAAAGCGTGTTCAGCCATGGTTGTCTCCAATTGAGGCGCTCAGGCCTTGTACTCGCCGAGAAGAATCTTGCGGTCGTTGAGGAAGTGATACAGCGGCACTGGCAGGTTGTCCGGTGCCGGCATGTTCTTGAACACGCGCGCGGCAAGATCGAACTCGGAGCCATGGCAGGGGCAAAGGAACCCCCCTTGCCAGTCGCTTGGCAGCGACGGCTGAGGGCCCGGCGTGAAGCGGTTGACTGGCGAACAGCCGAGATGCGTGCAAATGCCGATGACAACGAGAAATTCGGGCTTGATCGAGCGCCATTGATTCTGTGCCCAGGGCGGTGTGGGAAAGGCCGTCCGCTTGGACAGGGGATCTGCCACAAGTGACTGGGTAAGGTTCAGCGAGGCGAGCATCTGCGGCGTGCGGCGCAGGAACCAAACAGGCTGCCCACGCCACAGCACAGTCATCTTCTCGCCAGGGCGGAGCTGGGAAATATCCACCTCGATCGGTCCGCCTTCAGCCCTGGCCTTTGCAGAAGGCTCCAGGGACTCAACAAAGGGCACAGCAGTGGCGCCACCTGCTACGCAGGTCGCGGCACCAGCGGCAATCAACCAAGTTCGGCGTTGGGAATCCATTGTGTCGATGCGTTATTCAGAGGAGCGTGGACCACCGGCTGCGGCGTGCGCACCACGGTCGAACCAGGGAATGCGGGGTAGCCCGTCAACTTCCTGGAGAGTGACCGAATTCTGGTCCCAGCGCGGCGATTTCGCATTAGGAAAACCATGTATAAGAGATCACTGATTTAGGGTCTCGTCCTTGTGTTTCATCAATAAATTACGTGCTGCGTTGCAATATCCGATAGTGATTCTTCGAAATGATGAACAAAATCGATCAATGCAAGCGCCTGTCTCCCGCTCAGCCTGAAAACGAGGATGCCCAGGTGCCTCAAGACACGCTACAGTCGAAGCCTTCGTAATCACCTTTCCACGGGAGCCTGACCATGAGCTTTGTGAGTGACTTCAAGGAATTTGCCGTCAAAGGCAACGTCGTTGATTTGGCCGTGGCCGTGATCATCGGAGGTGCCTTCGGCAAGATCGTCGAGGCCCTCGTGGGTGACATCATCATGCCGGTGGTTGGAGCCATCATTGGCAAGATCGATTTTTCGAACTTTTTCATCCCGCTTGGCACCGTGCCTCCCGGAACCGAGATGACCCTTGCGGCACTGAAGAAAGCCAATGTTCCCGTGTTGGCCTATGGTGACTTCATCACCATCGCGATCAATTTCCTGATACTGGCCTTTGTGATCTTCCTCATGGTCAGGATGATCAGCAAACTCAAGCGCGCGGCTCCCCCGGCCCCGGCCCCCGCCCCCGCGACACCAGAAGATGTTCTCCTGCTGCGCGAAATCCGCGACGCCCTCAAACGCTGAGCGCATCCTCGTTGGTGCCGGCCAGCTTTCGCGCCAGTGTGATCGCACTGACGAGACTGGCTGGATCGGC
Source organism: Betaproteobacteria bacterium (assembly GCA_028870715.1). Lineage (GTDB taxonomy): Bacteria > Pseudomonadota > Gammaproteobacteria > Burkholderiales > Burkholderiaceae_C > Thiomonas_A. The sequence continues at coordinate 4,063 of JAGWOZ010000180.1, read as the reverse complement.
CACGCCCAGACCGGCGATGTCGAACGCCGTGCCATGGTCAGGGCTGGTGCGGACAAAGGGCAGACCCAAAGTGACATTCACCCCGGCATCAAGGCCGAGGTATTTGACCGGGATCAGTCCGTGGTCGTGCAGCATCGCTACCACCACGTCGTACGCGCCGGGATGCTGCGGGGTGTTGCGTGCCCGCATGAAAACCGTATCAGGCGGGTGCGGGCCGCTGGCCATGATGCCTTCTGCCCGCGCCTGAGCAAGTGCCGGGGCGATGACGCGCGCCTCCTCGTCGCCGAACAACCCACCCTCGCCTGCATGCGGATTGAGCCCGGCGACTGCGATACGCGGACTTTGCATCCCCCAACGCCGCAGGGCGTTGTGCGTAATGCGAATCGTCTGAAGTACACCTTCAGTGCTGATGGCGTCGATGGCCTGGCGCACGCTCACATGAATCGTCACCAGGACGGTCTTGAGCTCGTCATTGGCGAGCATCATCCGCACGGGCACACCGCCGCACAAGTGCTGGAGCAGCTCGGTATGGCCGGGAAACGGCACGCCCGCCGCATGCAGGGCTTCTTTGTGGATGGGCGCGGTCACCACACCGGCCACCTCGCCGCGCAGCGCGGCCTGCGCCGCGTAGACAATGGAGGCGTGGGCAGCAGCGCCTGCGCGCGCATCGACGCGTCCGGGCGGTAGGCCGCGCAGAGTACCTGGTGCGATTCCCGGCGCCTGCAGCACGGGAATCACACCGGGGGGGACGCGGTTGATCTGGTCCAACGCGTCAACGCGCGCGATGCTCGGACGCAGCGTGTCTGGATCAAAGTGCAAGCTTGCGGCCGCGTGGGCAATCACGTGCGCATCGCCGACGACCACACAGCCCGGCGCCGCGCCCATGGAGAAGGCCTTGACGATCACCTCGGGTCCGATGCCGGCGGGATCGCCCATGGAAAGGGCCAGAGGCGCCAACGACCGCGACTTGTTCATGCAGGGTTGCCAATGTCAAAGAAACGGTGCTCGATACCGAAACTGCGCGCCAGATGCGTACCCAACGCCTGCACGCCATACCGTTCCGTGGCATGGTGCCCACAAGCAAGGTAGGCAATCCCCATCTCACGCGCGAAATGCGCGGTGGGCTCGGAAATCTCGCCACTGACATAGGTATTGGCGCCGGCCGCATGGGCCTGCTCAATCCAAGTCTGCGCCGCGCCGGTACACCATGCCAGGCGCCCCACGGGCGTGGCGGGGTCACCCACCAGCAGCGGCGCACGCCCCAATCGGTCCGTCAGCGCGTGGTCCAATTCCCCCAGCGTGGCCTGCGGTCCGGTACCCAGGCAGGCCAGATTCTGCTTGCCGAACCGCGCCTCGATCTGCCAGCCCATGCGGGCTGCGAGCTGCGCATTGTTGCCCACCAGAGGGTGAGCGTCCAGGGGAAGGTGGTACGCGAAGAGATTCATGTCGGCTGCGAGCAAGGCTCGCAGCCGCTTGCGCTTTTGTCCTACGATCCGCGGGTCTTCGCCTCGCCAGAACCACCCATGGTGCACGAGGATCACATCGGCTTGCCATGCAGTCGCCTGCTCAATGAGTGCCAGACTCGCCGTCACGCCACTCGCAATACGCCGGACGCTGGGCGTTCCTTCGACCTGCAAACCATTTGGTCCATAATCTTCAAAACCGTCGGCACGCAGAAAATCGTGCAGGTAAACCGCCAACTGATCGCGGTTGATCGTGTTCATGAAAGGTGGATATGCGCAGGTTGTGGTTGATTTTCGCTCAGGCAACGACATTGGCCTTGGGCGTCGTGTTCGCCGTGCAGATGCTGGCACCCCAATGGCTGGAGCATACGGCTGCGCCGGGCGCGGCCCATTACCCGCTGCGTGGCCCATCGGGTCTATCCAATGCCACGGCTGTCGGATCCTACGCCGCTGCCGCGTCGCGTGCCATGCCCGCAGTTGTTTCCGTCACCACGACTCGACTGAGCAGCCCGCGAGGCGGTTCACCCCTGGAGCAGTTTTTTGGCGGCTCCAGCGCCCGCCGCCCCACCATTGGACTGGGTTCGGGCGTGATCGTCAGCCCGAATGGCTATGTGCTCACCAATAACCATGTGGTCGACGGCGCCGAGGAAATCGAGGTCAAGCTTGCCGACGGACGCGAAGCCGCGGCCAGGGTTGTGGGGCGGGACCCGGACACGGATCTCGCCGTCCTCAAAATCAATCTCCGACACCTCCCGACCCTGGCATTCGCCGACGACACGCAAGCACGCGTCGGCGACGTGGTGCTCGCCATTGGTTACCCCTTCGGGGTCGGGCAGACGGTGACGCAGGGCATCATCAGCGCACTTGGGCGCACCCAGTTGGGCATCAACACCTTTGAGGATTTCATTCAGACCGATGCCGCGATCAACCCGGGCAATTCAGGCGGTGCGCTGGTGGACGTCGATGGCAATTTGCTCGGCATCAATACGGCCATCTTCTCACGCTCGGGTGGTTCGCTGGGCATCGGCTTCGCCGTGCCGGCCACCATTACGCGCAATGTGATGCAACAACTGATCGCGCATGGCCGGGTGGTGCGAGGATGGATCGGCGTGGAGCCTCAGGACATCACGCCGCAACTGGCTCAGGCCCTGAGCCTTCCGGTGACCGAGGGGGTCATCGCAGCCGACGTGCTGCGTGGTGGCCCGGCCGATCAGGCGGGCATGCGTGCGGGCAATGTGGTGCTCGATATAGGCGGCCAGCCCGTGCACAACACAGGTCAGCTGCTCAATGCCGTGGCGGGACTCAAACCCGGCAGCACTGCAGCGGTGCACATCCTCGCGCGTGGACGCGAAAAGGTCTTGCTTGTCAGGATTGGAACGCGCCCACGCTTGGCAGATGCGTCACGTGGAGATGGCGGCACGGATCCGTAGCCCCGGCCCAAGCCCCGCCCATTCGCGGATCACGCGGACGGTGCGGAACCTTGCCCCTTGTCGCTGTCTTCCTCAGGTGGTTGCGCGTACTTGCCAAGCATGCGCGACCCGACGATGCCCACCTCGTACAGCAAGATCATGGACACGGCCAGGGATGACTGCGAAAACACGTCCGGCGGGGTGATGACGGCGGCAATGATGAAGGCCACGACGATGAAATACGCACGCCACGCCTTGAGCTGTTCGATGGTCAATACACCGAAGCGCACCAACAGGATGAGCACCACGGGCACTTCAAAGGCCGTGCCAAACGCCAGAAACAGGGTCAACACGAAATTCAGGTAGGACTCGATGTCGGGCGCCGCGGTGATGACCTTTGGCGCAACGTCCTGAATGAAGGTGAACAGGCGGCCCAGCACGATGAAATAGGCGAAAGCCACGCCGAGATAGAACAGCACGGTGCTGATGAAAATAAGCGGAACCACCAAGCGCTTTTCATGCGTGTAGAGGCCCGGCGCAACAAAGGCCCAAAGCTGATAAAGCACCACCGGTAACGCGACCATCAGCGCCACCAGCATCGTGAGTTTGAGCGGCACCAGGAACGGCGTGATCACACCGATGGCGATCATCGTGGATCCATGCGGAAGGTGCGCAATCAACGGCTTGGCGAACAGGTCGAAAAGACCCGACGGGCCCGGATAGATGGCCAGCACGATGAACACAACGGCCACGGACGCGACCGCCCGAATCAGCCGATCTCTCAGCTCGACCAAATGGGTCACAAAGGGCTGCTCGGCTTCCGGATCTTGGGAGTCGGACGGCTTGGGATCGGTCACTGGAGAGAGATGGAGTTATGTGGGCACGTCTTACGCGCCCGAACGCGGGCGATGACGGGCCACGCGTGCAGCGCCGGACAGGGCGTGGGTGCGGATGCGGGCTTGCCGCCTGTACCACAGGGGAAGCGCCTGGCCCGTCGACTTCTTGAGGCGCTTAGGCTTGTAGCTTTCCGCCAGATGGGCTTCGCCACTGAGGGCAAGGGACTCGGTTGAACTCTGTGTGGCACCTTGAAGACCGGCCGTGGCCTCCTTCCAGGCCGAATCGAATTCTTCGTTGACCTCGCTGATATTCTTGGCCACTGTGCTGTGAATGTCCTGCGCTGCGGACTCGACC
>JAGWOZ010000009.1 GCA_028870715.1 Betaproteobacteria bacterium | reverse complement strand
CTGGCGGCGAAACTCGGCCTCGCCCTCCTTCATCGAGATGGAGTTGACGATCGCCTTGCCCTGCACGCAGCGCAGACCGGCCTCGATCACGTCCCACTTCGAGCTGTCGATCATCACCGGCACGCGCGCGATGTCGGGCTCGGCTGCCATCAGGTTGAGGAATCGCACCATGGCTGCCTTGCTGTCGAGCATGGCCTCGTCCATATTGACGTCGACGATCTGGGCGCCGTTCTCCACTCGCTGCCGCGCCACGGCCAAAGCCCGATCGAATTCGCCAGCGAGAATCATGCGCGCGAACACCTTGGACCCGGTGACATTGGTGCGCTCGCCAATGTTGACAAACAACGAGCCGGGCCCGATCGACAAAGGCTCGAGGCCCGCCAACAGGAGGGGAGGCGGCGAGGCCGCCTGGCCAGGCATTGAGAGGGCGGTGTTGGTGGGCGTGTTCATGGATGGAGTTGGAGTGTGCAGGGCGGCTCGATCACCACTTGCGCGACTGGCCGCACGGGCGAGGCGCAACGCCCCAGCGGCTGTGCTTGGCTTCGACTCAAGGTGGACCGCTTTGCTGATGCGAGAATGCGGACCATCGCCACCATGCATGGCCTCCAGCATTTTAGGCACCACCCCATGTCCTTGTTCCCGCGCGCCCGCCCCCGTCTGTCTTCCCCCGCCTTGCGCGACTGGACGCCCCGCATCGTCGAGGTGCTGCTGAACATGCCCGCGTGGTTGCGCCTGTCCAAGGCGGAGGCCGGGATCCTGGCCGGATACATGGACATCCAGTTCGTGCCCGCTGGCATCGTGTTCATCCGGCAAGACGACCCCAGCCAGACCGATGGCATGATGCTGCTGCTTGATGGCGAAGTCAGCGTGGAAAAGAGCACGAGCCAACAATCGGACAGCCTGGTCGTGTCCATCGCACAGCCCGGCGCGCTGCTCGGGGAGATGGGCATACTCAACGACGCTCCCCGTTCAGCCACTTGCGTGGCGTACACAGACGCGGTGCTCGCCCTGCTCACCCGTGAAGCGCTCGAGCGCCTGGTGCATGAGTTCCCGTTGGTGGGTGCCAAACTCGCCCTGGGCATCGCCTCCAGGCTGGCCGAGCGTCTTCGCGCCACCTCAAGCAAATTGTCGACCCTGTCGCAGGTCACCGCGGCGATGCATCCCACGCTGGATGCGTCAACACTCGCAGGCGGCCTCAAGCGCAACAAGGCTCGGCGTCGCTGAGCCAAACACGACCGGCCCGGGCGTTGCCCGATCCCGGCTACGTCACAACCCAATCACCGGCGCCTGGCGCCTGGCTGCGCGCTTTGGGAGGAGTGGGGCAAGAGCCCGGTGCACGGGCCGCCGGCGCGCGGTCCGGTCACGCCGAGCGCCTCGAGGCGAGCCGGCCGACGTCGCCAATGGCATCGGGATCGGCCAGCTCGATCGCGATCTGGGTGCAGACGGTACGGCACAGCTGCATCGCCTTTTCGCTCTGCACCTTGTAATAAATCTGGTTCCCCAGACGGCGCTTGGTGACGATGCCGGCGAGGTACAGCACCTTCAGATGCTGGGAAACGTTGGGCTGCGTCGAATGCACTGCATCGACGATGTCATTCACCCCCTTCTCCCGGTCGCAAATCGCATTCAGAATGCGCAATCGCAGTGGAGTGGCCAGCACGCCGAACAACTCGGCTGCGGACGTAAACACGCGCTGCGCCGCCTCATCATCCTCAACGGTCGGATGGGCAAGGAGCGACAGGGGATTGGGAAGTGCTGACATGGCCATGGTTCGCTGTTACGGGAAGGAAACCGCCCGCAGAGCCGTCTCCGTGGGTTCGGGCTGCAGCGTGCGCCGCATGGGGACAAGGGTCCTTGGATTTCGCCCACTGAACACCCCGCGCCCGAATCGCGCACGGGGCGTGACACGGTCAGGCCCATTGGACCGCAAGACCGAAATGACTGCAGCGTTCATGGGTACTCGAAACACGCGCTCGCGCTTGACCCGTCGCCTAGCCGTTCAGCGCCCCGGCACGGTCGAGCGCCTCGACCACGACGGAGCGCGGGACCAGGCGCGCAACGGGTTTCGCGATGTCCTCGAGCAGCACGAACTGGATCTGCCCACCGGAGCCCGCGCGGTCAACAGGAAGAAGATCAAGCCAGCGACCCGCGGCGACCTGCGGCGGCTGCGTGGGCAACGCGCAGCGATGCAGCAACGCGCGCAGGCGCTGAGCGCTCGCTTCCGACTGCACGCCAAGGTCTTGACCAATCGCGGCAGTGAGCCAAATGCCCAAGCCTACGGCCTCGCCATGCAGGTACTGGCCGTAACCCAGGATGGATTCAATGACCCGCGCTAGTGCCATTCCGAAATCCAAGGGTGAAGGCGAGCGCCGCTGCACGCGATCCTCGGCTTCGATGGACGCGCGCAGTTCGGGTATACGCTGCACGACATGGGTGACCGCCTGTTGCTGCCGGGCGAGCAGCTCCTCGATATGGCCTTCCAGCCAACTGAAAAAATCAGCGTCGGCAACTGCGGCACACTTGACGACCTCGGCCAAACCGGCCGAAATTTCCCGGGGTGACTCTTCCCGCGACTGCAACACGGAGCGCAAGCCCTGCCCAAGGCGCGCAAACGGTGACGCCCGGCGCGTCGGTGCGCCCTCCTGAGGTGCGACCGCTTCGGCCGCCACGGCTGCCGTCTGGCGCGGCCCGCCGCTCACCGGATGGGGGGTGTTGAGTCCCGCGCGTTGGGCAATGAAACCCAATTGCTGCAATTGCCCAAACGAGGCAGCGCTCAGATCGTTGCTATTGAGCAACGCCATCAAGTCTTGATCGCTCTTGGTCCCATCGATGAGCAAGAGCAGATTGCGCAAGGCTCGGCTGAGCTCAGGCTGACGGGTGCTGAGCACTTGGCGGCCAGCAGGCGTTTTCTCATAGATGACAGGCATTAGGCCATCCTCAGAGGGCAGAGGCGCAAGGGCGATGGGGAGGAACGTGACCCTGCGCATTGTTCCGGGAGATCGCCGCCTTCGGTGCGACCAAATGTAAATCTCAAAGGAGCCGCGAGGCCTTGCCCCTTGCCATGGCCGCGCTACGGCTGCTGTGCGTAGAACGGCCCACGGCCTGAGAGCAGGCGGGGTTTCTCGTGGCCGACCGCGCGGCCAATGGCGACAATATGTTCCGGCGTGGTTCCGCAACATCCCCCGACGATGTTCACCAACCCCTCGGCCGCGAATTCATGAAGCAGGCGCGAGGTGACCTCCGGGGTTTCGTCAAAGCCGGTATCGCTCATCGGGTTGGGAAGCCCGGCATTGGGGTAGCAGGAAATGTAGGTATCGCCTGCCACCTTGGCCAACTCCTGGAGATAGGGGCGCATCAGCGCTGCGCCCAAGGCGCAGTTCAGACCGACTGCCAGCGGCTGGGCGTGCCGCACGCTGGCCCAGAACGCCGGCACGGTCTGGCCCGACAAGATGCGCCCGGAAGCGTCGGTCACGGTACCGCTGATGATGACCGGCAAGCGCTCACCGCTGCTCTCGAACCATTCATCGATTGCGAACAGGGCCGCCTTGGCATTCAAGGTGTCGAAAATCGTCTCGACCAGAAACAGATCCACGCCCTCTTCCCCCAGCGCCTTTGCTTGCTCGTAGTAGGCCGCGCGCAGTTGCTCGAACGTGACGTTGCGCGCGCCGGGGTCGTTGACATCGGGGCTGATGCTGGCCGTCTTGGGCGTGGGCCCCAAGGCACCGGCCACGAAACGGGGCTTGTCAGGCGTGCTGTGCGCGTCAGCCGACGCGCGTGCAATGCGTGCCGCAGCGCGGTTGAGTTCATCAGCCAGATGGGCCATCCCATAGTCGTCCTGCGCGATCGTGGTCGCGCCGAAGGTGTTGGTCTCGACAATGTCCGCGCCGGCGGCAAAGTAGCCGTCATGAATGTCACGGATGATCTGCGGCTGGGTGATGTTGAGCAACTCGTTATTGCCTTTCACGTCCCGCGGCCAATCCTTGAACCGCTCCCCTCGGTATTGAGATTCGGAGAGCTTGAGGCGCTGGATCATCGTGCCCATGGCACCATCGAGAATGAGGATGCGCTGGCGCAGGAGCTCGGGCAATTGCGCGGCGCGGGAGTAGGCGGGATGGTTGGAGAGCATCAGGTCATTGTAGAAAGTAGAGAGCAGTGCTTGAAGTACGCGCACACCACACGCCTGCGTCGTCCGAGGCGAGCGAGACCCAGCGCCCAGGAGGCGCCATGTCCCGGGGTCTGCGCGCATCGCGGCATACACACCTTGCGACGCATGGGCTGGGCCGGGCGCGGGCCATGGATGCGCAGCGCGTCGATGGGCGCGCCCAGGCCGTCGTCGGAGCCCCGCTCGCGCCCCTTCAACCCGCGGCGCCCCGGGGGAAACCCCGCTTCCTACAATGAACCTTTTGGTCTGCGCCATGAATGCTCCACAAGATTTGCTACCGAACGTGCCCGCGCCAATGCCTGAGGCAGCCCTTCCCGCCAGCGTGGCGCATCTTGAGCCACCGGCGCGCCTGCGCGAGATTCCCTACAACTACACGTCGTTTTCCGACCGCGAGATCGTCATTCGCCTGCTTGGAGCCGATGCCTGGGTCTGGTTGGACCAGCTGCGCCAGGAGCGGCGAACCGGACGCAGCGCACGCATGCTCTATGAGGTGCTTGGGGACATCTGGGTTCTTCGGCGCAATCCGTATCTGCAGGACGACCTTCTGCACAGCGTCAAGCGCCGGCGCGCACTGATCGACGCACTCTGGCACCGCCTGCGTGAGATCGACAAGCGCCGCGTCACCGCGGATGCGGCCGACGCGCAAACCGCAGCGCGCGATGCGCTGGTTGTGCAGTTGCTCGAGCGCGCGCGCGCCGCGGTATCAGCCTTCGCCCTGTGGTTTGACGATGTGGCAGCGCTGCGGCGACGAGCCCTGCGCGATCTCTCGCGCTTGACCAAACGTGACAACATTCGTTTCGACGGCTTGGCACGGGTCTCGCATATGACCGACGCCACCGACTGGCGCGTCGAGGTCCCGTTTGTCGTGCTGTGTCCCGATACCGAGGCCGAGATTGCGCCGATGGTGCGGGCCTGCGTCGAGCTGGGCCTGACCATTGTGCCGCGCGGCGGCGGCACCGGCTACACCGGTGGCGCCGTGCCACTTGTCTGGAAGAGCGCGGTGATCAATACCGAGAAGCTGGAAGAGCTGGGGCCGGTCGAGCACCTCGCGCTGCCCGGAGTCGCCCAGCCCGTTGCCACGATTCGCGCCGGCGCCGGGGTCGTCACCCAACGCGTCGCCGACGCAGCCGATCGCGCCGGCTTGGTCTTCGCGGTGGACCCGACCTCGGCGGATGCCTCCTGTGTTGGCGGCAACATCGCCATGAATGCCGGAGGCAAAAAGGCCGTGCTCTGGGGCACCGCCATCGATAACCTGGCCTGGTGGCGGCTGGTGGACCCGCAGGGCCGCTGGGTGGAGGTCACGCGTCTGGACCACAACCTGGGAAAGATTCACGACGCCGAGGTGGCGCGCTTCAAGGTCGAGACCTTCGCATCGGACAGCAGCACGCTGCTGAGTACGGAGGTGCTCGAGATTCCGGGCAGCCGCTTCCGCAAGGCCGGCTTGGGCAAGGACGTGACGGACAAATTCCTGGCAGGGCTGCCGGGCATTCAGAAGGAAGGTTGCGACGGGCTCATCACCAGCGCACGCTGGGTTCTGCACCGCATGCCGCCGCATGTGCGGACCTTCTGTCTGGAGTTCTTCGGCCAGGCGCGCGAAGCCATTCCCAGCATCGTCGAGATCAAGAACTATCTGGAGGCCCGCCCCGGCGGCGCCATACTGGCGGGACTCGAGCATCTCGACGAGCGCTACCTCAGAGCCGTGGGATATGCACCCAAGAGCAAGCGCGGCCTCTTTCCGAAAATGGCGCTGTTTGGCGACATCGTCGGGGAGGACGATGAGGCGGTCGCCCGCGCTGCAGCTGACGTGGTGCGCATGGCCAACGCACGCGTGGGCGAGGGGTTCGTGGCCGTGAGCGCGGAGGCGCGCAAGAAGTTCTGGCTCGACCGCAAGCGCACCGCGGCCATCGCGCGCCACACCAATGCCTTCAAGATCAACGAGGATGTGGTGATTCCGCTGCCGCGCATGGGCGAGTACGTGGACGGCATCGAGCGCATCAACATCGAGCTTTCGCTCAAGAGCAAGCTGCAACTCACCGCCGAGATCGATCGCTTCCTGCGTGGGCGACTGCCGCTGGCCAAGAATGAGGAGCTTGGCGAGGGCGAAGCACCGGTCGCGACCAGCGAGTTGGAAGCGGCACGTGCTCAGGCTCTGGAGCAGGTCGCGCGCACGCATGAGCGCTGGAGTTTTCTGCTGCAGGAACTGGATACGCCGCTGTCTCAGGCGTTGCCACATTTTGCGCAGCATGGTCTCGGCGCGGCCAGCACGGCTGCCATGCAGATGCTGCACCGGACCCCGCGCGCGCAAGTCTTCAATCTGCTCCAGGAGCACAGCCTGCGCGCTTCGTGGAAAGCGGAGATCCGCAAACCGTTGCATGCGATTTTTGCCGGCGGCGCCTTCGAGCCCCTGCGCCGCGAGCTCAATGCCATTCATGCGCGCGTGCTCAAAGGCCGGGTCTGGGTGGCGCTGCACATGCATGCCGGCGACGGCAACGTGCACACCAACATCCCGGTCAATTCGGATGATTACCTCATGCTGCAGGCGGCACATGACGCCGTTGCACGCATCATGGCGCTCGCACGCAACCTCGATGGCGTGATCTCGGGCGAGCACGGCATCGGCATCACCAAGCTGCAATTCCTGACCGAGGCCGAAATCGGACCCTTCCGCGACTACAAGCGGCGGGTGGACCCCGAGGGGCGTTTCAACAAGGGCAAGCTGCTGGACGATCCGCAGCTCCCGGCCGATCTCACCAACGCCTACACGCCGAGCTTCGGCTTGATGGGGCACGAATCGCTGATCATGCAGCAAAGCGACATCGGCGCCATATCCAACTCGGTGAAGGACTGCCTGCGTTGTGGCAAGTGCAAGCCGGTGTGCGCCACCCATGTGCCGCGCGCCAACCTGCTTTACTCACCGCGCAACAAGATTCTCGCCACGTCTTTGCTGGTCGAGGCGTTCCTGTATGAGGAGCAAACCCGACGCGGCGTCAGCATCAACCACTGGGAAGAGTTCGAGGACGTGGCCGACCACTGCACCGTCTGCCATAAGTGCCTTGCGCCCTGCCCGGTGGACATTGACTTTGGCGACGTGTCCATGAACATGCGCAATCTGCTGCGCAAGATGGGCAAGAAGCGCTTCAACCCGGCCAGCGCGGCCGCCATGTTCTTCCTCAATGCAACAGACCCCCGCACCATCAAGGCGGCGCGCCTGGGACTGATCCAGTGGGGCTACAAGGCGCAGAACGTGGGTGTGCGGCTTTTGCGCGGTATCGGCCGCAAGCAAACGGCTGCCCCCCCGGCCAGCACCGGCAAGCCCGCCATGCGCGAGCAGGTGATCCATTTCATCAACAAGCCCATGCCGGGGGGCCTGCCGAAGAAGACGGCGCGCGCCCTCCTGGACATCGAGGACAAGGACTTCGTCCCCATCATCCGCAACCCCGCCACGACCACGGTCGACTCCGAAGCCGTCTTCTATTTCCCCGGCTGTGGCTCCGAGCGATTGTTCAGTCAGGTGGGGCTGGCCACACAGGCGATGCTGTGGCACGTGGGTGTGCAAACCGTGCTGCCGCCGGGCTACCTGTGTTGTGGTTACCCACAACGCGGCGCGGGGCAGTATGACAAGGCGGAAAAGATCATCACCGACAACCGTGTCCTGTTTCATCGCGTGGCCAATACGCTGAACTACCTGGACATCAAGACCGTCGTGGTGAGCTGCGGCACGTGCTATGACCAGCTGCAGGGCTACAAGTTCGAGGACATCTTTCCCGGTTGCCGCATTGTCGATATCCACGAGTTCCTTCTGGAAAAGAACGTGACCCTGCCCCAAGGCGACACGGCGTATCTCTACCATGACCCGTGCCACAGTCCGATGAAACAGCAGGACCCGATGAAGACGGTCAGGGCATTGCTCGGCGATGGCGTGCGCAAGAGCGAGCGCTGCTGCGGTGAAAGCGGAACCCTCGGGGTCGCCCGGCCGGACATTTCCACGCAGGTTCGCTTCCGCAAGGAGGAGGAGTTGCGCGCCGACGAGGCTGCCCTGCGCGCGCAGGGGCATACCGGCGATGTCAAGATCCTCACGTCCTGTCCCAGTTGCCTGCAAGGTCTCGGGCGTTACCGCAACGACTTGCAAAGCGGCCTGCTGACGGCTGACTACATCGTCATCGAGATGGCGCGCCACATCCTCGGAGAGGAATGGATGGGGAAATACGTGCGGGCAGCCAACGCCGGCGGAATCGAAAGAGTCCTCGTGTAAGCGGGGGTGCCGCTGCACCCCCGCCACACGACCTGGCCTGCGTGCACGCACCCGGCGAGTGAAACTCCGGAAACAGGCAGGATCGGGCGACGTGAGACGCAATCGAGCCGAGCCATGCGTGCGGCTTGCGGCCGCCGGCCGTCCGCGCGTGACGCGCAATCTCTGCTGGCAAGACCATGCTCCCGCACGGCGCACCCGCCGCCGCAGCGACGCCGCGCTTCCTTGATCCAGCGCAACAAAGCCGCTCGCCCACGAGGGCGGTGTTCGTTGCGCAACGGACTGAATCCAAAACCCGAGTCGTGGCGTTGAAGACAGCAGGGCCGCACGCGCATGGATGCCGAAGCGGCCTGTTAGCCCACCATTTGCCAAGGACACGATCATGAACATCACCTCGCATGCAGCCTCCCCCGAACTCTCCCGTCGCGCCTGGTTCAAGAAAGGCGGACTGTTCGTCGCCGGCCTTACCGCGGCCTCGACCTTCGCGCTGCCGGCGCGCAGCTTTGCGGCTTCGATGTCCACCGAAGGAGACATCAAGATGCTCAATATCGCCCTGGGGCTGGAATATCAGGCGATAGCGGCGTACCAGGTCGGCGCCGAGTCCGGCCTGCTCAAGAAGCCTGTGCTGGCGGTTGCCGTGGGATTTCAGGGCCAGCACAAAGCGCATGCCGGCGTTCTGGAATCCACCATCACCAAACTGGGCGGCACGCCTGTCGAGGCGATGCAGCCGGCCCAATACAACTTTCCCACCAGCGCGTTGAAGAACCAGGCGGACGTGTTGCGCTTCGCCGCCGGCCTCGAGCAAGGTGCTGCGAGCGCCTACCTTGGAACCGTTCCCCAATTCCACAATCGGGATTTGGCCAAAGCTGCAGCCAGCATCCTTGGCGACGAGACGATGCACTGGGCGATCCTGCTCAACGCGTTGGGTGAGAACCCGGTGCCCGCGGCGTTCATCGCCTAAGCGAGCCCTCATCGACGCGTTCCCGCCTGTAGCCGAGTTCCACTGGGGGGATCGTCGTCACGGGTCTGCGGCCAGCCGCGGAGGCGGACGCGTTGCCGTTAAGATGCGATAGCGCTCAAGCTCCGGGGCGGCCGCTCGGGGTCGCCGCGTTGGACCCCGGAGCGTGCTGTGCCGGGGCCTCCCTGGCGCATCCTGCAATCTGCACGACATGCCACCTCCGATACCCGACCTGGAAAAGCTCCTGGCTTACGCGGCGCTTGGCGACCATCAGGCGTTCGCCTCCGTGTATGACGCCACGCGGCGCCGCGCGTGGGCAATCTGTTTGCGTCTGCTGCGGGACCGGGCTTTGGCCGAAGACGCGCTGCAGGACGCATACGTCAAGGTCTGGCACCAAGCCGCCAACTATCGGCCGGCGCAGGGCGCGGCTGAGGCCTGGCTGGCCACCGTGGTGCGCAACACCTGCCTGGACAAGTTGCGCGCCCTCAAGCGTGAACCCGTGGACAGCATGGATGCAATGCATATCCCCCTGGACCCGGCTGATGCCGCGCCCGGCCCTGAGCAGCAGCTCGAACGCAGCATGTCGCAAGGCTCGCTTGACCGCTGCTTCGGGCAACTCAAGCCGCAGCAGCGCGAGCTCCTGACTCATTCCTACGTGATGGGCCTGTCCCACGGCGAGCTGGCCGCGCGCACGGGCATGGCACTCGGCACGATCAAAACCATCATTCGCCGGGCGATTCTTGCTTTGCGTGCGTGTTTGGGGGAGGGGGCCACATCATGACGCGCTATGACCGTCCCGACCTTGCCGACCTTCTGGCGGCTGACTATCTGACCGGCAGCATGAGCGCTGCTGCGCGCCGCCGTTTCGAGACGCTAATCCAGGCGCATCCTGAACTGCGCACGGCCACCCAAGGTTGGCGCAGCCGGCTCGACGCCGGCCTGCTCGCGGAGGACGCGCCGGCTGCCGTCTGGGCCGCGGTGCGCGAGCGCACTGCGGCCGCTGACAAAGACTCCCGCGTGGCCTCGGGCGTGCCCCTGCAGATCGCCCGGGGCTGGGCGAAGCAGACCTGGCAGGCGCTGGCCCTTGGCTTTGGTGTGCTGGCTGCTTCGCTTCTGGTATCCCTGGTCATGGTGATACAGCAGGCCGGCCCCGGCAAACCCACTGCAGCGCAGATGGCCGCGGTACTCAAGGGGCCGGATGGCCACAGTGCCGTGCTCACGGTGCATCGTGACCGCCTGGTCCTCACCGCCGTGGGCCCGGCAGCGACGCCGAGCGACAAATCGTTCGAGTTGTGGATGCTGCCCAAGCAGGGCAAGCCTCAGGCGGTGGGGCTGGTGCAACTGCGTAGCTCTGACACCTTGAATCTGCCTGCTCCAGCACTGTTGGCGTTGGCCCAGGCGAAGGGGTTTGCCATCAGCCTGGAGCCGGCCGGCGGCTCGCCCACCGGACAGCCCACCGGACCCGTCCTCTACGTGGGCGACGTCGTGGCGATGACCCAGTTGCGGCCTGGCGCACCGCGTCTTGCTCCGGGCCAGGGCGGTGGGGATTTTTATGAATAGGCCCGCCATGCGGCAGCCTTGCGCCGAGCTGCCAGGGCGCGACGCCGCAACCGCATGCCCGTTGTGCGCCCAAACGGATCGCCTGCCCGTTGTATGGAGCGGCGCATGGATGCGTCTGGTGCGAGCCGATGACGCCGAGCATCCGGCCTTCTACCGCGTGATCTGGCAGGCCCATCGGGCCGAGTTCAGTGACCTGAGCGCCTTGGAGCGCAGTGCCTGCATGGACGCGGTGGTGCTCGTCGAGCACGTCGTGCGCGAACATCTGGCGCCCGATAAGGTCAATCTGGCGACTTTGGGCAATGTGGTGCCGCATCTGCATTGGCACGTCATTGCGCGCTGGCACTGGGACACGCACTGGCCGCAGCCCGTGTGGGGCGCGCCGCAGCGAGCTGCTGACCTCAACCGAATTGAGGCGGTGCGCTCGCGCATCCCCGATCTGGACAATGGATTGCGTGTGAAACTGCAGGAACGGTTTGGCTAGCGCCGCCGCGGCTCCAGGACACCCATGGGCGATTGCAGGGCGGCAAAGGCCTGCGTGATCTCATCCACTCCCGTGGCGAGCCTCTCCTGACCCGTCCCCCGCAGGACCCGGCGCGCCGCGCATGCCGCTCAGATGACCCGCGAATAGCGTGGCGCCTGCAGCAGCGCAGCGGCGTCGTGCAAATAGCGGTCGAACTGCATGGCCACGATGCGCACGAGCAACCGTCCCTGGGGCGTCACGCGCAAGGTGAGCCCGTCGCGCTGCAGCAGCCCGGCTTCTTCCAAGGGATCCAGGCGCTTGAGATCCGCGGCAAAATACGTGGCTGCGTCCGGCACGCCATGGTGCCGCGCGAGGTCTTCCAGGTCGAGCGCGAAATCGCACATCAGGCGTTGAATGGCCTCGCGTCGCAGCAGGTCATCGTCACTCAGCGTCAGCCCCCTTTCGACGGGTAACTCGCCGGCCGATAGGGCCGCGCCGTACGCTTCCAGGGTCTTGGCATTCTGGATGTAGTGCCTGCCAAGCTTGGAAATTCCCGACACGCCGAAGGCGAGCAAATCCAAGTCGGCCTGCGTGGAATAGCCCTGGAAATTACGGTGCAGCTTGCCCTTTTGCTGGGCTTGCGCGAGTTCGTCCGCGGGCAGCGCGAAATGATCCATCCCGATGTACACGTAGCCGGCATGGGCCAGGCGGCGGATTGCCAGCCCCAGGAGCACGAGCTTGGCTTGTGGCTCGGGTAGGTCGGCCTCATTGATGCGCCGCTGCGGTGTAAAGCGTTGCGGCAGGTGCGCATAGCTGTAAAGCGCGACGCGGTCGGGCCGCAGGTCGATGACTTTCTCCAGCGTTGCCGCGAAATTGAAGGCGTTTTGCCGCGGCAGTCCGTAGATCAGATCGACGCTGACCGATGCAAAGCCGTTGGCCCGCGCCGCATCGATGACCTCTTTCGTTTCCTCATAGCTCTGGATGCGATTGACCGCCTGCTGCACGGCGGGGTCGAAGTCCTGAACCCCCACGCTCATGCGATTGAAGCCCAGCGCGGCCAGGTGCGCCACACGCTGCCTGCCAACCTTGCGCGGGTCAATCTCGATCGAGTACTCCCCTCCGGGCTGCAGCTCGAAATGCCTGCGCGTCATATCCATCAGACGCGATGCCTCCTCGTCGCTCAGGAATGTGGGCGTGCCGCCACCCCAGTGGAGCTGCGAAACAGGCAGGCGCTGGCCTAGCAGCCCCGCCACCAACCCCATTTCCTGCTCGACCTGATCGAGGTACGGTGCGCTGCGCGCATGGTTTTTCGTGGGAATCTTGTTGCAGCCACAGTAGTAGCACAGCGTCTCACAGAAGGGGATGTGGACGTAAAGCGACAAGGGGGTGAGGGCCGCGCGGCCTCGCTCACGCAGAGCGGCCGCGTAATCGGCTGCTTGAAAGTCAGGCCGAAAGCGGTCGGCGGTTGGGTAAGACGTATAGCGTGGACCGGCCACGTCGTAGCGGCGGATCAGTTCGGGCTGGAAATCAAGGTTGGCTGGCATCATGGTGCGACTCATCATCGTGGGCATGATGCGGGCCAGCGGAGGTGGCGGCTTTGATCTGGCGCAAGGACGCTGCGCGTGACGATCGGCATCATGGGACGGGCACAAATGATGCTTCGCAACAAAACAGCCCTAAGATGACAGTCCCTTTCATTCGGGCCCGCTGGGGGGAAAGATCCGAAGCGGAGCGCAAACCATATGCAAGACACCGGAACACAACACAAGGGATCGTTGGCCGCTCTCAGCCTGGGCGCCCTGGGGGTCGTCTATGGCGATATCGGCACGAGTCCGCTGTACGCGTTCAAGGAGGCGTTCAACCCCTCCCACGACCTCGGGTACAGCGTTCCGAACATTTATGGCGTGCTGTCGCTCATTTTCTGGGCGCTGACGATCATTGTCACGGTCAAATACGTGATGCTGGCGTTGCGCGCGGACAACGACGGCGAGGGCGGGATTCTGGCGCTCATGGCACTGGTCATGCGCCGCTATGCGCCGCGTACACACGGGCGCACCGTGGCGGTGTCCCTCGGACTGATCGGCGCGTCGATGTTCTATGGCGACAGCATCATCACGCCTGCCATCTCGGTGCTCTCGGCGATCGAGGGCACGGCGGTGGCGACCCCTGTGCTCAACGATGCCGTGGTGCCCATCACGGTCCTCATTTTGATCGGCCTGTTTCTGGTGCAAAAGCGCGGCACGGCGCTGGTGGGCGCGTTTTTCGGGCCGGTCATGGTGGTGTGGTTCGGGGTGGTGGGCATTTTGGGCTTGATCCAGATCGTGTCCAACCCCGCGGTGCTGCTGGCGCTCAATCCCTGGTGGGGCGTGGATATGTTCATCCGCCATCCGGGGCTGGCGCTGTTTTTGCTGGGCGCGGTGTTTCTGACACTGACCGGTGGGGAGGCGCTGTATGCCGACATGGGTCATTTCGGGCGCAAGCCCATCCGGGCGGCGTGGCTCGGCGTGGTGATGCCGGGGCTGCTGCTGAACTACTTCGGCCAAGGCGCGCTCGTGCTGGCCCGCCCGGAGGCGGTGAAGAACCCCTTCTTCTATTTGGCCCCGGGCTGGGCGTTGTGGCCGCTGGTGATTCTGGCTGGCATGGCCACGGTCATCGCCTCGCAAGCGGTGATCTCAGGCGCCTATTCGATGACCACCCAGGCCATCAAGCTTGGCTATCTGCCACGCATGACCGTGCTGTTCACGAATGAGCGCAATCAGGGGCAGATTTACGTGCCCTTCATCAACTGGATGCTGCTGATCTTCGTGGTCATTCTGGTGCTGGCCTTCCGCACTTCGGACAATCTGGCCGCTGCCTATGGAATTGCGGTGAACATCACCATGCTCACCACGACCGTGTTCTTATGGATGGTCGTACCCCAGCGCTGGGGGTGGAGCACGCGGCAAGCCAATCTCGCGTTTGTGCCGCTGGCGCTGGTGGAACTGCTCTTCCTGGCCTCGAATTCGCTGAAGATCGACCACGGCGGCTGGTTTCCGCTGGTTTTCGGCGCGGCCGTGTATACGATGCTGTCAACCTGGAAACGCGGACGCACCCTGCTCAAGCGCCAGTTGCAGGAGCATGCGCTGAACCTGAAGGATTTCGTGCACAGCCTGTCCACCTATCCACCGACCCGCGTCGAAGGCACCGCCATCTATCTCACCCCCGATGCCAACACGGTGCCACACGCACTTCTGCACAACCTCAAGCACAACAAGGTGCTGCACGAACGGGTGATTTTCCTGTCCGCACAAACCGCAGACGTCCCCCACGTACCGCCGGAGCAGGGCATCGAGCTCACGTCCATGGAAGAGGGCATTTACCTGCTGCACGTCGATTTCGGCTTCAAGGATGAGCCGGACATCCAGCGCTTGCTCAAGGATTGCGAGCAGCTATTTGGGCTGGAGTTCCACTTGATGGAAACCTCATTTTTCCTCGCGCGCCAAACCATCATCCCCTCCAAGATTCCGGGAATGGCGCTATGGCGCGAAGTGCTGTTCTCCTGGATGAGCCGCAACGCGCAGGATGCCTCGGACTACTTCCGGATCCCGCCCAACCGCGTCGTGGAGCTGGGCACCCAAATCGAGATCTGACCTTCCGCAAAGCCCGCGGTGTGTGCGAAAGTCCACAACCTGCGGTCATTGCACGGCCCGGAAGGCTTGCGTTGCGCCGTTGGTCTGGCATGATTGCTGCATGGGGTTGCATGCAGTTCGTGCTTTCCGGAGGTGCATCATGATTGCCGTTGCCGCGTACAAATCCGTCTATGCCGTCGACGAAGTCGAGCGCAAGCTCAAAGGCTTGCCGGCCGAGTCCCATGAACAGCTGCGGCACACCTACACGCGCATGATTGAGGCAGGTGGCCAGCGCCTGGCGATCAAGCCTGCGCAGCTGCCCGACATGGAGGCCCTGCAGCAGGAGCTGCCCAATTTCGGCGAGCCGCTGGAGGACATTCGTCGCGCTGTCGCGTTGGCCGTGGACAGCCGAGACGCCATCGAAGTCACGCCCATGCTGCTTCTGGGCGAGCCCGGGATCGGCAAGACGCACTTCGCGCGGCGGGTTGCCGCGCTTTTGGGCACCAGCTGGGCGCTCGCGCCGATGAATGCCCTGACGGCCGGGTGGATCCTCTCCGGCTCGTCGTCGCAATGGAAGGGGTCGCGCCCCGGCAAGGTCTTTGAAACCCTGGTGCAGGGCGAATTTGCCAACCCTGTGGTCGTGATCGACGAAATCGACAAGGCTGCCTCGAGCGTGCAATACGACCCGCTTGGCGCGCTGTACAGTTTGCTGGAGCATGACACGGCGCAGCATTTCACCGACGAGTTTGCCGAAGTGCCCATTGACTGCAGTGCGGTGGTGTGGGTGGCCACCGCGAACGACGCCTCGAGCATTCCCGATCCAATTCTCAACCGACTCAACGTCTATGAGATCGATCCCCCGGATGAAGCAGGACGGCGGGCGATCGCGGCGCGGTTGTACCGGGACGTGCGCGACAGCCACGATTGGGGGGGCGCGTTCCCCGAGACCCTCAGCGATGCTGCGCTCGATGCGCTGGCGCATGTGAGCCCGCGGGAGATGCGACGCCTTGTCAATGGCGCCTTCGGCGCAGCGAAAGTGGCCGGTCGGCATGAGCTCCTGCCACAGGACTTCGCCCGCGCAACGACACGACGGCGCGCACGCATCGGTTTCATGCAGTAGCAGCTGCGCGTTGCCGCTGCAAATCCCGGCGTCTGGCGGGCGCAGGCATGAGGCGCTAGGCTTCAGGCTGCGCATCCATCACCTGTCGCCATGAATCTCATCAAGCCCCTTGTGGCGCTGTTGGCCATCGTCAACCCCTTGGGCGCAATACCGTTCTTCATCGCCTTCACCGAAGGCTTCAGCCCGGCGCAGCGGCATCGCACCATTCTGGTGAGCGCGTTTTCCGCTTTTGTCGTGATCGCCCTCAGCGCGCTTTTTGGCACGGATCTTCTGCATTTCTTCGGGATCTCGCTTGCATCCTTCCAGGTGGGCGGCGGGATGCTGCTGCTGATCTCCTCCATCAGCATGCTCAATGCCAAGCCGGGCGCGGTCAAATCCACACCGGAAGAGGTGGATGAGGCTGTAGCCAGTGACAGCGTGGCGGTCGTCCCCCTGACGATCCCGTTGTTGACCGGGCCGGCCACCATCTCGACGGTCATCATCTACGCCAACAAGGCGCGTCATTGGAGCGATTTGCTCGTGCTGATCTCGTACGGCGTGGTGATCGCGCTGGCATCCGCGATGTCATTTCGTGCCGCGCAGCCCATCGCACGTTTTCTGGGCAAGACAGGCATCAATGTCATGACACGCCTCATGGGCCTGATTCTTGCGGCCCTTTCCGTGGAAATGATGAGCGACGGGTTGTTGAAGTTATTTCCGGGACTGGGCCATTGACTCGGATTGGTGCGATGCACCAATTTGATTCGGGTTTTCCCCCGTGCATGTTCCGGGGAACGCCTCAATAATCTTGCGTATTCGCAATGCTTGCACTGCAGCCTGACCAAGGGGTGAGCACTGAGGAGACAGCCCATAGGGGTTGCGGGCATCCGCAAATCCCCAAGCCATCAGCGGTAAAGCTGACACCGGGCGCCAGAACCAACGGTTCCGGCGCCTTTTCTTTTGGTTTCTCCTTGTTCATGACGTGGGAGCGTGCGAACCTCCCACG
Organism: Betaproteobacteria bacterium; assembly: GCA_028870715.1. Classification (GTDB taxonomy): domain Bacteria; phylum Pseudomonadota; class Gammaproteobacteria; order Burkholderiales; family Burkholderiaceae_C; genus Thiomonas_A. Next base: position 19,274 of record JAGWOZ010000009.1, on the reverse strand, counting down.
GCCGCGACCACACTCACCCGCCTGTTGATGGATTTCGGCCTGCTCACCCTCGGCTTGGCCGCATTGGCCGCAGGCTTCGTGGACTCGATCGTCGGGGGCGGCGGCCTCATTCTGGTGCCCGCGCTCTTCTCGGCGTATCCCACCACACCGCCTGCCACGCTTTTCGGCACCAACAAGGGTGGGGCGATCTGGGGCACTTCGGCAGCGATGCTGTCCTTCCTGCGCCGGGTTCGGATTCCCTGGAGCACGGTCCTTCCCGCAACCCTGGCCGCCTTCGGCGGGGCCCTGCTCGGGGCCTTTGAGATCACGCGGGTTGAGTCAGGCGAGTTCCGCAAGGCCTTGCCCTTCATCCTGACCGGCGTGCTCGTCTATACCCTGGCCCGCAAGGATCTCGGGCACCACCACAGTCCGCACCTCAGTGGGCGCGCTGAAACCCTATTGGCGGTTGTCGGTGGCGGCGTGATCGGGTTTTATGACGGGTTCTTTGGCCCCGGCACCGGCAACTTTCTGGTGTTCCTGTTCGTCCGGGGATTCGGGTTCGACTTCCTGCATGCGGCGGCGAGCGCGAAGGTCGTGAACGTTGCATGCAATCTGGCCGCGCTCCTGCTGTTCGCAAGCAAGGGGCACGTGATGTGGCCCATCGCCTTGGTCATTGCCATCTCCAACATCGCCGGCAGCGTGCTCGGAACCCGGCTGGCGATGCGCCGAGGCACCCATTTCGTGCGTTGGATGTTCATCGCCATCGTGGCACTGCTGATCGCCAAGACGGCCTGGGACGCATTTTTTGCAACGGCGGCCCACTGATCACGGCGGGCGATCGGTCGTCAAACGAGCGGACTGGGTGAAACGGGGGGCCGCTTGCGGGCGTGATCAGGGCGCTTCGTGGCAGGTGGCCTGGCCTTGCCTCCGCGCGCGCATGCACCAATCGCGCCCGACACCCGGACCGATACCTGCTGCAGTCACACGCCGCCTTTGACGACCCGCCCCAAGGCAACACAGCCGCCGGCACGCCGCGAGCGGGAGATGGCGCGAACAGGACGAACGGCGCGCGTTGCCGGCGCACCACAGGCGCGGCCCTTGGTTTTCGGCATGTGTTGGCAGCAAGCAGCGTGTGTTCCACGTGGAACACACGCTGTCGCCTTGCATGACTCTTTCTTCGGACGCTCTCCTTGCGAGGAGAGCCGGATCAGCCCTGACGGCTCTTCATCGGGCAGGTGCTCATGCCCAACAGGCTGTAGGCCGGACAGACCCCAATGATCCCGGTGACCAAGGGAACAATGCCGATATAACCCCACACGCCGACATAGCCGAGAGCGGCCGCCAGTATCAGCGCCAAGCCCACAACGACACGAACCACGCGATCCCAACCGCCTTCATTGATCTTCATGAGACCTCCTTGCCTGCGATGGTGAAACTATACGCGCATGGGCGCATTTTGGTTCTGACCCAAATCAGATCTCACGCAGGAGTTTGGCCATGCGCTTGGCGCGCTCCCCCGCCCGCAGCCCTTGCATTCGACCGACAACACCGTGGCTGCGCCGGTCGCCCGCCTTGCCTGCAACAGCACGCAGGTGCGCATGCTCGCCCCCGAACGTCACTTGCCCCGCGACACCCAGCGCCGTCCGTGCCCTTGCACCTGCAACCAGGCGGTCCATGTCCCCGGACCCGGCCCGATACAGCGCTCGCCACGCCCCACGACTGCGCATTGACCCCTCGGCCCCCGCCGCGGGTTTGGCCGAGGCACCGATGTTCCACGTGGAACATCGGTGCCTCGGTTGCACGCGCGCCCCCCTACAATCGAGGCTCAGGACTTGAAGCCATGGATTACCAGCAAACCTTTGACGTCATCGTCGTTGGCGGCGGTCACGCCGGCACCGAAGCCGCCCTTGCGGCTGCCCGCATGGGCGCCACCACGTTGCTTCTCACCCACAACATCGAAACCTTGGGGCAGATGTCGTGCAACCCATCGATCGGTGGAATCGGCAAGGGGCACCTCGTCAAGGAAATCGATGCTCTGGGCGGCGCCATGGCGGCGGCCACCGACCTCGCGGGAATCCAGTTCCGCATCCTCAACGCAAGCAAGGGCCCCGCCGTACGTGCCACGCGCGCACAGGCCGACCGGCTGCTGTACAAAGCGGCCATCCGCCAAAGGCTCGAGAACCAACCCAACCTTTGGGTGTTCCAACAAGCGGTCGACGACCTGATCCTTGCCGCAACAGGGCAAGCTGAGCGCGTCGGCGGCGCCATCACGCAAAGCGGCATCCGCTTTCATGCGCGCACGGTCGTGCTCACCGCCGGCACCTTCCTCGACGGCAAGATCCACATCGGCCTTGACCACTACGCGGCCGGCCGTGCCGGTGATCCCCCCGCCGTCTCGCTCGCCCGCCGCCTCAGAGAGCTCCAGCTTCCCCAGGGACGCCTGAAAACCGGCACGCCGCCCCGCATCGACGGGCGCACCATCGATTTTTCCAAGACCGAAGAGCAACCCGGCGACCGTGACCCCACGCCCGTCTTCAGCTTCCTTGGCCGCCCCGAGCAGCACCCGGCCCATCGGCCGTGCTGGGTCACGCACACGAATTCACGCACCCATGACATCATCCGCAGCGGCCTCGACCGCAGCCCGATGTACACCGGCGTCATCGAGGGTGTGGGCCCGCGCTATTGCCCGAGCATCGAGGACAAGATTCACCGCTTCGCCGACAAGGATGCCCACCAGATTTTCCTGGAGCCCGAAGGGCTCACCACGCACGAGTTTTACCCTAACGGCATTTCGACCAGCTTGCCCTTCGACGTGCAGCTCGCGCTGGTGCGAAGCATCCAGGGGCTTGAAAATGCCCACCTGCTGCGTCCCGGCTATGCGATCGAGTATGACTACTTTGATCCTCGCGCCCTGAAGTCATCCCTGGAAACGCGTGCGATTGAGGGCCTGTTTTTCGCCGGACAGATCAATGGCACAACCGGCTACGAAGAGGCTGCGGCGCAGGGCCTCCTGGCGGGCGCTAACGCCGCGTTGCAGGCGCACGGCCGCGAGCCCTGGTGTCCCGCCCGTGATCAAGCCTATCTCGGCGTCTTGGTCGACGATCTGATCACCAAGGGCGTCAACGAGCCCTATCGCATGTTTACCAGCCGCGCCGAATACCGCTTGAGCCTTCGCGAGGACAACGCCGATCTGCGCCTGACTGAAATCGGCCGCAAGCTCGGCCTGGTCGACGACGAGCGCTGGAGCGCGTTCTGCCGCAAGCGCGATGCAATTGAGCGTGAGCGCCAGCGCCTGCGCTCGACCTGGGTGCAGCCCGGCGTGCTCGCGCACGCCGAAGCGTCGGCGCTGATCGGGCAGGGCATCGAGCGCGAATACCGTCTCGAAGATCTCCTGCGCCGCCCCGAGGTTGACTACACACGGCTGGTGTCGGCCCTGGAGGGACGATTCGCCCCCGCCGAGCCGTTACAACCGCAGGAAGCCGAGCAAGTCCAGATCGCTGTGAAGTATGCCGGCTACATCGATCGCCAGCACCAGGACGTCCAACGCGCCGCCGAATACGAACACCTTCCGCTACCGGCGGATTTGGACTATCGCGCCGTGCAGGGGCTTTCCATCGAAGTGCAACAAAAGCTCGGGCGGGCGATGCCCGAGACGCTGGGCCAGGCTTCACGCATCTCCGGCGTCACCCCAGCGGCGATCTCCCTTCTGTTGGTGCACTTGCGCAAGCGCCGGCTGCGCCCCGCCGTGCCTGCGCAGGAATCGGCCTGATGCCGCAGCGCCCGCAGGTCATGAACGATCGCCTGGACGCACCGGCATCCAGCACGGCGCGGCGCCTCGACGACGTGCTGGATGCGCTGCAGCTGACTGCCAGTGCAACGCAGCGCGCCCAACTGCTCGCCTATCTGGATCTTCTGCAACGCTGGAACCGGGTGTACAACCTGACGGCCATCCGTGACCCGCGCCAGATGCTTGACCTGCACGTGGCCGACTGCCTGGCGTTGCTGCCAGGCATCATCGAACGCGCCTCGCACCGCCTCCTTGACGTCGGATCGGGTGGGGGCCTGCCGGGGCTGGTCCTGGCCATCATGCGGCCCGGCATGCATGTGGTGCTGAACGACGCGGTGCAAAAAAAATGCGCCTTCATGCAGCAGGCTGCTGCCGAGCTGCGCCTGAGCCGCGTCGACGTTGTGCACGCCCGCGTCGAGCAACTGCGCCTGCCGGCCTTCGACTGCATCACGAGCCGCGCCTTCAGCGATCTTGCCACGATGGTCCGGCTCACGTCGCATCTCCTGGCCGAGGAGGGCTGCTGGGCTGCGATGAAGGGCGTCACACCGCAGGCCGAGCTTGAGGCGCTTCCACCCACAATCGACGCGACAGTCCAGCCGCTCACTGTTCCGGGCCTCGACGCCCAGCGCTGCGTGGTCTGGATGACCCGCCACCGTACGCAATGACTGTCACCACGCGCCTCACTGAGGGAGATTCAATGGCATCGGTATTTTGTGTGGCCAACCAAAAGGGCGGTGTCGGAAAGACGACCACCTGCGTGAATCTCGCCGCGGGTCTTGCCCAGGTCGGAAAACGCGTGCTCCTTGTGGACCTTGACCCGCAGGGCAACGCCACGATGGGCTCCGGCGTCGACAAGCGCGCTCTACAGCCCAGCGTTTACCAAGTGCTCCTGGGAATGTCCAGCGTCGCCGAGGCCCGGAGGCACAGCGACAAAGCCGGCTACGATGTGCTCGGTGCCAACCGTGAGCTCGCCGGAGCGGAAGTCGAGCTCGTCGACCAGGAACGGCGTGAGCATCGGCTCAAAGATGCCCTGCAAGCGGTGCGCCACGACTATGATTTCATCCTCATCGACTCACCACCTGCGCTAGGCCTTCTCACCCTCAATGGCCTGTGTGCAGCACAAGGCGTTGTGGTGCCGATGCAGTGTGAGTATTTCGCGCTGGAGGGGCTCACCGATCTTGTCAATATGGTGCGGCAAGTCCACGCCCGCCTGAATCCGGAGCTGACCCTCATCGGACTCTTGCGGGTGATGTTTGACCCGCGCATCACGTTGCAGCAACAAGTCAGCGAACAGCTCAAGACGCACTTTGGCCCCAAGGTCTTCAACGCGGTCATTCCGCGCAATGTCCGGCTGGCCGAAGCGCCCAGCTACGGGCAGCCGGGCGTCGTGTTCGACAGGTCCAGTCGGGGCGCCCAGGCCTATGTCGAGTTTGCGCACGAGATGGTGCAGCGGGTGAGTCCACCCATACCCAAAAAACCCGCACCCGCCAGCGCGCCCAGCCCGGCCACTGCAGAAGACTAGACGATGAGCGAGCAAGTCACCGTCCTGCTCCTTCCCGGCTGGCTCGGCTCCGGGCCCGGGCATTGGCAAACCCGGTGGGCGGAGTTGCATGGGGATCATCTCGTGCAGCAGCATGACTGGACCACCCCGCTGCGCGGTGACTGGATCTGCGAGCTTGAGGGCGCTGTGCTGCAGGCAGCCTTCCCCGTGCTGCTGTGTGCGCACAGCCTGGGCTGCCATCTGGCCGCCGGCTGGGCAGGAATCAGCCGCAATGCCCACCGCGTGAAAGGCGCCTTGCTGGTCGCTCCACCGGATCTCACCCGCGAGGGCCTGCCACCCGCCTTGCAAAGCTGGCAACGCTACGCCCTGCAACGCGTGCCATTCCCAACGCGCCTCATCAGCAGTACTGACGACCCGTATTGCACCCCCGACGCCGCCACCCGCATGGCCTTGGCCTGGGGCTCGCGCCACACCGAAGCCGGGGCGCTGGGCCACATCAACGCCGAAAGCGGTTTGGGCGACTGGCCGCGCGGCCGTGACTGGCTGCTCGAACTTGCCCGCCCCTGATGCGATTTTTCCCACTTCACCACCGCCTCCATCCATGAGCACCAATCCCTCCACCCCTTCCGTGTCCGGCGGAAAAAAGCGCAAAGGCCTAGGCCTCGGACTTGAAGCCCTTCTGGGCTCGCAAGGCGCCGACATCACTGCGGCCGGCCACCCGTCGAGCCTGCCCCTGGATGCATTGCTGCCCGGCAAATACCAGCCGCGCACGCGCATGGATGAAGGCGCGTTGTACGAACTCGCCGAGAGCATCAAAGCTCAGGGTCTGATGCAGCCGATTCTCGTGCGCCCGCTGCAGGAGGGCAAATACGAGATCATTGCCGGGGAACGCCGCAGCCGCGCTGCGCGCCTGGCGGGGCTCGATGTGGTGCCGGTCCTGGTGCGCGAGGTGCCCGACCAAGCCGCCTTGGCGATGGCTCTGATTGAAAACATTCAACGTGAGGATCTGAACCCTCTGGAAGAGGCACAAGGCATCCAGCGCCTGATTGCCGAGTTCCATTTCACCCATGAGCAAGCGGCTCAGGCGGTGGGGCGGTCGCGCACGTCCGTGAGCAATCTCCTGCGCCTCATCAACCTCGCCACACCCGTGCAGTCGATGCTGCTCGCGGGGGACTTGGACATGGGCCACGCGCGAGCTTTGCTCGCGCTCGAGGGCGCAGCTCAAATCCAGGTTGCGCAACAAGTCGCGGCCCGCCGCCTGTCGGTGCGCGAAACCGAACGCCTGTGCACCCGCGCGAGCCAGGAAGGCAGCGCCAAGCCCCGCGCCAGCACCCAACCATCGCGCGAACGACGCGAACTGGACCGCATCGCCAACGAACTGGCCGAACACCTGGCGGCGCCGGTGCAAATCCGGGTGCGCGGAAGCGGCAAAGCGGTACGCGGTGAAATCCACCTCGCCTTCCATTCGCTGGACGAGCTCAATGGGCTCATCACCCTTCTCCGGCCCGCAGCGTGACAAGCCCCTTTGAGGATCATCCCAGCAGGCCATGCAGCCTCTGCGCCACAACCGGCGCCAGCGCGCGCCGTCACCCGGCAGAGCCAACGCGCCCGGGACCCTGAAGCCTTGGGCGCTCTCGCTCAGGAAGGAAGCGAGCACTCACATCAAGGGGTCTTCCCCGAACACCGTAAGCACGCCCGTGTAGCCGTAAAGGCGATCGCCCGCGATCTCGCCTGCGGCAAAAAACCCAACGAGCGGTATGTTCCCGAGGTGCTGGCGCACCAGCGCCAGCTCTGCCGAGGGCCCGCCGAAATGCGGGCCACCGCGGCCCGCGCATGAAACGTACACCGCACCACGTGCGGGCACGCCGGTGAGGGGCGGGCGCCCGACCCTTGCCGTCTGCTGCATTGCCGCCCACCGCGCCTCGCGCCGTTGTTCGAGCTCCTCGCGTACCTCGGCGCAAAGCCGGATGAGGTCGCGCCGAGCGGCGTTGACATCGCGGCGGCAAAATCGCACATGCATGCCGGGCTCGGGCACTGTGGCGATCGCGACGCCATGCCCCGTCGGATCCACGCCGATGAGGTGACGCAAGGTGGTCTCGGGCCCGATCGGCCGGCCACCTCGCGCGCCTGCGGCTGCTGGCGACAACCCGGCGAGGGTCGCGCGCAGGCGCGGCGCAAGGCGCGGCAACTCCAGACTGGACTCGCCGAGATCATCCAGCAGCGCCGACAAGGCGGGCGCACCATCGAGCGCATAGATCACATTCTGGGTGCAACGCGTGATGGCGCGCTCAGGCCCCACCGGCTCGCAGCCTTGCGTGAGGCCGCCGGCCATCGCCACCCGGGCCGAAAACGCCACGCCCGACACGCCGCCCTGAAGCACATCATCCGCAATCTGGACCGCCTGCGTTCGCGAGGAGACCGCCCCTCCAAAAATCGCACCTGCGGCCGTGCGCCCGGCCATGTCCCGCACGAGATCATCCATCTCGGGCGTGGCCGGGTCCCCATGCACCAGGGCCGTGTGGGCACCGCGCCAGCCGCTCGATGCCGGTTGCAGCGGCTTGAGTCCGGAGAAGACCCGGAAGTCCCGCGGCGGGATCTGCAGCAGCATCAGCGCCAGTGCCGGCTGGTCGAAATACTCCTGGGCATCGGCCGCGATGCCCACACCAACCCCGCCCACCCAGTGCGCCACTCCCGTGCGGCTGCGCAGTTCACGCAGCAGCGGCTCGGCAGCGGACGCATAGGCGTCCGTGAAATACACGATGCCAAGGTTCGGCCGGGCAATGGTATCGGGCTGCGCGCGGGCGACGGCAATCTGCGCCAAGGCCCGCTCCAGGGCTGTGGCCCAGTGCGCGTGGCTTGCGTGGGCGCTGATGAAACGCATAGAAGGCACCAACAAGAAGCGAATGAGCGTGAAGTGGGCCCCGTCGGCAACGGGAAAACCAAGGAGCACCCATGCTAATGCCAGCTCCCGCGCCGACAGGCCTATGGGGGCTTGCACAGCAAGCCGCTTCGGCAGTGCCTTGCGGCTATGGCCCCGCCTCCACGGTGAAGGCTCGCCAACAGGACGCGACTGCGTCCCTTGACGTTTCGTGTTACTTCCCGGCGACCTTGGTGCGTGCAGCCGCGCTTGCCCCCTTGCCGGGCTGGCTGGTGCGCTTGGCCGCCGTCACCCCCCTGCCGGTGGGCTTTGCCGCTGGCGAACCGCCGGACCGGCCCTGCTTGGGCCTTCGAGCCGCGGATCCAGCCTGTGCGCCGCCCGGTGCCGGAGGTGCGGCGCTCGCCTCCGCGTTGGCACCCTGCGGCATGGGCCAGGGACTCTCCCGCAATGCCTGGGTCGCCACCTGGCTGAACTGCTGGCTGACTGCGTTCCACCACTGCATTGGATCCATCACGCCTGGCAGCGGAAAACCCTCCCCCGCATCCTCAGGCGCAGCGCGCCGCGGCTGCGCCGCGCTTGATGCAGCCGGCGACTGCTCCTCGGACATCGCGTTGCCGTGGTCTTCGGCTGCAGCCGCCCCCATGGCCTGTGCGCCCGCCTGCATGGCCTCGGTCATGCGTCCGGCCAGATCCCCCAGATCCACGTTCATCGTCTTCAGTGCCGACAACGTCATGCGCTGAACTTCCAGCGTCTGGATCGTCGCCTGGGTCAGCTTGGCGTTTGCTTCCAGCCATTGCAGAACCGCCTTCAGGTCCGTGATTTTCTGCTCGAGCTCCTTCGGATCCATGGTCGGGGCCATCCAACTGGCAAACCCCGTCGGCAGCCCGGAGCCCTTGAGCAGCGACTGGAAAAACTCCATGCCTGGCATGGCCTGGCCTTGGGTGTACGGATGCATGGCTCACCTCGCGAATGGCTACCCAGCATAGCGCCACTCGGTCCGCTTGCAAACAGGACGCACCACGGCGTCGCCCCCCCGCCCACCGGTCCATGGCTGCCCCAGGCCCTGCGCGCGGTTCCCCGATGCCACCGCGCGCGTGCCTGGCCCGACACCTTGCACAGCGCCCCAGCGGCTGCCAACGACTGTGTTGGGAAGCCCGGGGCACAATGCGCGCATGTCGAAAGCCGCTCGATCGCCGACCCATACCGCAGGCCGACTGCCTTGGCGGCAAGCGCTGGCCTGGGCTCTCGTGGTCCTGGCCCTGCACGCCTTGCTGCTACACGGCTTGGGCAAGGCTTTCCCGGCAGTCGAGCCACACCGCATCGCCGAGCCCGTGTTTGTCCATCTGCTCGTGCCCGCTGCCCGGGTGAGCCAACCGATCAGCGCGGCAACGCGCAACCCAGCGCCCGCTTCGCCTTCACCCCACGTCCCGCCTGCCGCACCAACATTGAGTCTTGGCAGCGAAGGGCTGGGCCGCGCCCCCGCACCGGCAACGCCCCTTCCGGCGTCCAAGGCCTCCGCGCCCCCCGCAGCGCCCGCGGCTGGCGGTGCATCAACCCCCAGCCTGCCCGCGTCGCCGCCGCAGCCGCCCGCCTCTGGGTCTCAGGCCTTGAATGCAAACAGCGCCTTGCCAAACGTGGCGGCGCCGCATCCGCAGGCGGCCACTCAGGGGTCGGCCGCCCCCGGCGCCTCCAGCCCTGCATCGTCGGCGCCTGCGCCCACGGCGGGTGCATCCTCACCCGCTGGCCAGGCCGATGCCCTTGGGTGGCCTCCGGCCACCCAGCTTCAGTATGTGTTGTCCGGCTATTACCGCGGCCCTCTGCACGGCGACGGCTCACTGGAATGGTTGCGCGACGGCCGCAGTTACCGCGTTGAGCTGGCTGGCGCGGCGCTCGTGAGCTTCGCCTACACGAGCACGGGGCACATCGACGGCAACTGGCTCGCGCCCGACAGCTACGTCGAGCGCGTATTCACACGGCGCAAGACCGTGAGCTTCAACCGCGATCACGGCACCCTGAGCTTTTCAGCCATCAGCACGGTCATGCCGCTGCCGAGCCACCTTCAGGACAGCGCCAGCATCTTCATGCAACTAGCGCACGAGCTCACGATGCGCCCCGAGGATTTTCGCGTCGGCCAGCACATGGCCTTTGAAGTCGCCAGGCCGACAGGCACCACCACGTGGGACTTCATCATTGCCGGGCAAGACGTGGTGCGCACCGGCATTGGCAGGCTGCTGTGCTGGCACCTCATCCATCCCGGTGACGAACACGGGCTGGGCGCCGAAGTCTGGCTTGCGCCGGCATTGCAAAATCTGCCGGTGCAGATTCGCCTGCAACAATCCGACACGAACTTCCTGCTTTTCACGCTCCGCCAGGCGCGGCAGGAGTAGCGCCGAGCGCAGGGCTGGCCGAGCTGCCGCCGGCACGCTGGCATTTGGCGCCAAGAGCGGCTGGATCCCACGCGTGTGCACCGATGTGGAGCATGGTGCGTTGAATGGCCATGGGGCCCCGGGATTGCTGCTCGGTTTCGGTGGTGGGCTTGATTCTTGCTTGCTTGCCCCTATCTGTTGTTCAACTCCGAAAGTGAGCTTTAGTTGGTGGCTCGGTCGACAACGACCACGGCCCGGCAAACAGAGCAACGCCACAACACACCGAAAGCGAGACTAGCCATGCAAACCATGATTTACGATTCCGATGCTTTTTGCGTTTTCCAGCTCGACTGGGCCGATCGCGTCATGGAAAAGCGCGCTGAGACCAACGACACGGCGCGGCATGGCGGCTTTGAAATCGTCGACAAATTCGCCCGCAAGGAAATCTTCATCGACGGCCCCGTGGCCGACGGATTCCGTGAGCGCGTGCAAAGCCTCATGGCGAACTCGCCAACGACCGATGACATCGACGAATTCCTGGATGGTTTTTCGGCCCTGTCGCGCCAGAACCTGCACGCGCACTGACCTGCAGCCGGGCACCGGCCGGCCTCTCTAAGGCCGGCCCTGTTGTCTACCGGGACCTTTGCGATGCATGCGCGTGGGGTTGTGCGTGGGTTTCCCGGGCCAAAAGCACGCACAGCAGGGCTACCGCGACCCAGACCATCAGCACCCCAAACGCCATCTGGAAGGCGTGCAGCTCGTACTGCCGCACGCCGGCGAGGCTGCGTCCCGTCCACAACGCATCCAACACCCAGCCCAACAGGGGAAGCTGAATCAGCGCTCCCACCATGACGCCGGTGTTATGCACCCCGGTGGCCGTGCCTGCGAGGTCCTGCGGTACCGATTCCTTTGCCCAAGCGAAGCCGACGACCATCGATCCGGCGCCCACGGCGCTCGCAAGCAGGACTGGCAAGAGCAGACCCGCCGGCGCCTGCGGCCACAGGGTGAGCAGCGCAAATCCGGCCAGCGTCAGCGTGCCTCCGATCACGTAGGGCAGCTTGCGCAGGCGCAGCCGGTCCGACAGCCGGCCCCAAACGATGCTCCCCACCGAGAATCCAACGAGCATGGCTGCGATGACCCAGGACGACCGCTCGCCACTCATGCCCCGGTGCTGCTCCAAGAATGGCGCACCCCAAAGCGTCGTGAAGGTCAGGAAGGCGCCGCATATGCCGCTGGGTGCCACGAAGAGCAATGCCGTGTTGCGCCAACGCCAGACCGCGCGCAGGCCTCGCAGCACCTCGCGTGCCGAGGTTGGAGCGTGGGACGGCAGCCAGTCGCGGTATCCACGCTCGTGCGGTGAATTGCGTATGGTGCGCCAGGCGAGCAGCGCGAGCACGAGGCAGACGATCCCCACGCCAGCCAGTGTCCAACGCCAGCCCATTAACCGGCTCATGGCCAGCAGCGGCGCCTGCGCCAGCACCGCACCGAGCGTTCCGGCCGATAGCGACAGTCCCGACATGGTGCCAAATACCCGTGGGGCGAACCAGCGAGCGGAAACCTCCAGCAGCGAAACCCATGCCACACCGTGGCCCAGGCCGATCATGCCGCGGGCCACGAGCGCCACCGCATAGTTCGGCGCAGCCGCAAATAGCAGGGTCCCCAGCCCGGTCAGCAGGGTGCCAAACACGATGAGCGCCTTCGGACCCCACCGATCATTGGCGATGCCGGTGGGAATCTGCGACGCAGCGTAAAAATAAAAATAGAACGAGGCCAGGTTGCCAAGCTGCGCGGCATTGAGATGAAAGTCGCGCATCAGCGGACCGTTCAACACGCCGGGCGTCACCCGCAGGAAAAACCCGGCCATGTATGCCGCCGCCGCAAGCGCCCACATGCCCAGCGCAAGGCGCAGCGGGGGATGAGCGGGGAGCGGCGTGAGTTCAGGCATGAGCGAGGGACCGACCCGAACTCTAGCAGCGCTTGCCACAGGGCGCATAAGGCAGCGGAAGTCGCCGCGCACTGCAAAAAACTTGCCCTGCGTCAAAACAACTTCAAGAACACCTCCATAGACTTGCTCGCATGACCCTCGTTGCACAAAGCCCGACATCCGTACACCCCGAGCTGGGTGCCCAGCGCGCCCAGCAATTGGGCGGTCATTCGGGTACGCTGGCCGTGCGCGTGCTCAAAGCCATGGCGCATCGGGAGCGCTTGTGCATTCTTTGCCTGCTCATCGATGGGCCGATGTGTGTTCGCGATCTCGAGCATGCTGTGGGCATGCGTCAGGCCGCCTTGTCGCAGCAACTCTCGCGGCTGCGCGCCGAGAATATCGTCGACGCCGAGCGCCACGGCCGCTTCGTGCACTACCGCATCAAGACACCACAGGTCATGGCGGTCGTGCGCGCGCTATGCGGAGAACTGTCCCCGTAGCGCAGGCTGCGGCCACCCGCGCGCAAGCCACACGCCCTTCGCGCCAGTCGCACGACGCCTGAGCCCAGGCGCGCCTTTGAAGGGCGCGCTGCGGTTGGCCCTACCATCGGGCCATGTCTGCCACCGCATTTCTCATCCTGCTGGCCGCCGCGGTGCTGCTCGTCCCGCTCTTCAAGCGCATGGGCTTGGGATCGGTGTTGGGCTATTTGGTGGCGGGCATGGCCGTCGGCCCCTATGGGCTGCGCGTGGACAGCCAACCCGATGCAATCCTGCACACCGCAGCGCTCGGCGTCACGCTGCTGATGTTTCTCATTGGCCTGGAGCTGCAACCCAGCCGGCTGTGGGCACTCAGACGCCAGGTCTTCGGCCTGGGTACGCTGCAAATGGCTGGTGTTGCGCTTCCGGTCGCCGCATTGGCCACGGTTTTCGGGCTTGGCCGGGCCGCAGCGGCGCTGGTCGGTGTGGCCATCGCCATGTCATCCACCGCCTACATCCTGCCGCTCCTTGCCGAGCGGCGTGAACTCACCACGCGCTTCGGGCGCGAGTCGTTCGCGATTTTGCTGTTCCAGGACGTCAGCGTCATTCCGATCCTCGCCCTTCTGGCCCTCGCAGGCGCAGGCGGCAAGCCCCCGGGCTGGTCGGCGCTGGCTGCACTCGGGCTGCTCGCCGTCCTCGGAAGGCCGGTGTTGGCCACGATGTTCCGCTACGTTGCGCGATTCGGGAGCGGAAACCGCGAACTGTTTGCAGCGGCCGCCCTGTTGGGCGCCGTGGGCATTGCGGTGGGCCTCAGTTCGGTAGGTTTGTCCGCCTCACTCGGCGCATTCCTGGCCGGCGTCCTGTTGGCAGACTCCGAGTTTCGCCATGAACTCGAAGCCGCGATCGAACCCTTCGAATCCCTCCTGCTCGGTTTGTTCTTCATCGCCGTGGGGATGGGAATCCAACTCCCCTTGCTCGCCGCGCAGCCATTTCTTGTCGTCGGTCTGGGCGTCGGCATCCTGCTGCTCAAGGCCTGCATGCTGTTCGTTTGGCGCCGCGCGGTCGGCGGGGACACGGCAACCAGCTTGACCCTGGCGATTTTTCTCGCCTGCGGTGGCGAGTTCGCATTCGTGCTGCTGGCCAACGCCGGCGCCGGAGGGCTGCTGCACAGGGCCACGGTGGAGCTCCTGACGGCGGCTGTGGCGGTGTCCATGGCCCTGGCTCCGTTTTTGCTGATGCTGCAGACAGACTGATCAAGCCGTGGATGCGAGAGCGCGAAGCCCCTCCCTTCAGCCCCATCGACACCCCGGGAGAGGCGGTGGTCATTGCCGGGTTTGGCCGCGTGGGGCAGGTGGTAGGCCGCATGCTCAATGCGCAGGGCATTGCCTTCACGGCGCTGGATGCGAGCCCCGAGCAGGTGGATTTCGTGCGCAGGTTCGGCAACAAGATTTACTACGGTGACGCAAGCCGGCTGGCCTTGCTGCGCGCCGCGCACGTGGGCGAAGCCAAGCTGTTCGTTCTTGCCGTAGACGACGTCGAGGCCAGCGTGAAGATTGCTGAGCTCATGCGCCGGCATTTCCCCGAAGTGCCGCTGCTGGCCCGCGCGCGCAATCGTGCCCACCTCATGCGGCTGCGAGAACTCGGCGTGCGCAATGCAACGCGCGAGACGTGGTGGTCGAGCGTCGAGATGGGCAAGCAGGCGCTGCAGGCCATACGGCCGGGGCTGAATGTGCAGCGCATCGCCAACCTGTTTGCAGCGCATGACGAACGCCTGCTCGAGCGCCAACAGGCGGTCTCGCATGATCAGTCGGCACTGATTGCGCTCTCGAAAAGCGCCCGGGCGGAGCTGGAAAACATTTTGCAGGACGATGCGCAGCTGGCGTTGCACGCCCAGGATGCCGGGCCCCCGCCGACGGGTGATCCGGCAGCGTCCTGACGCAGCGCCGTTGAGCCGGCGCTGCCATGCCCGCTTACCACGTGCCGTGCATGCCCCAGTAAATGATGAAGACGGCCACCAGGGTTGAAATGGCCCATGCCCAAGGCGGCATCATGAACCACAGGCGCTCGACCATGCTGCCGGGCATCCGGATGGACTCGTCGCCGCGCGCGTTGCGCTCGAAGCGGCTGAAAAAATCTTCGATCAGCCCCTTGACCGCCAGATCCACCGCACTTTGTCCCATCTGCGCGATTGCGCCACCGACCTCGGCGCTGGCCTGGTAGTTCATCTGCGTGCCGCCGTCGGTGGGCTGCAATGCGATCAATGCACGCCCAAGGCCGAAGCCGGCATTGCCCCCATTGCCCTCGAACCGCAGGACGTAGCTGTGTGGCGGGTTGACATCCTCCAGCGTGAGCGTGCTGGAAAACCGGGTCTTGTAGTTCGCGATATTGAGCACCTGCACCACCTCAAACTGCCCTTCGCCGGTTTGTGTGACCGATTCACAGCCTGG
Organism: Betaproteobacteria bacterium; assembly: GCA_028870715.1. GTDB lineage: Bacteria > Pseudomonadota > Gammaproteobacteria > Burkholderiales > Burkholderiaceae_C > Thiomonas_A. The sequence goes on along the minus strand of JAGWOZ010000009.1, from coordinate 3,916 downwards.
AATGCAGGACTTGAGCATCTGGGTGGAGTTCAACGCTTCCCAAGTTTGGGCTGGCGTCAGCGGAATGGTGCGTTTGCCTTGGACGTCCATGGTGTTCTCGCTAATGGAAGAGGGACCGGTGCAACGCGCGCGGCGCGCACGTTGCAGTATTAATGTGTACTTATATTCCCTGGACACCCCCACTTTCAAGCTGCAGTGCAACAAACTGCGGGAAAGTCCTTTTAGGGATTTCATCCAATCACTCCTCGAGCGGTCCACTGGCGACCGTCTGAAGCCGTGCCTGCCACCCACCATGAGGACACGCGGCGCGTTGGCCGCTACAGTTACGCCATGCAGATCGTGATTCTGGATGACTACCAAGACGCCGTGCGCAAGCTCGCCTGCTTTGCGACCCTGAGCGGGCATGACGTCAAGGTGTTCAACAACAACGTCAAGGGCGCCGGCCAGCTCGCCGTGCGCCTGCGCGACGCGCAGGTGGTGGTCCTCAACCGTGAGCGCACCGCGCTCAGCCGTGCGGTGCTGGACAAATGCCCCAAGCTCAAACTGGTCGTACAAACGGGCCACGTTGGCGCCCATGTGGATGTCGACGCCTGCACCGCGCTGGGCATCGCTGTCATCGAGGGCAAAGGCGACCCCGCACCGACCGCCGAATTCACCTGGGCGCTCATCATGTCGGCCATGCGCCGCATCCCCCAATACGTTGCCAACCTCAAGCAAGGCGCGTGGCAGCAGCCAGGGCTCAAATCCCAGTCCATGCCGGTGAATTTCGGTTTAGGCCAGCGCCTGGCGGGCAAGACGCTCGGCATCTGGGGCTATGGACGCATCGGGCGCATCGTGGCCGGCTATGGCAAGGCCTTTGGAATGCACGTGCTTGTCTGGGGCAGCGAGGCATCGCGCGCGGCCGCGGCCCAATCGGGCCTGGATGTGGCGGCGACCCGCGAGGCGCTGTTCATCGAAAGCGACATCCTCAGCTTGCACCTGCGTTTGACCGAAGCCACGCGGGGCGTCGTCACGCTCAGTGAGCTCTCCCACATGAAACCGCAGGCCATCCTGGTCAACACGGCGCGCGCCGAACTCATCGCTCCCGACGCCCTGGTTTCCGCGCTCAACCGTGGCCGTCCGGGCATGGCCGCGGTTGACGTGTTCGAGGCCGAACCCATCATGCGGGGAAATCCCCTGCTGCGCTTGGAAAACGCCATCTGTACGCCGCACATCGGCTATGTCGAACTGGAGCATTACGAGCACCTGTTCGGGCAGGCCTTTGCGGCGATCGGTCGCTTTTCCGCGGGCGACACCGCCGACCTTCTGAACCCGCAAGCGCTCGACCACCTGCGCTAGGCAAGCAGCGCGCGGCCGCTTGCTCCGCCTCAGTTCGCCTTGCGTCCCGACGCGGCCGCCGCCGATTGACCGACTTCGCCCATCGCCTCTCCCATCGGCCGCGGCAGCTGCGTGGCCTGTGCGGGTGACGCAGCGGGCGGCGGCTCGCTGGCCTCGGCATCGCGCATGCCGTCCTTGAATCCCTTGACGGCCTGGCCCAGATCCGTACCGATGTTCTTGAGCTTTTTCGTGCCAAACACCATCATCACGATGACCAACACGATAAGCCAATGCCAAATGCTGAATTCGCCCATTGCGATCTCCGTTGGTGGACGCCACCGTACCCTGAATCATGCACAACCGGGTAAGACCGGGTCTTCGCCCGAATGTTCCCCGCATTCACTTGCCAATGCAGAATCGGCTGAAAATATCGCCAAGAAGCGCATCGGCCGTCACTTCACCGGTGATGGCCATCAATTCGCAGTGGGCCAGTCTGAGTTCTTCGGCCAGCAGATCGAGCGCGGGGTTCGGTGCAGCGAGCAAGGCTTGCGCCACGCGGAGATGCTCCGCACAAGCCCCGAGCGCCTGCACATGCCGGGTGCGCGCGATAAACACACCCTCGGGCCACGCCTGCCATCCGCAGGCCTGCAGCAAGGCCTGCCGCAGTCCATCGAGGCCGGCATGGCTGCGAGCAGACAGGAGCAGGTCGTTGCCGGAGCCGCCCATACCGTGCCGGCGGGCGAATGCGGCGATGCGCGCCGGCGCCTCTCCCGGGTCCAGTGCATCCAGTTTGTTCCATACGTGCAGCAGCGCAGCGTGCCGTGGCGCGTGCGCTGCCAGCAGCTCGGCGAGCCGTGCCTCATCTTCGGCATAGCGGCTTTCGCCAACGCGGGTCAGGTCATGCAGAAACAGTACGGCGTCTGCATCCGAGATCGCGTCCCAGCTGCGCTCAACCCCGATGCGCTCGACCTGGTCGAGCGTCTCGCGCAGGCCCGCGGTGTCGATGACGTGCAGCGGCACGCCCTCGATCTGGATGGATTGGCTGACACGGTCCCGCGTGGTGCCCGGGACGTCCGTCACGATCGCAAGCTCAGCTCCCGCCAATGCGTTCAGCAAAGAGCTCTTGCCCACGTTGGGCTGGCCCGCCAGCACCACCCGTACGCCCTCTCGAAGCAGGGCGCCCTGGCGCGCGCGTGCCAAAATATCGGCCACGTCGCCACTCAACCCGCGCAGGCGTTCGGCGACGCCGGCTGCGCGGACGAACTCGATGTCTTCCTCGGGAAAGTCCAGGGTCGCCTCCACCAACGCCCGCAAGTCGCGGAGGTTGTCGCCGAGCGCTTGCACGCCGCGTGAAAACTCTCCCGCCAAGGCGCGCGAGGCGCTACGTGCGGCAGCTTCGGTCGTCGCGTCGATCAGATCAGCCACGGCCTCGGCCTGGGCCAAGTCGATCTTTCCGTTGAGAAAGGCTCGCTCGGTGAACTCGCCCGGCTCGGCCGCGCGCATGCCCCCTTTGCCGCCAAGCTCGAGCATGCGCGCCAGCAGCAACTGCAGCACCACCGGGCCTCCGTGCACCTGCAACTCCAGCACGTCCTCGCCCGTATAGGAGTGGGGCCCGGGGAAGTACAGGGCAAGGCCGGTGTCGATGACGCCGTCGTGCGCGTCGCGCAGCGGCAGCAACGTGGCGTGGCGGGGCGCCAGATCGCGCCCGCACAGTGCACGCATGAGCTCGCGCAGATCGCGCCCCGAGGCCCGCACGATGCCAACGGCGCCACGCCCGGCGGCCGTGGCGATGGCCGCGATGGGGTCGTTACGGCGTACCAGCGCGTCCATGCCGTGCGGCCAAGTGCAGAACGGATCGCCGTGCCACCCCGCGCCGCCCTCTTGCGGTTACTTTGGCTCGGAAAATTCCGGCACGCCCATCTTCTTGTTGATGAACCACTGCTGCGCGATCGAGAAGATGTTGTTGGTCAGCCAGTACAGCACCAACCCCGCAGGGAACAGGAAGAACATGACGGAGAACGCCAACGGCATGATCCACATCAACCGCGCCTGCATCGGGTCCGGGGGCGTCGGGTTGAGCTTGACCTGCAGGAACGATGTTCCGGTCATGATGAGCGGCAGGATGTAGTACGGATCCTTGGCCGAGAGGTCGTGGATCCATCCCAGCCAGGGCGCGCCGCGCAGCTCCACGCTGGACAGCAGGACCCAGTACAGCGCGATGAATACCGGAATCTGGATCACGATGGGCAGACACCCGCCGAGCGGATTGATCTTCTCCTTGCGGTACATCTCCACCATCGCCGCGTTCATCGCCGCCTGATCGTCCTTATGCCTCTCACGCAGCGCGGTGAGGCGCGGTGCGACCGCCTTCATGCGCGCCATCGAGCGATAGCTGGCGGCCGTGAGCGGGAAAAACAGCAGCTTCAGCAAAATGGTCAGCCCGATGATGGACCAGCCCCAGTTGCCCAGAACCTTGTGAACTTGCTCCAACACCCAGAACAAAGGCTTGGCGATGATGGTCACCCAACCATAGTCCTTGACGAGCTCGAAGCCCGGCGCCAAGCCTTGCAGCTGGCTCTCGATCTCCGGGCCCACGTAA
>JAGWOZ010000179.1 GCA_028870715.1 Betaproteobacteria bacterium | reverse complement strand
ATCGATTCCTGAACTTGCGCGATGCCCAGGGCGACGAGATCGCCGTCAAGGTCTCTACCGTGTATGACCTTCTGGCCGCGCATTACGGCATTGACCGCGGTCTTGGCGACGAACGGAATTCCTGCGCCAAGAGTTTCGCGGACGACGTCCCCTACACCCCCGCATGGCAGGAAAAAATTACCGGGGTTCCTGCTTCAGTCGTCGAGCGTATTGCCAGGGAGTTCGCAAGCAACGCGCACAAGACACACGGCACATCCATGGTCATCCTCGGGGCGGGGATCAACCATTGGTACCACGCCGACATGAATTACCGCGCCATCATCAATATGCTGATGATGAGCGGCTGCATCGGTGTGCCCGGCGGTGGTTGGGCGCATTACGTGGGGCAAGAAGCGTTGCGCCCGCAGGCGGGATGGTCGGTGCTGACATTTGCGCTGGACTGGGTCAAACCGCCTCGGCAGATGAATGCAACCAGCTTTTTCTATGCCCACACCGACCAGTGGCGCTATGAAAAACTGGGCGTCGACGAAATTCTCTCGCCACTGGCCGATCCCACGGCGTTTGGTGGCAGCATGATTGACTACAACGTGCGCGCCGAGCGCATGGGCTGGCTGCCTTCAGCGCCGCAACTCCAGACCAACCCGCTGCATATTGCCCGTCATGCCGCCTCCATCGGACTGTCCTCCAGGGACTACGTCGTCAAGGGGTTGAAGGACGGCACCCTTCAGATGAGTTGCGAGGACCCTGACAACCCGACGAACTGGCCTCGCAACATGTTTGTCTGGCGGTCCAATCTGCTGGGCGCCTCGGGCAAGGGCTCGGAGTACTTCCTTCGGCACCTCATCGGAGCCAAACATGGCGTACTGGGCCATGAACTGGGCCCGGATGACCCACGCCCCGAGCAGGTGACTTGGCACGATCAGGCGCCTGAAGGCAAGCTCGATCTCCTTGTCACACTCGACTTTCGCATGAGCAGCACCGGCCTTTTTTCCGATGTGCTGCTTCCCGCCGCGACCTGGTACGAGAAAAACGATCTCAACACCACCGACATGCACACCTTCATTCATCCGCTGTCGGCCGCCGTGGACCCAAGCTGGGAAGCGCGCTCGGACTGGGAGATCTTTAAGGGGATTGCGAAGAAATTCTCCGAAGTCTGCGTCGGCCACCTTGGCGTCGAGCACGATGTCGTCCTGACGCCGCTCATGCACGACAGCGCCGCAGAGCTTGGGCAGGGTCTGGACGTGCGCGAATGGAAACGCGGCGAGGTCGAACTGATTCCTGGCAAGAGCGCTCCGAACATCACCGAAGTGCAGCGCGATTACCCCCATGTCTACAGCTTCTTCACTGCGCTGGGGCCGCTCATGGACAAGCCCGACGCCGGGCACGGACATGGCATCTCCTGGGACGCCCGTGAGGAGGTGCAAGCCTTGGGCAACCTCAATGGATCAGTACGCAACCCTGGCCCGACCGAAGGTCGTCCGCAGATTCTCAGCGACATCGATGCGGCTGAAATGGTCATGATGCTTTCCCCGGAGACAAACGGGCAGGTGGCCACCAAGGCGTGGGCTGCCCTGTCGAAAAAGACCGGCCTCGATCTCAGCCACATGCCAGCCGGGCGGGAGCAGGAAAAGATCCGCTTTCGTGACCTTCAGGCGCAACCGCGTCGCGTCATCAACTCGCCGACCTGGTCGGGCATCATCGACGGGAAGATTTGCTACAACGCCAGCTACACCAACGTCCACGAAAACATCCCTTGGCGTACGCTGACCGGGCGCCAGCAGTTTTACCAGGATCACGCATGGATGCGTGCCTTCGGCGAGGGCTTCGCCCTGTATCGCCCGCCTGTCAATCTCAAGGCGGTCGGCCCGGTGCTTGGCAAATTTCACAACGGCAATCGCGAAATCGTGCTGAACTGGATTACGCCCCATCAAAAGTGGGGCATCCACAGCACCTATTCCGACGGCCTGATCATGCTCACCCTGAGCCGCGGTGGGCCTTGCGTCTGGATTTCTGAGGACGACGCAAAAGCGGCAGGCATTTCGGACAACGACTGGATCGAAGTTTTCAACGCCAACGGCGCCATCGTTGCGCGTGCTGTCGTCAGCCAACGGGTGAAGCCGGGAATGGCGATGATGTACCACGCCCAGGAACGCACGGTCAACACGCCAGCATCACAAATCACCCAGGCGAGGGGCGGTGTGCACAACGCCGTCACACGCATTGTGCTCAAGCCAACGCACATGATCGGCGGTTATGCGCAATTGTCTTACGGGTTGAATTACTACGGGACGATCGGCGCCAACCGCGATGCGTTTTGCATCGTGCGCAAGATGGCCAAAGTGGACTGGCTCGACGAGCCCACGGGTCCCGCCTACAGCCATGAGCGCCCGCACGTCCCCAACCCCACCGCCTGAACGCCAGCCTCCTGGAGAAACACAATGAAAGTACGCGCACAGATCGGCATGGTGCTCAACCTTGACAAGTGCATTGGCTGCCACACCTGCTCGGTGACGTGCAAGCAGGTGTGGACGTCGCGCCCCGGCGTCGAATACGCCTGGTTCAACAACGTCGAAACCAAGCCTGGCATCGGGTACCCCAAGGAATGGGAGAACCAGGACAAATGGAAAGGCGGCTGGGCGCGCACAGCGCAAGGCAAGCTGCAGCCACGCCAGGGTTCGCGCCTGTCCATCCTGATGAAGATTTTCGCCAACCCCAACCTGCCTGAAATCGATGCCTATTACGAGCCCTTCACGTTCGACTACGAGCATCTGCACAAGGCGCCCGAGCTCAAGGCTGCCCCCACCGCGCGCCCACGCAGCCTGATCAGTGGTCAGCGCATGGACAAGATTGAATGGGGGCCAAACTGGGAAGAACTGCTGGGCGGCGAGTTTGCAAAGCGCAGTCGCGACGCGAATTTCGACGGCATGCAAAAGGACATCTACGCGGAGTTCGAGAAGACCTTCATGATGTACCTGCCACGACTGTGCGAGCACTGCCTGAATCCGGCCTGCGTCGCATCGTGCCCGTCGGGCGCGATCTACAAGCGGGAGGAAGACGGCATTGTGCTCATTGACCAGGACAAGTGTCGCGGCTGGCGTATGTGCATTTCGGGTTGCCCCTACAAGAAGATCTACTACAACTGGGAGTCGGGCAAGTCCGAGAAATGCATTTTTTGTTATCCACGGATCGAAGCCGGACAGCCCACCGTATGCTCGGAGACCTGCGTCGGGCGCATCCGCTACCTTGGGGTTTTGCTATACGACGCTGACGGGATTGAGCGCGCTGCCAGTGTCGCCAACGAGAAGGATCTGTACGAAGCACAACTGGGGGTGTTCCTCGATCCCCAAGATCCGCAAATCGTTGCGCAGGCACGTCGAGATGGTGTACCGGAAGCCTGGTTAGAAGCCGCACGTCATTCGCCCGTCTACAAGATGGCGATGCAATGGAAAATCGCCCTTCCGCTTCATCCTGAATATCGAACGCTGCCCATGGTCTGGTACGTGCCGCCGCTTTCGCCGATCCAGACGGCCGTGCAGAGCGGCCTGGTTGGAACCAAAGGTGAGCTTCCCGACGTCTCGCAACTGCGCATTCCCCTGCAGTATCTCGCCAACCTGCTCACCGCAGGCGACACTGCGCCAGTGCAGCGCGCGCTCGAGCGCATGTTGGCCATGCGCGCGTACATGCGTGGCAAACATGTTGATGGGCAGGCAAATGTGGCAGCCATTGAACAAGTCGACATGCCGGCGGCAAGCGTGGAGGCGATGTATCGCATCCTCGCCATTGCCAATTATGAGGATCGCTTCGTGATTCCCACCACGCATCGTGAGTACGCCGAGAACGCGTTCGACCTGAAAGGGTCATGCGGCTTCACCTTCGGCAACGGATGCTCGGATGGCGAATCGAAACCCTCGCTGTTCAGCGCAAAAAAACGCCGCACGATCCCCATCGAGCCAGGAGTGTGATCATGGATGCCGTTTCGAAACAACTCAGGGCTTTGTCGCTTTTGCTCGATTACCCCTGCGCAGATGTGCAGGAGAATTTAGCGGAAATGGTGGATGTTCTGGGACCACTCAGCGTCGGCGCGACCGATGCGAGCGAGCACGGATCGCTAGACGCGCTGCTGAGCGAGATGGCGCACACCGAGCTTCTCGATCTGCAAGCACGATTCGTGGACACATTCGACCGGGGTCGCAGCACCTCGCTCAACCTATTCGAGCAGGTCCACGGTGATTCGCGTGACCGTGGTCAGGCCATGGTCGATCTGCTCGAACAGTACCACTCGGTTGGCCTGCGCTTGCAGAGCCGGGAATTGCCAGACTACCTTCCGATTTATCTTGAGTATGCCTCGGTTCTGCCACCATTTGCTGCGCGGGACGCGCTTCAGGAAGTGTTGCCCCTGTTAGCCAACCTTGCCTCCGCGCTTGAGCAACGGCAGTCACCGTGGCTGGCCGCCGTGGCGACGCTTTGCACGCTAGCCGGGACCGCCAACTGGCGCGCCGTGCTCGAGCGGGAGAGGGTGCAGAAGGAAAGGGGGACGCAACCACAGCGGCGTGACGCGGCGAGCGACGGTTTACCGGCGGACTGGACGCCCGAGGGGCTCGACGCAGTGTGGGCCGAGGAGCCAGTGAGCTTTCTTGGTGCATGCAGCCCGCAACGGCCTGGTGCGTCTGCGCAAGCCATGCAGTTCGTCGCACGTTCCACAAAACCCCATTCCACAGGAGTCCCGCACCATGAATCTGAATGACTTCATTTTCGGTGTCTATCCCTATATTGCGGGCACCATCTTTCTGGCGGTCAGCCTGGTGCGTTTCGATCGCGACCAGTACCTCTGGCGTAGCGAGTCGAGCCAAATGCTCAGGACCGGCACGCTGCGGTGGGGATCAAACCTTTTTCATGTCGGCATTATCGGGTTGTTCTTCGGGCACTTTTTCGGACTGCTAACGCCGCTGGCCCTCTTTGAGGCTCTTGGACTGCAGCCGCACGACAAACAGATCATCGCCATGGTGACCGGTGGAAGCCTTGGCCTGCTGATCCTCGCTGGACTGACGCTTCTGATTCTGCGCCGCCTGCGGGAGCCACGCCTGATGGCAACCACGAAGCCCATGGATTGGGTCACGCTGTTCTGGCTTTTGGCCACGCTTTTGCTGGGACTGTCCACGATCATCGAGTCATCCCGCCACTTGGATGGTGTGGAGATGCTGGCACTCATGTCCTGGGCGAAACATGTTGTGACGTTTCAGGGCGTGGCAGCCGCGGGATTCATTGCGCAGGCTTCTTTCATCTTTAAGCTGCATATCTTTTTTGGGCTGACACTTTTCCTGCTCTTTCCCTTCACCCGCCTGGTCCACATCTGGAGTGGGATTGCCTCCATTGCGTATTTGGTTCGTCCTTGGCAACTGGTACGCACGCGGCGTTGATAAGGCATGCACATAGAGAGTTCAAACATGAAACCATCCGATCTGGAACATCTGCTGCGTGCGCGCGCCAACCAGCTTGGCCTGTCGGGCGATTGCGACGATGATCTTTTCGAAGCGGTGCTCGAGCACGACGTGCAAATTCCCGAACCAAGCGACAGCGAGTGCCGGCGCTATTACGCGCAACACGCCGATGCGCTGCGTCAGACCGACTTGGTCGAGGCAGATCACATCCTTTTTGCGCTGACGCCGACATGCCCCATTGAGGCTTTACGCAAGAAGGCTGAGGACACGCTCAATGCATTAATGCTCCAGCCCGGTACGTTTGCCGATCTGGCACGCGCCTTGTCCAACTGCCCCTCGGGGCAGCTTGGCGGCAATCTGGGTCAACTCACCCGTGAGCAATGCGTACCCGAATTCTGGCGCGCAATTATGGACCATGGCCAGCCCGGGCTGTTGCCGCGTCTCGTGCGCACGCGCTTTGGCTTGCACATCGTCCGCGTCGGGCGCGTCGCCCATGGCCCACTTCTTCCATTCGATGCGCTGCGCGAGGACATCCGGCAAAGATTGCGGGCAAAGTCGCTGGTGGCGGCGCTTCAGGTTTATGCGGACGACCTGCAGCAACAATCCGATCAAGGGCTGGCTGAACACCCCAATCACGACGCACCGGCCATCCTGGGCTAGTCGTCGCGCGGTCACGCGCTGCGTGTGGTTTGGCCAGATGGAAGCGCACTTGCATGTGGCGAGCCCATCGCAGCTGCATGGATCCGGTTTTTCTCCGAAGCAGAAGGGCGAACTCGATGCCTGCGCTGCCAAAACCCTTATCCTCTGGGCCGAGTCCTGTCCATCCTGCCATTGGGGCCAGCGTGTACGCCGAATTCGCTGCAACATTGATCCAAACGCGACAGCAGTTTGCGCCGAAGCGGCTGCATGAGCCCGGGCCGAGCGATGCGCAAGTCCAGGCGATGTTTCGGGCGGCGGCAGCCGCACCCGATCATCGCTGTATCTTGCCTTGGCGTTTCGCGATCGTTTCCAAGGCAAGCCGCGCTGCACTGGGCGAAGTCTTCGCGGCGGCACTGCGCGCGCGAGACCCCAAGGCGACAGATCTCGAACTTGCTGAGGCGCGAAATAAGGCAGAGCGGGCACCTTTTCTCGCTCTGGCCGTCGTACGCGAGGGTGGTGACGAGCAGCCCGACGTTTCCGTGCAGGAACGGCTTATCTCGCTGGGTTGCGCGATCCAGAATATGCTGCTGAGCGCCCACGCCGAAGGTCTTGGCAGCGGCCTGGTCAGCGGCCAAGCGCTGCAAACACCTGGCCTACGCCAGTTCTTCAAGCTCGGCGAGTGGGAACGGGCTGTGTGCTTTATTGCGGTGGGCACGGTGCAAAAGCCCAAGCCCATCCGGCAACGCCCCGATCCAACGGCTTTCGTTACCCAGGTTTAAGTCAAGCGGCTCGCCTTTGGGCCATCATGCAGAGGCAGGGCGCGCGTGCAGCAGCGCATCCATACTTCGATCG
>JAGWOZ010000178.1 GCA_028870715.1 Betaproteobacteria bacterium | reverse complement strand
GAACGCGAAGCCGGAGAGAATGAAAAATGGGTTAACAAAAAAGAAATTCAGCGCGAATGCCTGCTGCTGGGTGCGCGAGAACGTCGACAACAGAAGCCCCATGCCCACGGCGGCGAGCAGAAACAACGCCGAGCCGGCGAGCATCACCAGCGGATCGCCGATGAAGGGCACACGGAACCACAGCACGCCGATGGCACTCACCAAGGCGATGTCGCCCAGGCCGATCAAAAAAAACGGAAGCGTCTTGCCCAGGATAAATTCCACCGGCCGGATCGGGCTAACCATGATCTGCTCCAGCGTGCCCACCTCGCGCTCACGCACGATAGCAAAAGCGGTCAGACTCACCACCTGCATCAGCGTCAGGCTACCGATGACCCCAGGGATGAAAAACCAGGTGTCGTTGAGCCCCGGGTTGAACCAGGGCACAGCCTGCAGACTCACACCGATTTGCGGCGGTGCCAAGCTCGCATGCGGGGGCGCGAGCCGGGCGGCCTCGTCGGTGGCGAACTGCGAGACGATCTGGCTCATGTAACCCAGCGCGATGAGGGCGGTGTTGGAATTGGTGCCGTCGACGATGATCTGCAGCGGCGCACCCTTACCGTTGCCCAGGTCGCGCTCGAAGCCGGCGTGGATGACGATGGCGATGACGGCGACGTCGTGGTCAATGTCGCGCTTGACCTGAGCGGTGTCGCTTGCGGTGTCAACCACGTCGAAGCGCCCGGAAGCGACGAAATGCGAGATCAGGCTGCGACTGGCCTGGCTCTGGTCGAGGTCGAGTACAACCGTGGCGACGTGGTGGACGGTAAACGTGGCGGCGTAGCCGAAGATCAGCATCTGGATGACCAACGGCACAATCATGCGCATGATGGCCGTGCGGTCCCTGCGGATCTGCAGGAACTCCTTCATCAGCATCACCAGGAGGCGCTCGAACATCCGGTCAGTCCAGTCGCTTGTGGAAGGCCCGCGATGCCAGCCAGACGATGAGCAGGGCGAATATCCCCAGACCGAGCAAGGGCTGCCAGAGGTCGGCCAGGTTGCTGCCCTTGAGGAAAATGCCGCGGAGGATGGTGACGTAGTAGCGCGGGTACACGATGAGGGTCAACGCCTGAATCGCCTTGGGCATCTGGTCAATCGGAAAGGTGTAGCCCGACAGCAGCGTGGTGGGCAGTAGCGTGACGTACAGGGCCACCTGGCTGGCGGCAAGCTGGCTTCGGATGCGCACCGAAATCAGATAACCGATGCCCAAAATCACCAGGCTGAACAGCGCAGTGGCGGCGAACAGGGTGATAAGGTTCCCCCGAAATGGCACGCCGAACCAGAACACGGCGAGCCCCAGGCACACCGTCGCGTCGGCCATGCCGATGACGAAGTACGGGATGAGCTTGCCCAGCATCACTTCCAGCGCGTTCACCGGTGTGGAGATGAGCTGCTCCATTGTGCCGCGCTCCCACTCGCGCGACACGGTCAGCGACGTGAGCTGCGCCCCCACCAACGCCAGGATGACAGCGACCACGCCCGGGATGATGAAATTGCGGCTGTCGAGGGTTTCGTTGAACCAAGTGCTCGGCTGCAGGTCGACCGCGCCGATCTGCGCGGGGTTGACCCCGTGTGCGGCCTGCCACTGGGCCTGGATCTGCGCATTGACCTGCGCGACCACCCCCTGAATGTAGCCTTGCGCGATGTTGGTGGTGTTGACGTCGGTGGCGTCGAAAACGGTCTGGATCGACGCAGTTCCGGTGGCGGCGAGCTGACGCGAGAAGTTCACCGGAATCACCACTGCGGCGATGCACTGCCCAGCATCCATCGCGTGGCGCAGGCCGGCTTGGTCCTGCAGCACGCGAGTCGTGGAAAACCATCCGCCAGCGTCGAAACGGCTGGTGACGGCGCGGGTGAGCTGGCTGTTCTCCTGGTCGAACACACACAGCGGCACATGCTTGATGTCCAGGCTCACGCCGTAGCCCAAAAGGCCCATCTGCATCAGCGGCATGATCAGCGCAATCGCCAGGCTGCGCGGGTCGCGCCAGATCTGCAGGGCCTCCTTGTAGGCCATCGCCAGCAAGCGGCGCAGCTTCATGCCATCTCCCGCGTGTCCTGCCCGCGCGACACCAGACGCACGAATACGTCTTCCAGACTTGGCAGCACTTCGCGCGCTGCGCCCGAGTGCAGGCCGCCAGTGTTGAGCAACGCCGTGAGTGCCTGCGCATTCATGCCCTCGGGCCGCAGAACGACGTGGAGCTTGTCGCCGAAAATCGCGGCATCGACGACACCGGGCGCGTCATGCAATGCTTCGAGCGCGGCGCCAAGTGGGGTGCACTCGACTTCGTAAAGCGTGCCGCCCAGGCCATGGCTGCGCAGTTCGCCGGGGCTGCCGATAGCAACAAGCCTACCGCGGTCGATCAAGGCGATGCGGCCGCAGTACTCGGCCTCGTCCATGTAGTGGGTCGAGACGAGGATGGTGACGCCGCCCGCGGCGAGCTCGTGGATCAGATCCCAGAACCGGCGTCTTGCCTCGGGCTCGACTCCCGAGGTCGGCTCATCGAGGAACAGCACCGGTGGGCGGTGCAGGATGGCACAGCCCAGCGCCAAGCGCTGTTTCCAGCCGCCGGCGAGCGTGGCCACGAGCGTGTCTTCCTGTCCCTCCAGTCGTGCCATGCTGACCGCGTAGTCGACCCGCTCGGCCATTTCGGGCCGCGGCACGTGGTAGATGCCGCCAAAAAAGCGCAGGTTCTCGCGCACCGTGAGATCGCCATAGAGCGAGAACTTCTGGGACATGTAACCTATGTGCTCGCGCACTTGCTGCGCCTGGCTGCCGACATCGAATCCGGCCACGCTGGCGCTGCCTTCGGTGGGCCGAATCAGGCCGCAAAACATGCGAATGGTGGTGGATTTTCCCGCGCCGTTGGGACCGATGAAACCCATCACCTCGCCACGTGCGATGCGGAGGTCCAGGTTGTCGACCGCGGTGAAGCCGCCGAATCGCTTCGTCAGGCCCTTCGCGACGACGGCATCGGGTGCCGGTGCGTTCATGGTTCGCTCCCACCCAGCAGGGCCACGAACACGTCCTCGATGCCCGGTTCGGCCCGCTGGATGCGTGCATCGGCCATGCCGGCCGCATCCAGCGCGGAGCGCAGTTCGGGCGTGCGGCGCACAGCGTCGTCTACCCTGACGTGCACGCGATCGCCCATCAGCAGCATGCCCAGAACCCCGGTGGCGCTGTCAATGACTTTGCGCACGTCGCGCGGTTGCCCCGACAGCACGGCGAGAAGCGAGCCAGGCATCGCCGCCTTCAACCGCGCCGGGGTGTCGCAGTAGCGTACTTCGCCGGCGTGGAACAGCGCCAAGCGCGAGCAACGCTCAGCTTCGTCCATATATGCTGTGGCCATCACGATGGCCACGCCGCTTTCGCGAAGTTTGTACAGAATGCCCCAGAAATCCCGTCGCGACACGGGGTCGACGCCAGTGGTCGGTTCGTCCAGGAGAAGCACGCGTGGGGTGTGGATCAGCGCGCAGACCAGGCCAAGCTTTTGCTTCATGCCACCGGAGAGCTGCCCAGCCAGGCGACGCTCGAAACCGCTTAACCCAGCAGCGCGCAACAACTCACTGCTGCGCGTCAGACGCTCCTTGCGGGGCACGTCGAACAATTCCGCGTAAAAATAGATATTTTCTGCAATGGTCAGATCTTCGTACAAGCCGAAGCGCTGCGGCATGTAGCTCAGGCATAGCTTGGCGGCCTCGGGGTTGCTCGCCACGTCGACGCCGTCGACGGTTACCGAGCCTGCGTTCTGCCGCAACACTCCGGCAAGCATGCGCATGGTGGTGGTCTTGCCCGCGCCGTCGGGACCGACAAGGCCAAAGATCTCGCCGCGCGCCACCTCGAAATTGACGCTGCGAACCGCCTGTACCGCGCCGAAGCTTTTCACCAGCCCGCGCACCTGCACGGCTGCAGGAACGTCGGCTGTGTTCATGGCCCGGGCGCGAGCAGCGCGATGCTGGCATCAGCCGGCATGCCCGGAAGCAGCGCATGCGTGGGGTTGTCGATGTCGATGCGGATGCGGTAGACGAGGGTTACGCGTTCGGCATGGGTCTGCACCGTCTTGGGCGTGAACTCGGCCTGCGCGGCGATGAAGCCGATGCGGCCGTGAAACACATGTCCCGGGTAGGTGTCGGTCGTGACCTGCGCAGCCTCCCCAAGGCGAATCTTGCCCAGATCCGGCTCGTTGACATAGGCGCGCAACCAGACATGGTCGAGATCGTCGAGGGTGAAGATCGCCACCCCCGGGCCTGCAAGCTCGCCAAGCTCCGCCTGTCGCACCGCGAGCACGCCGCTAAACGGTGCCCTGAGGGTGGTGTAGCCCAGCGTCACCGTGTCCAGCGCAACCTTGGCCTGCGCCGCCTGCACGTTCGCCAGGGCCAGCCCAACATTCGTCTGCGCCACGTGGAGCAGCGCGTCGTCCCTCGCCAGCACCGCAGCCGACTGGCCTGCAGCGGTGGTAGCAAGATCGTAGGTCTGGCGCGACACCGCGCCCGATGCGAGCTGGCCTTCGTCACGGACCAAGTCACGCCGCTTTTCAGCCAGATCAAGCGCATCACTCGCCACCGTACTCTTCGCAGCGGCACGATTGCTGCGCGCGACCGCCACCTGATGCCGTGCGACATCCAGCCCCGCCTGATCGATCTGCAGCTGCCTGCTGTAGATGCTATCGTCGACGCGCGCGAGGACCGTGCCCGCGCTGACAAACTTGCCTTCGTCGAACACCAAGCGGGTGATCGGCGCCTGCACGCCGGTGAAGCTCAACACGCTCTGATGCGCTTCGATGTTGCCCGAGACGACGACGTGATCCGTCGCGGGGCCCGTGCCGAACACCAAGCGGTGGGCCGCTGGCCAGAGCCAGACCAGAAGCAACGCGGCCAGTACGACGGCCAGGGCCAAGCCGATGGCCCGACGACGTGATGTCATGAAGGAGTCTCCGTTCGACGCTCGCAATCGGACGACCGTGGCTGCGCGTCAGCCGCCCGAGGGTTCGCGCACGATGCGGGCGGGCGTCGACCCCAGCTGCGCCATGCCTTCGGTGACGCGGCCAACCAAAAGGGGGCGGCTCCGCGCCGCCCATGGCAACCGAGCACGAGCCGCCCCGTACCGACCGCTTGCGCCCGCTCGGGCCGCAGCAGTGGTGGCCGCTCGCCGCCGACGCCGGCGGCCGAGCGCGGCGACTTGACCTGTGCACCGCGCTTGCTGGCATTGGCGCCAGCCTGATCAGTCAGTTCCGGCCCAAGTCGACTCTGGGGCTCGACAACCCCGTCCGTAGCCCCGGTCAGACCTCGCACATCCATGCCATGCGCGAGACACTCCCAGGCGTGCTGTTCACGGGCCAGGCCGTTGCCCCTGTGTTGCAACCCTGCGCCCGAAACCGGGCTGCCGTCAATGGCGGCGCAGCGATGGGAATCCATGGTCGGGGGCGATTTCCAATCCGAGCAGGCGCCATGCCTGTTCCATGCCAAGAGTGTGCTCGTGACGAGTCCTGGCAGACTTGATCTGCGTCAGCCCCTTGCGGCGGTGCGGGCGTCCTCGTGTAACGTCGTGTCACCGCAGCAGGATGGGCTCGCTCATGCCCGGAATCTGCCAAGGCTTGCGGTGCTTGTCCAGCAATTCGCTGAAGGCCTTCATGCCTTTGTCGAAGTCGCCATGTACCAGGAACACCTTCTCCGGCTTGCCACAGCGCTTGAGCCAGGCGAGGAGCTCGCTTTGTCCGGCGTGGGCGGAAAATCCGTTAATGGTATGAATTCGCGCGCGCACCTGAACCTGCTCGTCAAACAGACGCACGCTCTTCGCCCCATCAATGATCAAGCGCGCCAGCGTGCCATGCGCGGCATAGCCGACGAAAATCACGCTCGCAGCGGCGTTCCAAAGGTTGTGGCGCAGATGGTGGCGCACACGGCCGCCCGTGGCCATTCCTGAGCCAGCCATAATCACGGCGCCGCCGCGAATGGTGTTGATCGCAATGGATTCAGATGCATCGCGCGTCATCCGCAGTCCTGGCAGCGTGAATGGGTCATCATCACGCAAACGTTTCGTGAAATCTTCCCGCATGGCCTCCGGGTAGCGGATAAAAATTTCCGTGGCCGAAATCGCCATCGGGGAATCGAGAAAGACCGCCAGGTACCGGGGCAGCTTTTGCTGCCGCATCCCCTCAGACAATGCGTAGAGCACTTCCTGCGCGCGCTCCAGCGCAAAGGTCGGGATCACGACGTTGCCACCCCGGGCATGGGTCGCCGAGATCGCGTCAATCAGTTCATCGATAGACGCCCCCCAAGGGCGGTGATCGCGGTCGCCATAGGTGGTTTCCATCACCACATAATCGGGTGGCGCGGGCGGGCCCTGAGGATCGTCGAGAAGCGGTCGGCCCGGGTTGCCGATATCGCCCGAAAAGTAAATGCTACGGGTCGCACCAGCATCCTCCACTTCAAGAAAAATGGACGCAGACCCCAAGATATGCCCTGCATTCATGAAGGTCGCATGTACGCCCTTGGCCACCTCCATGCGTACGCCATAAGCGGCGGCGCCATCAAAATAATCCATGCTGCGAAACGCCTCGGCCAGGGTGTAAAGAGGGGGAGGCAGCGGTTGTTCATCCCCTCGGTGCCTTGCATGACGCTCGGCGCGCCGCGCCTCTTCCTCCTGCAGGCCCGCCGAGTCGGCCAGAACCAGTCGGGCGAGTTCGCGCGTGGGTGCAGTGGCGATGATTCGACCACGAAACCCCCGCTTGACAAGCAATGGAATGCGCCCGCAGTGATCGAGATGAGCGTGAGTGAGCAAGAGCACGTCGATGGTGCTCGCATCGAAGCCGAACTCCTCGGCATTTTCCTCGGTGAGCTCATGCCCGCCTTGAAACAGGCCGCAGTCAATGAGTACTCGCGAGGTCTCGGTCTCGACTAAATGACAGGATCCCGTGACCTGCTTGGCGGCTCC
>JAGWOZ010000177.1 GCA_028870715.1 Betaproteobacteria bacterium | reverse complement strand
GCTGCGCTAATGGATCCGCTCCCCAGTTCCGTCGGTCTCGTGACGGCGGTGAATATTACATCGTCGTCGGCGGCGGCGGCAGCAGATCACCCGCACCAAGAGGAAGGTGTGTGGCTCGACGGCAACCGGCATTGTGTGTTTGGCGTCGCGTGCGGCCACGTGATACTCGCCGATCTGCAGCTTGCGCAAAATGTGTACGCATACGGGTGTCATGACCTGGTGCTCGACGTGAGCGCTGGCAAGGTGAACCACATTACACTCGAGGCGTGCGCCAATTGCTGCTTGAGCTACGCGGGTTGCATTGCGGGCATTGAGTTGGTGAGCTGCCGCGACGTGCACTTGCTGTGTACTGGCAGCGGAACCGACCTGTTGCAGTGCGATCTCAGCTGCAACGTCACGAGTCACGGTGAGGTGCAGCCGCGCAACATTGTGCACTCGAATAACATGAGCGTCCAACTTGGCGACTATGCGCTGCCCACTAGCCCGTACACTGAACAGCGCTGGACGTACTTTTCGCACAACCAGGACCGCTGGATCACGCTATCGACCCAGCCGCTGCGCGACCGCTGTGGCAAGGGCATTGTTGTATTACAAGAGCCAGAGATCAAAGCAAAAGGACGGCGGCGATCAGTCGGTTGAGTTGTAAAAATGAAAGCCGTTGAGCACGAGCACGACCATGGCACACGCGGCCAACACAATGTAAAACTGCCGGCGGTGGCACGCCAGGTAGGGCACACACGGGCACGTGATCGCAATGTACAGCAAGTAGGAGACGAGCGCAATGAGCACGGCCTTTTGTGCAAAGATTGCCCGCGAGCTCGCAAACACAAAACCCATGTGGGCAGCGGTGTGTTTGCCAACGCGTGCACGAGAAAAGTGTTTTACTGGCGAGGCTCCTCTGGCGGAAATAAAAAGCTTGTGTGTAGCATGTACGCCACCCGCTTTTCTTGTGCTTGCGGTTGCTCGTAATAGTGGAACCACATGCGTGCGTTGCTGAGGCTGCTTTGCGTGGCCGGCTCGTAGCCAAAAAACTTGGCCAGCTCGAGAGGCGTTACGCAGCAATCGAGCTCGCGCAGCGCATCCTCCACCTTGAGCGTAAACATATACGGTCCATGAAACTCATCCTCCTCGTAGATCACGTAGATGGCGCTTACGTAAACGTTTGCAAACACTCTTGGACCGGGACACCAGTGATAGACCTCACCACTACTGTCGTCTTCGTCTGCCGAGCTTCCGTCGTCACTATCGGCCTCGGCCAAGCTCGCTGCTGTGGGCCGCGCAAGGAGCGGGTCCGAGCATCCGTTTGCAAGCCAGCGCCGCGCGTACTCGTGGGCAATGGACGCAGACGAGCCGCACGACGAAAGTAGCTCCCTTGCGCCCACCGATGACAAGACATAGTCGATAGCCAGCGCCGTGCCTGCGAGTGCAATCGCCAACGCAAGACCCCACATTGTGTCGTAGAGCATGGTGCGGGGCTGCTAGCGTGGCCGGTAAAAATACACCCACGTGCTGGACGCGCCTAGCCGTTTACTTATCGCTGGTCGTCTTGTCGTCGTCGGCGGCCGGCATCTTCTCGACGATTTGAATGCGCTGCACCGTGTACATGCGCGGCGCGTCCTCGTCGTTGAACTTGTACTTGCTTGCAAACTCGCGAAAGTTGGCAGCATTGTTGACCTCGGCTAGCGCCGCCTTGCCGCCGTCCTTTTGCACCATGCAGCTCAGGTACTCGAGGAACATGACGTAATTGTGCGCTGTCTCAAACTCGTGCGCGAGCTCCTTGGCCTCTTGCTCGCTGGCGCGCACGCACACAATGACCACCTGCTCGCTGGCGTCCGCTTGATTCTTCACTGGCCGGCCCTTGCACACGGCAAACACGCGTCGGCATTCACCATCCTCGACAATGTTGGCCAGCACTGCGTCCGTCATTGAGACTCGTGTCGGGATTGGGGGTGGAAATGAATTTTGTGCAACTAAAGTTTTCCACGCAAGTATGGCGCACCGCCGCCGCTCACCTGCCGCCAAGCTTGAGCGATTGTTTAGCGACGACAATGCTGATAGTGGCAGCGACGCTGAGCCCGCGCACATGCCCACCGACAATGATGAGAGCAGCAGCAGCAGCAGCAGCAGCAGCAGCAGCGCTGGCCATGCACCGCCGCCTCCTTTGCTGGTTGTTGTTCCACCCAAACGCGCCAAGCGCCAACGCCCCCCTACTCAGTCGGCGACCATGCGACAGAAGAAGAAGAAGAGCGATGCGCCTGCTGCACCCGAGATTCCACAAGCCGTGGCCGTGTTGCCGCCGCTGCCGCCAGTCGTGCGTGTGTTTGACGCGCCGTCCACACCGCACATGCGCATGCTGACCAACGCGGTGCAGCACTTTTACACCGTGATAAGTGCGCTTGCGCCGGCCATGCTCACCGAGACAAACGTGACGTTCAACGAGCGCGGCATGTACCTGACAGCGCTCAACGACAGCAAGACTATCTTTGTGGACTGGCGCGTCACTGAGGACTCAATGGAAGGCATGTACTCGGGCAACCACACGTACCGCGTCAAGCTCAACATGGAGGTGTTTGTCGAATGTGTGCACTCGGGCAAGAAGTTTGAGTCCATGCAGCTCGAGATGGACGGCGTGCTCCCCGAGACGCTGACACTCCGCTTCACTGCACCTGACCGCTCGCGCGTCAACGTCATGCGCCTTATGCAAGAGGACGACGAGGAACTTATCGTCGTGCCAGACATTCGCTACGACTGCTCTGTGTCCATGCCCAGCACGCGCTTCAAGGAGGCCATCTACAGCATTCACCGCAGCAGCAACACACGCGTTGAATTTGAGTACTGCCGCAGCGATGGTGGTGCCGACTACGCGTTCCACATTCGCAGCCACACCCAGCTCGCCAGCACTGAGACGTCGTTTCGCTCGCGCCCCGACGTACAGAGCGCTGCTGCCGCCGACGGGGCCGATCCACTCTTTTCATCCGACGCAGCCGACGCGGCCCTCCGCCTGCAGAGCACATTCTACTTGGACGGCATCGCCAGTATTGTCAAGGTCACCAACGCCACACGTTTTGTCACCATCTATCCAGCGGACGTGCGTGACACACTGCCAAAAGAGGAGCACAAACCCATGCGCATCACGTACGAAATTAGCACGCTCGGCCCGCTGTCGTTTTACATTGCGCCGTGCTTGGCGGACGCGAGCGGCGCGCAGTAAACACTTTTTCGTGCTCCCGTTTCGTCTAGAAGAGGATGACTGCCGATCTCGCGCATGTGTACGGTGGGCTGTATGCTAGCGCCGGCGGCGGGCAACCATACGCGGACAACTCGTACCTGCTGTACCCGCCCAGCCGGCCAGCGCTTTCCACTAGCTTCGAGGCCAACACAGCTTACCTTCAGCGAGAGCAGCAACAACGCCAGTATCGCCGAGCTGTGGCAGACGTTGATCTTGAGCCAAAGCACAGCAGCTTGCTCGTATGGGTGATTGCCAACCACGCGCGCTGGATGGACGCTTTCTTGCTCTTGGTGATTGTACTGCTCACACTAGTGATGGTCGACGCGGTTTACTCGCACCGATCGCTCTAAAGCTTTGCTCTAGGCGTGCGTCGTAAACGTGGCCACCTGGTAGCCGTCGTTGGTCGTGATCTCTTGCACACTGTCGTCCTGCACCACGGCAAATGCCACGTGGAGCTGGTATGAGGTGCCGGCCTCGAGTTTGGGCAGCAAATTGTGCACGGCCACGGTTGCCGCATTGGCGCTGTACTGGAACGTGGTTGTTCGCGCGCCCGTCGTCGGATCGTAAGTGGCTTTGAGTCGCGTCACGTGGTACAATGGTTGAGCGTGGCTCTCGAGCACGGGAAGCACTTGGCTCAAAATGTTGCTGGCCACCTTGAGCACGCGCACGCGCAACTCGGCGCCGCGAACTTTGGGTGAGTCGTCGTGATCAACAACAAGCGTCGCGCCGGCAATCGCAATGCTGCTTGTCACCGTGCCGAGCGCCGCGCCAGGAAACGTGCTGTTGCTGTACGTTGTTGGCGTGCCGTCCACATTGATCGTGATTGACGTGGAGACCTGGTGGGCCACGTACGCAAACGCCATCGCAGTGATGCTACGGTGCTACGCTGTGCTAGTGTTATCGCCAAAGCTGCAGTAAAATAGTTCAAATCTTCTTGCGCGCTGCCACCACCTGCTTCATACGCGCCGACAGGCTACCCACTTGCAGCACTGGAGACTGGGTGGCTGCTGCGCCTCTGCCGGCCGACTTGGGCACGTGCAGCACTTGCTCGCCCATACCCGCTACACTGGCAGCCTCGCGAGTGGGCACGAGCTGAAAGTCGCGCTCAAACTGCCTATCCTGCTCAGCCTTGCTACGCGCACGCTCGGCCCAGCCACTGATGCGAATAACGCCGCCAGTGGGATCGAGCAGCTCCACCGTGAAGCGCTGCTGCCGGCACTCGCGCAGCAAATACGCAACCATGGCGTCGCGGCGGTACACGGGATACGGGCCGTAGACAAACGCCGGCACCTCATAGTCTAGACTCTCGCGGCGCTGGCGGATCGCGCGCTGAATTGCCGCCCAGCACAGCTGCCAGTGTTTGTCGCGCAGCAACGTGTCGGGCCGCGTGCTGTCCTCGTACATGGCGACCGCAGAGTCGAGGCTGGCGCCGCCGCTGCTTGGCGCAGAGTACATGATGCTTGGCAAAAATCGCGCTGCGCGTTGCATTTGGCCGTGACAAAATAAATTCCCTTGTGCCCAGCAATGACGACCCGCGCGCTGCATGCAAATCAACTTGGCCCACGTCCAGGACTACTGCCCTCCAGAGCCGGACCACGCACTCGCTGGGCGCACGCCGTTCTGCGGGCTCGCTTTTTCGCAGCGGCTCTGCGATCCCGACTCGGGCCGCGACCTGCCGCCGCTTACTGGCCGCACCCTGCGAAACCAATGCCAAGCGCTGCGAGCCAGTGGGCGCCGCTGCCGCAACTGCACCACGTTTGACTACCGCTTCTGTTGGGTACACGTGCTCAAGTTTTTCCGCCTCATGATTGCGCCCACCACCATCCCAGGTGTGCGTGGCTATGGTCTCTTTGCGGTGGACCCGCAGCGCTTTCTCGAACTGGGCGGCCTCGACGCAGACAAACGGCCCGTGCGCGACGACGCCTATGTGCTTTTCAACCGCAACGAGCACATTGGCGGCACCACTTGTTGCTTTGTCGGCGAACAGCTGCCCGCAGACGAACACGCGGCGCGCTATCCAGACACAACATGCGGCACCTATGTTCTCCAAGGCGTGGACGCGGCGCACATGCTCGACGGTCTCGTGGCGCGTACCGTATTGCAGTTCTCCAACGACGCGGTCAACGTGCGCGATCCACTCTACCGCCGCAACTACATTAACCGCCGGACGCAGCGGCACGTGCTCGTCATGCCCGAGTACCCCGTGGTGATGAACGCTGACGGCGTCGCCTACGAGACAACCACGGCGCTCATTGCACGCGGGCCGATCACGCACGGCCAAGAGATATTCTGGTCGTACTCGGGCTCGCCGGCGGCATGCAAAACGCGCGACGGCCACTTTAAGCGCTCGGAAAGCTACTGGCAGGCCGCAAACATGCAATAGGCTCAATTCTTTTCGCGCGGGTTCGTGAGCAAAAGTTTCACTGCCATGCCTCGTCTTGCTCGTGCCACTCGCACCGTTCGCCCGTCAATCTTTGGCCGCCGCGGCACCTGCGAGCGCGACTACTACGCCGTGCTCAGCGCCAACTCTGCACTCGCTTCGATCATGCGCCGCGCCCAGTCTCGCCGCACGGGCGTCCGCCTCACACAGTCCGAGGCACCCCGTCGCTCGGCCGCCAAGAAGGCTAGTCGCCGTCCCGCCCGTCCCGTCCGTAAGGTTGCCCGCAAGGCCTCCCGCAAGTCTGGTCGCAAGGTGGCGCGGCGTCGCATGACCGGCGGCGGCTGCTCCTCGTGCGGCGCGTGCCCGTTGGCCGCTGCGCGTGGCTACACGTTGTAAATGAAGCGGCGATTTTCTGCGTCTATGTAGCTAGCTGTCTTCGAAGCGGGCGGCGCCATGAAACGCAACGCCGACTTGTTCGAGGAGCTGCAGCGCACCACAGCCGACTTTCAGCGCGTGATCGGCGAGCACGATCAAGTCAAGGCACAGACCGAGGCGCTGGCCAAGCAACGCGAGCACCTGCGGCGGCGCATTGCTGAGCTCAACGAGCAAGTGAACGGGCAGCCGAGCGTCGAAATGCTGCAGCAGCTCAGCACAGTGGTCGTGGCGCACGCCAAAGAGCACAGTCAGGCCTTCTTTACGTGTCTCGTGTGCAAGGAACACTTCCCCTGCGGTGTGAGCGAGCGCATGGTTGCAGAGTTGCAGCAAACCGGTGAAGCGGCCAGTCTTGGCTCGGTGGTGGGCTCGCCGGCAGACATTGCGCGCTGGCTTGGCTCGTGGCAGATGCGCTATCCGTGTGGTCACTCGCTGTGCCGGCTGTGCTATGATCGGAGCCTACGCGCGCTGCTCATGCCCGAGTGGGGCCACCATTCCACCGCACTATCATCAGTGTGCCCGCTGTGCAAAAGCCCGCGATACGTGCTCACTCTGGACGACGACCTTAAAGAGTGGGAACCCGATGATGTGTTTGTTGAACAGGACAGCGCGCTGCACGTCACACTTTGCGCCGGCACAGACGACGAGGACGACGACTATGCGTACCTCGCCGAGGACGATCATGACGACACTGAGCCCAGCTCGGCAGCGTCAAGCGATAGCAGCAGCAGCAGCGAGGAGAAGCCGGCTGAACAAGTGGTGGCGGTCTCTCATACTGCGTAATGTAAACACTGTATAGACACAATATGTACTTAGCGCTTCTTCCACACCCACAGCGGCTGCACAAAGAGAAGTTGGTCTGGTGCGTCTAGCCGCCGCTTGCCAAAGCCGATTGCGCCCTGAAATGCTGGCGTATCCGTGCTGAGCATTTGCGTAATGTAGTCGAGGGTG
>JAGWOZ010000176.1 GCA_028870715.1 Betaproteobacteria bacterium | reverse complement strand
CGCACGATGCCTGAGGCACTGCAGGGCGCATCGAGCAAGATGCGGTCAAATGGCGCGCCATCCCACCATTGCGCGGGATCGGCGGCGTCCGCAGTGGCAACGCGCGCTGGGGGCAAGCGCAGTCGCGTCAGGGTTGCGCTGATGCGTGCTGCGCGCGCCGCGTCCTGATCGAGCGCAAGCACATCGCACTCGGCGAGCTCGAGGATATGCGCGGTTTTGCCCCCCGGTGCTGCGCAGGCATCCAGCACTCGCATGCCGGGCTTCACGTCAAGCAAGACAGCCGCGCGCTGCGCTGACGCATCCTGAACGCTGACTGCGCCCTCATCGAACAGCGGCAGCTCTTGCACGGGCACAGGACTGCGCAGCACGAGGGCTCGGTCGAGACCGGGCGCCTCGGGCGCGTCAGCATCGAGCGCCCGGGCCCGCAGCAGCGCCAGATAGGCATCGCGCGTGCCCCAGCGCGCGTTGACCCGCAGGGTCATCGCTGGACGCCGTGCAGCTGTGTTCAGCACCTCGCGCCAGCCCTCTGGGTAAGCGGCACGCAGATGGGCAATCCACCATGACGGATGGTTGAAGCGCGCCACGTCTTGCTCCAGCACCTGGGCCAGCAAGCCGTTCCTGCCCGCTTGAAGCCGCCGCAGCAGCGCGTTCACGAGCCCCCGCGCGTGGCGTGTTCCCGGGCGCAGTGCGCAAGCCTGCACGGCTTCGTTCACCAAGGTATGGTCAGCATAAGGATGAGGCTCGGTTGGGCTGCTCAGCAGCGCCAGGGCGACGAGCACAAGATGTTCCAGTTCGGCTGGCTTGATGCGCTTGGGGTGCAGCGCCTGCAGCAGCGCGCGAGCGCGGCCAAGGCCGCGCAGCGCCTCGAAGCTCAGCGCCTGCGCTGCTCCACGTTGGTCGGGGGTCCAGGCATGTGCAAGCGCCAAGCGCGGCAAGGCCGAAGCCAGCGACTGGCCTTGTACAACGCAACCGAGAAGATCGGCCGCCGCGCGGAGATCGCGATGCAGTGGCCGACGCTTCGGCGTGGAGCCGCCGCGGTCACCGGCTTGAGGCCCAGTGGAGGAGCCGGGCGCTTGTGGAGTTGGAGTTTTCACGCGACGCGATGTTGCACCGCGTCATGATGCCGCGTCAACCCTGAGCAGTTGCGCGACAAGCCTCGCCGTTTAGGGCGGGGAAGGACGGCGCCAATGCCCCAGGCATTCTTGCCGGCCTTGCGGGGTGTTCGCTCATGCTGAAATTTCATCCTGTCGAGAAGGGCGGGACACACCCGGATCGCCTGTGAAGTGCGTATGCAGTCATGCCGCCCGCAGCAAGACCCCATGGAAGCGACGCGTGCTGGCTTGATGCAGGCGTGCGCGCCGTCGGAATCTCTACCCCTTTCGCGCAAGCGGTGGAGAAAGCTACCTGCGGTGAGGATTTCAACAGATCGCGCAACGCTCAGGGGCATAAATAGGCGTAACCGTCGCGATACTGCAGGTTGGTCGCCTCAGCAACGCCCGAGGGCACGATAGTGGCGTCGAGAATCACCTTGTCCTTGGAGATGCCGCGATTGGTCAACGTGTTGTTGCAGACGCGAAACGAAACACCTTTGCTCGCCAGATCTCCGATGTTGCCGGCGTACTCCGCTCCTTTCGGATCCTTCGCGCCACTGAGCATGAAGTCGATGCCGGCGCCGTTGCCCACGACGACGATTTTGGCTGTGGGGTCTGCGGAAAGATGGTTGCGCACATTGCCCAAAGCACGCGAAGCTTGGGCGTCTCCCTGCGTGATGTGATAGACGACCTTCACCGGACCTTCCTTCTCGGCCCTGCCTGCGGCATGGGCCGTGGTCGTGAAAGCTGCTGCGCCCGCGGCGGCCGAAGCCAACAGAACCGTCCGGCGGGGGGCTTTGATGGATGTCATGCAATGTCTCCTCGTGTTGGTGTTTGCCTCGGGTCAGCATGTGCGCAAACCCGGCAGGCTATGCAACCTCGACTGGCTGCTGCAATTGATGATGCGTGACTTCGCCTGCAAACGCAACCGGGTGTAACGCGCACATTCTGCCGCGTGAGGCCGAGGGGATGGAAAGACCGGATCAGGCAGTCGCGGGCGTTCCTCATGCCCTGGCGCTGCGCGCCATACCGGTCAAGCGATCGGTCAGGGCTTGATGTAGTACCAGCCTTCCGACTGCAGCTTGACGAGCTCGTATACACCAGCTGGCACGATGGTGGCTTCGAGGATCAGCCTGTCCTTCGGAATGTTGAGGAAGGTCAGCGTGTTGTTGCAGGCCTTGAACTGCACGCCCTGATTGGCCAAATTGCCGATCATGCCCTCGAAAAGCGCCCCTTGCGGAGTCTTTGCGCCGTTGAGCAGGAACCCGATGGCATTACCGTAGCCGACAACAATGAACCGCATCTTCGGGTCAAGCTCGAGAACGTTCTGGACGTTGATCAGCCCCTCATATGCCTGCTCCAGACTGTCGCTGATCTGCATGACGACCTTCCACGGCTCGCTGGAGATGGGCTTGGCAGGCACGGGCCCCTGGCTTTGCGCCTGAGCCCGGCTGGTGACGCCCAGACCTGCCAACCCTGCTCCGAGGAGTTTGATGCGATCACGCGGCTTCATACTAAGTACTCCAGGTAGACAAGTGTGACACGCCAGAGGGACCTGCCCGGCGCTATGCGGACGCATCCTCGCGCACCATATGGACGCTGAGTCGGTGCAGGCCCAGCCGCTGCCGACGGGCCAGCGCCCGGTAAGGCCAATACCCGATGAGCGTGGCGAACATCAGTGCCAGGGCATTGAACAGGACGGCGCCAAGGAACAGCCCCAGGACCTGCCCGGGCGCGAGCTCACGCCAGTAAATCCCCACGGCAATGGCTGAGTTGACGACGCCTACGCCCATGCCAATGGCCGCCATGATGCGCAGCAACGTGGGAAGTGTGAGGATGCCTGTGATGTGTTGGAGAGTCATGGGCCGATCGACGGGTGTGGGTATGGCGGCTCAGCTGCGAATTTCGCCCTCACCCAGAACCATCCACTTCTGGCTGGTCAGCCCCTCCAGGCCTACCGGGCCACGGGCATGGAACTTGTCGGTGGAAATGCCGATCTCGGCACCAAGTCCGAATTCAAAGCCGTCAGAAAAGCGCGTGGAGGCGTTGACCATGACGGTGGCTGAGTCCACCTCCCGCAAGAAGCGCATCGCGTGCGCATGGTTGGTTGTGAGAATGGTATCGGTGTGTTGCGATCCGTAGCGATTGATGTGCGCAATGGCCTCGTCCACATCCTGCACGATCTTGACGGAGATGATGGGCGCAAGATACTCAGTGCTCCAATCTTCCTCGGTGGCGTCGCGCAGCAGCGCGGCCGCGCCGGGCACGGCCTGCAGCAAAGCGCGGCTTTGCGGGCAACAACGCATCTCCACACCCTTGTGGGCGAACACGGCGCCAATGCGCGGCAGGAACGCCGCGGCCGACGCACCCGCCACCAAGAGCGACTCGGCTGCATTGCAGGGACTGTAGCGCTGGGTTTTGGCGTTGTCGGTGACCGTCACGGCCATGTCGAGATCGACTTCGGCATCGACAAAGACGTGGCAGTTCCCGTCCAGATGCTTGATCACCGGAACACGGGCCTCGGCACTGATGCGCTCGATCAGACTCTTGCCGCCGCGCGGAATGATCACGTCCACATACTGTGGCATGGTGATCAGCGCCCCCACCGCAGCACGATCCGTGGTGGGCACGAGTTGCACGGCATCCGGCGGCAGATCGGCCTCCACCAGCGCCAGGGCGACGAGCGCCGCCAAGGCTCGGTTGCTATGGATGGCCTCCGATCCCCCGCGCAGGATGACGGCGTTGCCCGATTTGACGGCCAGCGACGCTGCCTCGATCGTCACGTTGGGACGGCTCTCGTAAATCATGCCGAAGACTCCGAGCGGCACGCGCATCCGACCCACCGTGATGCCACTGGGGCGTCGTCGCAAATCGGTCATCTCGCCAATGGGGTCCGGCAATGCGGCCACCTGCTCGCAGCTCTGCGCCATCTGCGCAATCACCTTGTCCGACAGCATCAATCGGTCAATGAATGCAGGGTCAAGTCCTGCGGCGCGCGCCGCGTCCACGTCGTGCGCGTTGGCCGCGCGCAAGTCAGCGGCCTGGCCACGGATCATCCCCGCCAGAGCCTGCAGCGCGGCATTCTTCGCAGCGGTGCTGGCCCGCGCCATACCGCGCGAGGCGGCGCGGGCTCGGACGCCGAGGTCAATGACCAGGGCCTGTGTGGAATCGGTGGCAAGCGACATGGCATTATTTCAAGAGGGTCCGCCATTGTCGCAAACTGCAGCCCACTTCGGCGCCATGGCGCGCGCGTGCCAGCACGCGATCGTCGAAACCCGTCGAAAACCTGGACCGCGCGCTCAACACGATCCGCCCTACCGTCTTGTCGCGCCGGCCTCCGAGACCTTGTGCACGCTGGCCATTCCGCGCAATCAACGGGCGCGACAAATCAGATGCGCGACGCGCAGGGCAAGCCGCTCCGACGCGCACGATGCAACCCCCGCGAGTGGCCTGTACCGCAAAGGACGTCTGCACACCCCTGCTGGCCAGCGGCCGAGCAGGGGCAATGCCGGTGCTCGGCGTTCAGGCCGCGATCGCCTCCACCGCCTTGCCGAGCACTTTGGCAATCGGGGTATAGGGAAGATTCAAAGCCTGCGCCACAGCAGGGTGCGTGATGCGTCCGGCCTGCACGTTCAGCCCATGGCCCAGATGCGCATCGTCGGTGCATGCCTGTTTCCAGCCCTTGTTCGCCAACGCCAGGGTAAACGGCAGGGTGGCGTTGTTCAGGGCATAGGTGGACGTGCGTGCAACAGCGCCTGGCATATTGGCGACGCAGTAGTGCACGATGCCGTCGACCACGTAAGTGGGCTCGTCGTGAGTGGTGGCGCGCGAGGTGCTGAAGCATCCGCCCTGATCAATGGCGACATCCACAATCACGGCGCCGGGGCGCATGCGGGCGAGCTGCTCGCGACGGATGAGCTTGGGCGCAGCCGCGCCTGGCACCAACACCGCGCCCACGATCAGGTCGGCCTGCGTGACGGCCGTATCCAGCGCGTGAAGGGTGGAGTATTGGGTGTTGACGCGCCCGTCGAAGAGTTCGTCGAGCTGGCGCAAACGCGGCAACGATTTGTCGAATACGGTAACGCGCGCACCCAGCCCAACGGCCATGCGCGCCGCATGCGTGCCCACAGTGCCCCCGCCGATGACCACAACATCGCCCGGCGCCACGCCAGGCACGCCGCCCAGCAGTACGCCACGCCCGCCGCTCGCCTTTTGCAGCGCCACTGCGCCAACCTGGATGGCCATGCGCCCGGCCACCTCGCTCATTGGCGCCAGAAGCGGCAGACCGCCATGGGCATCAGTGACGGTTTCATAGGCAATCGCGGTGCAGCCGCTCTGCAACAACAAGCTCGCCTGGTCCGGGTCCGGAGCGAGGTGCAGATACGTGAAAAGCACCTGATCTTGACGCAGCATGCGGCATTCGTCGGGCTGCGGCTCCTTGACCTTGACGATCATCTCAGCCTGGGCGAAAACACTCGCCGCGTCGGGTGCGATTTGCGCGCCCGCAGCCTGGTACGCCGCATCGTCTGCGCCGATGCCGGCTCCTGCACCAGTCTGCACCAGGACCCGATGGCCGTGGTGCGTGAGTTCACGCACCGCGTCGGGCGTGAGACCGACGCGGTATTCGTGCACCTTGATTTCCTTGGGAACGCCGACATGCATGAGATTGCTCCTGTTGATCATTGGTTATGCGCCGCTCCGCTGTCTTCGCATGGGGCGCCACGGTAGAAGTATCGGCCTGATCGGGCGCAACGCGATTGCAAGATCGATACGAACTTTCCCGAGTTGGCGCACGAATTGATTGATCAAATGGAAGAATCTGGCTTCTAATTGCGCCTGCATCCATTTTTTCGCGCGAATGATTGAACTCGACCACCATGACCGCGCCATCCTCGGCATCCTGCAAACGGACGCGAGCGTGGCCAACGCCACGCTCGCTGATCAGGTGGGGCTGTCTGCTTCAGCCTGCCTGCGCCGTGTGCAGCGTCTTGAGCGCGATGGGGTGATCGCGCGCGTGGTTGCGCTGCTCGACGCCCGCGCCATTGGCCGTGCCACCACGGTATTCATTGAAGTGACACTGGATAGTCAGCGCGAGGAAGTCCTCAGTGCATTTGAGCGCGCCGCCGCTGGCTGCCGCGACATCCTTGAATGCCATCTCATGGCTGGAGACTTCGACTACCTGTTGCGCATTGCGGTCAATGGCCCGCAGGAGTACGAGCGCCTGCACAAACAGGAACTCTCGCGCCTGCCCCACGTGGTGCGGATCAAGAGCAGCTTTGCGCTGCGCACCGTGGTCAAGCGCACGGACTACCCACTTTGAGCGCCGGGGCGCACACGCCACTCAGTGCGTGAGGCGGCGCATGATGTGCACGTAGTAGCCAATGCGCGCTGCGCTCTGCTCCAACCCGGCGCGGCTGTGCTCCACCATGAACAGCTCCTCCACCGCACCCCCACGCGCGTGGACGCGCCCGCTCAAGCGATATGTCGCGCGCGCCGGCAATTGCTCGCCCGCGACGAGCGCGATGTAGCCCTGGCCATCATCGTCAACCACGATGGCGTCAAATCCGTGCGCCTCGGCCACAGCCTGGATGGTCACAGGCTCGAGCCTGCACATGCCCAGATGGTCGATGTAAACCTGCGCGATGCGCGCCAAGCGATCCGCGGCTGCGGGGTCGTTCAAAGCCAGGCTGGCGCCTGCCACGCCAATGCTCTTGGATGAAATCGTCTGGGCCATGATCTGTGTCCTTCGCTGCTGTTGGGAACCCGGCGAGCGGCTCTCATGGCCGATCACCCTGGTCCGCACTTTAGGAAAGACGTGAGCAGACGTCCGTGAACGATTTCACGAAAACGCTGAAAACCTTCGGGGCCGTACCGGCAGCCCCGCTACGCCCAGCTCACCAGCTCACCTCCCGCTCAGGCGTCGACGTGATCTTGTGAATGGACAGGTCCGCCCCTTCGAACTCGGCCTCCGCATCCAGTCGCAGGCCAAGCGTCAGCTTGAGCACGCCGTAGACCAC
>JAGWOZ010000175.1 GCA_028870715.1 Betaproteobacteria bacterium | reverse complement strand
ACCGCCTTTCCCATGGATTTTAATTTTTGCGGAAGGGAATGCATAACGCGCGCAAAATTCAGAACTTCAAAGTCACCTTTAAATACTGGAGCAACGATTAAGATTTTTTCATTCTTGATTTTTCACTCTTTCTTTTGTTTTTCTTGTTATAATTCCAAAATAAAGCGTAAGGGATAAATTGGCCGATGCTTAATCTTCTAAAGGCCCAGAAATGATGGCTAACTTTTCCACCAGCCTTTCTAGATCTTTTTTAATTCCCTTGATCTCCAAAAATGCCCCAGCTCGCTCCTGCGCGACGCGCAAATAATGCTCGGGATGTACGATGCTTGGCAATCGGTCACTACTGCGAAACATTGCGGGGTTCTGCTCCGCAGAAGATTGGCTAGGCTTCGCTGCAAGAAAAGTGTTTTGGGCATACCACCAGTCGACCCTTGGATTCGAAATCCAATTAGCCCGAAAAGGATCCAAAACCTGATACCCTCGCATCTCGAATTTTTCCTGCCAGTACTCCGGCCACTGGCAGTTCACGTGATGAACGCCGACTTGCCTCGGAATGGCTGCGGAGAAAATGATGATTGGAGCCAAATTGCAAAGGGACGAGATAAAGTCTTCAGCGCATGCGATGTCAAGGTGTTCTGCAACTTCGAGGCAGAGTGCCAGGTCGAATTTCCGTTGGAGATTGAAAGGTCGGCTTAAATCAATTGCCTGAAACGCTGAGGGCGGAATGACTAAGAGGCTACGATCGAGGTCTGGCCTATCTATACCGCATATATCCTTTATTCCCTGGATCAAAAATTCCGAAAGAAAGCTTCCCGTGCCACACCCAACGTCGACCACGCTGTTCGGGCGGAACCTTTGGATAAGCTCCGGAACGATCTCGGACGCTGATTGGCACGCGCCAGGCTCAATCGCCCGATAAAAGGCTTGCGAATACTCAGAGCTCATTACAGATGCCCTCCGTAGTACGGGTCAACTCAGAAATGGGAGTAAACATTGAACACCGTGCGCACGCGACGTGGAAACATTGACCATGCTTGCCGCTGTGGTTTCTTAAGGGAGTTCTGCACAATCAAGAGCACTTGTCCGTGGAGCGAAGGTGCATCAACAGAAATTGAGCATTCGGCTGCCAAGCTTGGCGAGCGCGCTTGGATGTGGTCGAGCAACCACTGCGACCGAGGTCGACCCAACTATAGCGCCTTCGGCAAGCATTAGGATGTTGGCAGCAGGCATTTGGAGTGACCACAGCCATTTTGGAGCTTATTCTTGACCTCAGCAATTCTCGTCACCGGCGGCGCCGGCTATATCGGCTCTCACACGTGCGTGGCTCTTATCCAGGCGGGTTACACCCCCGTCGTGCTGGACAACTTGAGCAACAGCAGTGTCGAGTCGCTCGCGCGGGTTGCGCGCATCACCGGAGTACAGCCGGAATTTATTCAGGCGGACATTCGGGACGGCAATGCGCTGGATACCGCATTCGCCAGGAATGCAGTGGGTGCCGTGATTCACTTCGCCGGACTGAAGGCCGTCGGCGAATCCGTTGAGAAGCCGCTGCTCTACTACAACAACAATGTGGCCGGCACGGTAACACTCCTGGAGGCGATGCAGCGCGCACAGGTGCACAAGATGATTTTTTCGTCATCTGCCACGGTCTATGGCGATCCAGCCACGGTACCCATCCGCGAGGACTTTCCACTCAGTGCCACGAATGCCTACGGACGCAGCAAGCTGATGATCGAGGAGATCCTGGGCGACTTGCATCAAGCCGAGCCACACTGGCGCATTGCGCGCCTGCGCTACTTTAACCCTGTCGGCGCCCACGAAAGCGGCCTGATTGGCGAAGATCCCCGAGGCATTCCCAACAACCTCATGCCTTACATCACCCAAGTGGCCATCGGGCGCCTGCCCAAGCTGCGCGTGTTCGGCGGCGACTGGCCAACCGCCGATGGCAGCGGCGTGCGTGACTATATCCATGTGATGGACCTCGCCGAGGGCCACGTGTCGGCGCTGCGGCATCTGCTCGCCCATGCGGGAATGTTCACAGTCAACCTTGGCACCGGCCAGGGCTACTCGGTCCTGCAGATGCTCAAGGCATTTGGCAACTCCATCGGCCGTGCGCTTCCCTATGAAATCGTCGCGCGCCGCGCAGGCGACATTGCCGAATGCTGGGCGGATCCCAGTGCGGCGCAAGCCCTGCTGGGCTGGAAGGCGAAACGCAACCTCGACGCCATTTGTGCCGATGCCTGGCGCTGGCAACAGGGTAACCCGCAAGGGTATGCCGCTTAATACGCCACAGGGCCTCCCGACCAGGACCTGTGGCGCACAACTCAGCCGCCACTTGGAGGCGGGGGTTGCCTCAGCCGGCTGAATAGACAGGGTGCGTATCCGCCAGTGCCTTGACGGCGGCCTGCACCCGCGCAAGCACCGCAGCATCCTGCGGGGCCTCGAGCATGTCGGCAATGAGGTTGGCGGTTTGCACCACCTCTGCTTGCTTGAAGCCGCGTGTGGTCATCGCCGGCGTGCCCACGCGGATTCCAGATGTCACCATCGGCTTTTGCGGGTCGTTCGGGATCGCGTTCTTGTTCACCGTGATGTGGGCCTGCCCAAGTAGCGCCTCGGCCTCCTTGCCGGTGATGCCCTTGGCTCTGAGGTCGACCAGCATCAGATGGCTTTCCGTACGCCCCGAAACGATCCGCAGCCCGCGCTGCTGCAGCGCCTGCGCCATGGTTTGGGCATTGGTCAGGACTTGTTGCTGGTAGACCTTGAACCCGGGCTCAAGCGCCTCCTTGAAGGCCACGGCCTTCGCAGCGATGACGTGCATCAGCGGTCCGCCTTGCAGTCCTGGAAAGATGGCCGAGTTGATGGCCTTCTCGTGCTCGGCACGGCTGAGGATGATGCCGCCGCGCGGTCCGCGAAGAGTCTTGTGCGTGGTGGACGTGACCACGTCGGCATGCGGCACCGGGTTGGGGTACACACCGGCGGCGATGAGCCCGGCGTAATGGGCCATGTCCACCATGAAGATGGCGCCCACGTCCTTGGCAACCTTGGCAAAGCGCGCGAAATCGATGCGCAGACTGTACGCCGAGGCGCCGGCGATGATCAGCTTGGGCTTGTGCTGGTGGGCCAGCACCTCCATCCGGTCATAGTCGATCTCTTCCTGTGCGTTGAGACCGTAAGGCACGATGTTGAACCACTTGCCGCTCATATTCAGCGCCATGCCGTGCGTGAGGTGGCCGCCTTCGGCCAGGCTCATGCCCATGATGGTGTCGCCGGGCTTGAGAAATGCCAGGAACACAGCCTCGTTGGCCTGCGCTCCCGAATGGGGCTGCACGTTGGCGGCCTCGGCGCCAAACAACTGCTTGACGCGCTCGATGGCCAGCGTCTCGGCCACGTCCACATACTCGCAGCCGCCGTAGTAGCGCTTGCCCGGGTAGCCTTCGGCGTACTTGTTGGTGAGCTGGGTGCCTTGCGCCTGCATCACCGCCGGTGACGCGTAATTCTCGGAGGCGATGAGCTCCAGGTGGTCGTGCTGGCGACGGTTTTCGTGCTGGATGGCGTCCCAGAGTTCCGGATCGGTCTGGGCGATGGAGATGGTGCGGTCGAACATGCGAAAGGGTCCTTGCAGGCTGCTGTGTGGGATGCATACCCGCTCGCGCTCGAGCGGGTATGGGTGCGGAGAGCCCAGGCGAACGGCAGCGAACCCTGCGCTTCCCGGTGGTTGGTCCACCTCGACCAGCTGCAAGCGGAGCCTTCCGCCACGCCGTCTTATCGCCAGTTGCGCAGACGCAGAATGGTACAGCAGGACACCACCATCGTGAGTGGCCGCTCAGCCAATTCCCGACGCGCGGCGAGCCTGCTTTAAAAGTGCAGGGCGATCAAACGCTGCGCTTGATCGCCTGAGGCGCTCCTGGCTGGCTGCTGGCGGTTTGCTCGGCCTTCGCTGTGGGCAGTGGAGGCTTGGCCACAGGGGCCGCAGCTGTCACCGGCGCATCCGCCGGAACCTTGACACCGGCCACGACGTGCTGAAGGCGCGCCTGCTCAGCGAGCACCTTGGCGGCGTACCCGCCTTCGGTGGCGTTCGACGTGGCGCCCACATACATGCGCAAACCGGCCTGCAGCGATCCGCCGCGGGCAATGGCGTCTTTGAGCACCAGTGCACCCACCTTCACGTTGGCCATGGGGTCGATGCTGGCGCGCGGGCCACCGTAGGGCGCGAACTTGTCCCGGTGCACGCTGGCCATGACCTGCATCAGGCCGGTAGCCCCGACGGGACTTTGCGCATAGGGGTTGAACGACGACTCAACGGCCATGACGGCCAGAATCAATGTGGGATCGAGATGCTCCTGCTTGCCCACCTGCCAAGCGCGACTCACCAACTCTTGCATGGCCACGGGCGAAATGCTGTAGCGGTGCGACAGCCAGTTGGCCACGGCCATTTGCGGATGCGTCAACGGCAAGCCAGGCGGGGCTGCCGCTGGCTGCGGCGCGACCTGCGGGGTCTGCAAAGTTGCCGAGGCCTGCCGGCCCAGGGCTTGCAGCTCCTCGACAGTTGCCTTGCGCGCCGCCACCCACTGCGTGACGCCTTTTTCCAGCGACAACACGGTTTGCGGATGCACGTACAGGTAGACCCCTGCGGCAACAACGAAAAAGCCCACCATCATCAGTGTGTGGTGGGTCCACTCCAGGACTTCGGCGCCAACGGTGCGCCAGCTCAAAAGCTGGGGTTGGGCCTGCGAGGCATTCGACATACGGTTCTCCTGTGTCAAAAAGCGCCTGCACTGCGCGCTGCGCAACGAAGCGCAGCGAGTAGGCACGGAGCCGGGCACAGATCCGAAATGGGCTCGGGTTCGAGCCTCGCGCCTAAGATGCGTTGCATCGGTGCCGGCTTGTCTCGGGCCGGAGGCTGTTTCGGGGCGATTTGTTGGCACGCCGCACTGTGCTGGCGGTCTGTCGTGCTCAAGCAGGATGGATTTTAGGGTTTGCTTATATCCTGTCAATCTATATGGATAATAAAAACCAAACTTTTAGATCTATGAAATATCAAGATCTCCGGGATTTCATGGGTTCCTTGCAAGCCCAAGGCGAACTGATCGAGGTGCACGACAGCGTCTCGCCACAGCTGGAAATGACCGCTGTGTGCGACGCGATGCTGCAGCGCGCAGGTCCCGCGCTGCTCTTTCGCAAGCCTTCGGGCTATGCCATGCCGGTGCTCGGCAATCTGTTCGGCACCCCCAAACGGGTGGCCCTGGGCATGGGCGCCACCGACGTGAGCGAGTTGCGCCGCATCGGCCAAGTGCTGGCGCGCCTGAAACAGCCGGAGCCGCCCAAAGGCCTCAAGGATGCGGGCGAGCTGCTGCACCTGGTGCGCGCCGTCTGGGACATGCGCCCCGCGGAAGTGCGCAAACCGCCCTGCCAGCACATCGTGCGCGAGGGCAGCGACGTCGACCTGAACACGCTTCCCTTGCAAACCTGCTGGCCGGGGGACGCGGCGCCTTTGCTCACTTGGGGTCTGGTGGTCACGCGCGGTCCCCTCAAGCCGCGGCAGAACCTCGGCATCTACCGCCAGCAGCGCATCGGCCGCAACCAGCTGATCATGCGCTGGCTGGCGCACCGCGGAGGCGCGCTGGACTTTCGCGAGCATGCCGCCGCGCGCCGCGGCCAGCCCTTCCCGATCGCCGTGGCCTTGGGCGCGGATCCGGCCACGATCCTCGGCGCGGTCACGCCGGTGCCGGACAGCTTGTCGGAATACCAGTTCGCGGGACTTCTGCGCGGCGGGCGCACGGAGCTTGCACGTTGCGTGGGTCTGGATCTGCAGGTGCCGGCCCGCGCGGAAATTGTGCTCGAGGGCCATATCCCGCCAGCCGTGCAAGGATTCACGGGCGAAAGCGAAACCGGGGTGCGCCTTAAGGAGATCGGCGGCTATCTGCATGCCCTGGAAGGTCCCTTTGGCGACCACACCGGCTACTACAACGAACAGGACTGGTTTCCGGTCTTTGAGGTGCAGCGCATCACGCAGCGCGAAGACGCCATCTACCACTCAACCTACACGGGCAAACCGCCGGATGAGCCAGCAGTTCTCGGTGTAGCCCTCAACGAGGTGTTCGTGCCGCTGCTGCAGCAGCAGTTTCCCGAGATCACCGACTTCTATCTTCCGCCGGAGGGCTGCTCATACCGCCTGGCTGTGGTGTCCATGCGCAAGCAGTATGCCGGTCACGCCAAGCGCGTGATGTTCGGCGTGTGGAGCTTTTTGCGCCAGTTCATGTACACCAAGTTCATCATCGTGACGGACGACGACGTGGATATCCGCAACTGGCGCGACGTCATCTGGGCCGTCACGACGCGCATGGATCCTGTGCGCGACACGCTGCTGATCGACCACACCCCGATCGATTACCTGGACTTCGCCTCGCCCGAGTCGGGCCTCGGGGGCAAGATGGGGCTGGACGCCACCCACAAATGGCCAGGCGAAACGCGCCGCGAGTGGGGCCGTGTGATCGTGCCTGACGCGCAGGCAACGCAGCGCGCGCAGGCCCTGGTGGACAGGCTGCTGGAAAGCACGCGCACTTGATTTTGCTTGTTGCGGCCTCGGCCGAGGCGGATAATGCTTCGCATGCCCCACACTGCCTCCCTTTGGCTGCGACGCCTGGCTTGGGTTTTGCTGGGTTTGCTGTTGTTGCTCGTGCTGGCGTTCGCCACCACACCGTGGAGCGTGCCTGCGCTGCTGCGGGACAAAGCACCCCAATGGATTGCGCAAAGCCTTGGGCGCCAAGCCAGCATCGGGCCGGTGGCGTTCAACCCGCTGAAGCTGCGCATGCAGGTGGACGACCTGCGCGTGCGCAACGCTGCAAATACCGCTGACGCGCTGCGCGTGCAGCGCGCCGATGTGCAATTGAGCTGGCGCACCCTGTGGGGCGGCAGGCCGCAAATCACAGCGCTTTTAGTTCAGCAGCCGCAGCTGCGCATCGTGCGTGAGCCGTCGGGCGCGATGGACTTCGACGACATCCTTCAACGCCTGGCGCGCCAGCCGGCCCAACCAGCATCCTCCCCCCAGGCCTTTGCCTTGCGGGATGCACGCATCACCGGCGGCAGCGTGGTGTTCGACGACCAGGCCGCG
>JAGWOZ010000174.1 GCA_028870715.1 Betaproteobacteria bacterium | reverse complement strand
AGCGTGCGCGATCATGGGCCGGGTGTGCCCGCCGACCAACTGCCGCTTCTCACCCAGCCATTTTTTCGTGGTGATGAGGCACGCACGGCCGCCAAGGGCACGGGTCTGGGACTGGCTATCGTGGACAAAACCATCGCCCGCATGGGCGGCCGACTGGAGATCAGGAACGCCAAAGGGGGAGGATTGATGCTCCGCATTTGGCTCCCACGCGACCCTTCGGACGTCCTACCTCCGGCGCAGCTCTGATTCGAGCGCTCAGCCGCGTCGCGCTGCGCCTCGTACCACTGCCCGTCCTGAGGTATGCGCACGTTGGCGCCGAGCTTCCTTCGGGTCCACCTTCAGCGCGCGCGTAATGTCAACGCGCTCGCCTCCGCGAAGGATGGCATCCGCTTGCCGCAACACACCGTGTACCGCCAAGCGAAGCTCACCACCAGGCTCGCGCCAGCTCGCGTTGGGTAAGGACGCGTCGAGGCCACTGGCAACCACTGCATCAGCCAAATTCGCCCCCGCTGGCAAGCGCACGCTGCGCAGTTGGGCCGGTCCCTGCGCTGGCGCCCAAAAAACCTGCACGTCAATCCACCCCTCGTGTACATCGGGCGGACCCTGAGTCAGGTTAGCCATAGACGCGCTCCGCACGCTGCACAAAGGCCTCGACAAATGTCTTCGCTATATGGCCGAACACGGGGCCGATCACGGCCTCCACCAGTTTGCTTGAGAAATGGTAGTCAAGCTCGAAGTCAATTCTGCAGGCCTTGTCTTCTTCAAGTGGAGTGAAATGCCAATGGCCCTGAAGGTCCGAAAATGGCCCATCAACAAGACGCAAATGGATCTCACGCCCAGGTATCTGCGTGTTTTCGGTGGTGAAACTTTGCCTGACGCCTTTAAAGTCAATGCGGATGGTCGCGCGCATATGCTGAGGCGTCGACTCATGAACATCTGCACCCCCGCACCACGGCAGGAACTGAGGATACGAGGCGACGTCAGTCACCAGTCCATACATCTGATTTGCGCTATACCAAATAAGGATGGACCTGCGGACGACGGCCATAGGATGGGCTTCTTAAAATAGCTGATTGTAAAAAACCAGCCAGACCCCATCTGGCACCATCATGAGCATCGCCGAAAACCGGAAGGCCGCCTTCAACTATTTCCTCGAAGACCGATTTGAGGCCGGCATCGTGCTGGAAGGCTGGGAGGTGAAGGCGATTCGGGCAGGCAGGGCGCAATTGCTCGACGGGTACGTACTCATCCGCGATGGTGAGCTGTTCCTCGTCGGCATGAACGTCACGGCGTTGCAAAGCGCGTCCACGCATGTCCGCCCAGACGCAAGCCGAAGCCGCAAGTTGCTGCTACACAAGGATGAAATTCGCCGCTTGATCGGCAAGGTGGAACAACGCGGCTACACGCTGGTGCCGTTGAACCTGCACTATAAGGGAGCGCGCATCAAGGTGGATTTCGCGCTCGGTCGCGGCAAGAAACTGCACGACAAACGCGACACAGAGGCCAAACGGGACTGGCAGCGTGAAAAGGCGCGCATCATGCGCCACGTTAATAAATAAGCCCATTGCGCAAAAAAGCCGGGCCCTTGCGGGCCCGGCTGGGTGCGTCTCCTCACCTCTTGATCGGGATGGCCCGTCCTGCAGCGATTCAGGCCACCTTCTTCTCGAAGAACTGCTCGTCTTCTGTCGAACCTTTGAGCGCTGCGGTCGATGCATCGTTCTCGATCGTCGTGGTGACCGCGTCGAAATAGCCGGTACCAACCTCACGCTGGTGTTTGACAGCTGTAAAGCCCTTGTCAGCTGCCGAAAATTCCTTTTCCTGCAGTTCGACGAAGGCGCTCATCTGGTTGCGCGCGTAACCATGGGCTAGCTCAAACATCGAATAGTTGAGCGCGTGGAAACCCGCCAATGTGATGAACTGGAACTTGTAGCCCATCGCGCCCAGCTCTTTTTGGAACTTCGCGATGGTTGCGTCATCCAGGTTCTTTTTCCAGTTGAATGACGGCGAACAGTTATAGGCCAGCATCTTGCCAGGAAACTTCGCATGGATGGCTTCCGCAAATGCCTTAGCGTAGGCCAAGTCCGGCTTTCCGGTTTCACACCACACAAGGTCAGCGTACGGTGCGTAAGCCAAGCCGCGCGAGATCGCCTGCTGCAAGCCGGGCTTGGTGCGATAAAAACCCTCAATGGTCCGTTCGCCAGTGCAGAACGGCTTATCGTTGTCATCGACGTCGGCAGTCAGCAAGTCGGCTGCCTCGGCGTCGGTGCGGGCAACAAGCACGGTAGGCACGCCCATCACGTCGGACGCAAGGCGCGCCGCAGTAAGCTTCGCCACGGCCTCGCGCGTGGGCACGAGAACCTTGCCGCCCATGTGGCCACATTTTTTCACCGATGCCAACTGATCTTCAAAATGTACGCCAGCCGCGCCCGCCTCAATCATGGCCTTCATCAGCTCAAAAGCATTGAGCACACCCCCGAAGCCCGCTTCGGCGTCCGCCACGATTGGGGCAAAATAATCGATATAGTCGTTGTCGCCCGGATTCTTGCCTTCCATCCATTGAATCTGATCAGCGCGGGTTAGCGTGTTATTGATCCGTTTGACGACGCTCGGAACTGAATTGGCCGGATACAACGACTGATCTGGGTACATCTCCCCTGCCAGGTTCGCGTCACCCGCGACCTGCCAGCCCGACAAATAGATGGCCCTCAAACCGGCCTTCACCTGTTGCATCGCCTGATTGCCAGTGAGTGCACCCAGCGCATTAACGAAGGGTTCCCCGTGCATGTCCTTCCACAAGCGATCCGCACCGCGCTTGGCCAGCGTGTGATCCACCATGACGGAGCCTCGAAGTTTGACCACATCGCTCGCGGTGTAGCCGCGCTGTATGCCAGCCCAACGGGCGTTGTGGGTCCAATCGTGTTGAAGCTGCTGTATTTGCTGTTCGCGGGTTGCCATGAGAGGATCTCCATGAGAAGGTGCTAAGGACGCCCAAAGCTTATCTCATATGTGCACTGCAGCAATGTGTTGTATCTTATAGAAGACTAATTTTTATTTCTTTTTAAATCAATGTGATACGTTGTCGTTTTCTTATCATGAAACGGCCAATCATCATCCTGAAGAAGGCAACGTTGCATAGCAGCATCTACTTTTCATATTACGGAAAAAGATCTCCGCATCGTGAAAGCGACGAAAGTTCATCGAGCTTGGATGCGCGGCAAGTTCCTGCATCGCACGATCGACCTCCGAATCCTCACCCATGCACCAACACGTCCTCTCGACCACGGACCGTCCTGCGCCGCGTGATCTGCGCGAGCTTTTCTGGTCGTTCAATCGGTTAACGCTCGCAGGATTTGGTGGGGTGCTGCCTTTTGCCCAACGCGCGCTGGTGGACGAAAAGCAGTGGTTGAGCCGCGATGAATTCGTCAATCTGCTGTCGATCAGCCAGGTGCTCCCAGGGCCTAATCTCATCAATTTGGCCTTGATGATCGGCCAGCGCAGCTTCGGCTGGAAGGGAGCGATGGCGGCCTTGGCTGGAATGCTGGCTGCGCCTGTGTCGATCGTGCTTTTTATCGCTGTCGGCTATTCGACTTGGGCAAGCCTTCCCGTGCTGCATGACGCCTTGCGCGGCATGGAACTGGTCACGGCGGGGCTGGTCATCGCCATGGCGCTGCGGCTTACCCCCGTGCTGCGCACGGCGCGGGCGGCACCGCTGTGGGCCGCAACGGCCTTCATCGGCGTGGGATTGATGCATTGGCAACTGCTCACGGTCATGCTCGCACTTGGTCCGGCTGCGGTATTCGTGGCGCGCTATCGGCGTCGATGATCGAAGGCTGGTTAGTACGATCCACACAGCAATGACGTCAGACCCGGCACTCACCGCGTTCTGCCTCGGCCCAGAATGTTCAAGCCGATGAGCCGTCGATCACGCACGCGCCACCGGAAGACCGGCTCGGTTGCGCAGCCATGCCGCACTGCCATCTCCGGCGAGCGCGCAGCGTTGTGTTCTTTGTCCGGCCCGGCTTCCTCGCCAGTCCTGCGGCGATGTCCAGCGCCATTGCACGCGCCATCAGCGTGGGGATCGGCAAATCGCGTTGAGCGCCACGTCGACGCCCAGATCCATGCATGGAGCTTTCGTGCGTCACGCCTGCACACTCGGCATGCGTCACCCGTCGCCGCCGGTCGGATTCGGGCCGGCACGTTCAGCGCAAACTCCGCAATAGCCATAGACATGGAGCGCCGCATGTCAAAGCGCAATCAACACTCGGATGCGCCGAGATGCAATCGCTCAGCACGTCGCGATTTGCCGAACCATAAGTGGCAGGCCTCTGGTACCTCCCAGGCAAGATGATGAGCGTTTACGGTCCTCAGGCGTTTGCCCCAAATCTGGTTGCCCTTCCCGGCTTGTTCGGCCATTTCCTTCTTTGGTCGTTACTCTCGGTCGGTGGCGCAATCGGGCTCCTTCCCGACATGCACCGTTACCTTGTGGACGCTCAGCATTGGGTCACGAACACAGAGTTCAACGCTGCGCTTGCGCTCGCCCAAGCCTCGCCCGGACCCAATATGATTCTGTTCGCCACCCTGCTGGGTTGGCATGTCGCCGGGCTGCTGGGCGCCCTGGCCGGCGCGATAGGCCTCATTCTCCCCTCCACGTTGATCACGCTAGCCTATTTCCGCTTCAGCAGCGACAATCCGGCACACCAGTGGATACGAGCGCTCCATGATGGTCTGGCTCCGGTCACGGTGGGCCTCTTGCTCTCGGCGGGCTGGTTGTTAGCCGAGCAGAATGTTCACAACGCGCGGGAGGGCATTGGCGTCATGGCTGTGATCGGATTGAATGTCTGGACACGGGTCAATCCACTGTGGCTGCTATTGGCCGGCGCAGTTGCAGGCGCCTTGGGGTGGGTATAAATGGGGGAACCCACCATGTTTCGCATACCCTCATCCTCACA
The DNA here is from genome assembly GCA_028870715.1 of Betaproteobacteria bacterium. Classification (GTDB taxonomy): domain Bacteria; phylum Pseudomonadota; class Gammaproteobacteria; order Burkholderiales; family Burkholderiaceae_C; genus Thiomonas_A. The sequence goes on along the minus strand of JAGWOZ010000174.1, from coordinate 2,212 downwards.
GCATTCGCCTTGGCCCGTATGGCCTGAGGCAGCTCTGCGCCGCATCGAACGCGTTGCTGCACAAGCGCTGGAGCCGCATACGCTGATGCAGCGTGCCGGGCGTGGTATCGCGGCACTGACACGCGCCCGTTTTCCACATCAACGCCGTGTTCTCGTCCTGTGCGGGCCGGGAAATAATGGCGGCGATGGGCTCGCAGCAGCGTCCATGTTGGCTAAGCACGGTATGGAGGTCGAGGTATTGGTGGTGGCCTGCGGTGATCCGACGCAGTGGACAGCCGACCGACGTCCTGCCGACTGGTGCTGGGCCTTGGACCAAGCCAAAGGCTCCGGGGTCCGGCTCAGGGAGTGGGGCGTAACCGACTCGGAGACCCTTTTTCAGTGGGCCGAACTTATCATCGACGCGCTCATGGGTTTAGGGCTGAATCGCGCCCCAGAGGGTGAACTCGGCAGCGCAATTGCAGCACTGCATCGGACGCGCGCGCCCGTGCTCGCGGCAGATTTGCCATCGGGCCTTTCTGCGGATACTGGCACAGCGCCAGGCCTATGCGTCCACGCCCAGATCACTTTGACCTTTCTGGGCCTCAAGCCGGGACTGCTTACGGGACCGTCGGCGCCCAACTGCGGCGAGCTGTGGCTCGACACGCTCGACTGCCGGCACGACGACTTACCCGATCACGACGTCGCTCCCAGTGCACGTCTCGTGGATGGCTACTCCGCCTTGGCCGCATTGCCCTCGCTTCACACAGCGGCCCACAAAGGACAGCGCGGCGACGTACGGGTGTTCGGCGGCAGCAGTGGCATGGCAGGTGCGGCGCTTCTATGCGCCAGGTCTTCCCTTGCCATGGGTGCAGGCCGGGTATTCGCAGCCTTGTTCGACCCTGCTGCATCTGCATTGGATCCCGTGTGGCCTGAACTGATGTTGCGCCGCCCCGCCGCCCTCTTACTTCAGGCCCAGGAAGCCAAGCTCAGAAGCACTGGTTGTGACGTCTTCGGACCGGGCGCGGGCACTTCGCCGGATGCTCTGGGCGTGCTGGAATCCCTCATTAAGGTTGATGGCCCGCTCGTGATCGATGCGGATGGTCTCAACCTGTTAGCCGCTGAGCCGCGGGACGGCCCGCTTTGGCGTGCATTGCGCGCGCGAACCCGTCCGGCCTGGTTGACGCCACATCCGCGCGAGGCGGCCCGTCTGCTGCAATGGGATACTGGCCAAGTGCAGGCCAATCGCCTCGATGCGGCCGCCGCGCTTGTAGCCACGAGCCATGCCCACTGTGTGCTTAAAGGTGCCGGAAGCGTGATCGCCGCCACCACCGGCGAGTTGTGGATCAACCCGAGCGGAAACGGCCTGCTGGCCACAGCTGGCACGGGTGACGTCCTGGCCGGCGCATTGGCTGCGTTCCTTGCGCACGCACCCCGGGCAGAGCTTGCCGCGGCGCAGGCCGCGGTGTGGCTGCATGGTGCTGGCGCCGATTGCGTGATGCGCGAACAGGCCGAGTTGCGGGCCGGGACTTTGCCACAGTGGATGCTGCGGGCTTGGGCCGTTGCTGCGCTCGAGACAGCCCCGCAAGGGTTCAAGCCTAGCGCGTTTGGTGACCCCGGGGACACCGCACGCCTGCGAGCTTGAGCCTTGGTGCGCGAGGTGCCTGACGCGGCCTATAGTCAGGTCGCTACTTCGTACGGCTTCGCTTTCTCGGCGCAACAGATTTGCTCGCGGTTCCAGACCGTTTTCCCGAGCCCTTGCTGCTGCCCTTCGCGGCCGGCGCCTTCGTCGCGGCCTTGATGTGCTGCCGCTCTGACGTCACCGCGTTGCGCTTACCGCCGGTGGCCGCCGCGCGGACACGCTTGGTCTGGGCCACACTGCGGTCTTCGCGCTCCACGGGCAACTCGAACACGCTGTTGTCACTATCGTCAAGCGCCGCACCGAGCGGGGCGAGCACGGACTCTACACGCCCACGGCGGCGCGACGACGCCCCACTGGGCGCCCCACCGCCCAGCGCGCGCAATGGGTCCGCCACCATGCGGAAATCGATCTTGCGGCCATCAAGATCGACCCGGCTTACCTGCACCAACACGCGGTCACCAAGGCCGTAGCGCTTGCCGGTACGCTCGCCCCGTAACTCGTTGCGCGCTTCATCAAATCGGAAGTATTCGGCTCCAAGTTCCGAAATGTGGATCAACCCCTCCACATACAAGGCCGTAAGTTGGACGAAGATGC
>JAGWOZ010000173.1 GCA_028870715.1 Betaproteobacteria bacterium | reverse complement strand
AGGCCAGGGCGTGCGTGATGGGCGACGCAACATCCATCCAAACACGAATCGATTGCACATTTCCCGGAGTTTGTCATGAACAAGCGACAAGATGATGGTTTCGAGCATGGGGTCCCATCCGAGATCACGCCGCGCGAGGTGTATCACGATCGACGACGCCTCCTTGCCATGGCCGGCGTGGGGGCAGCAGCTGCCGTGGCCGCGGTGGCAGCACAGCGCGCGCATGCGTTGCCTGCCGAGGCGGCTCGCCCCGGCGCGCTGCCCGCGCTGCCGGCGACCCGCAATGCCGCCTTTTCCACATCGGAGCCGCTGACGCCCTACAAGGATGTGACGACCTACAACAATTTCTACGAGTTTGGCACCAGCAAGAGCGACCCGGCCAAGTACGCCGGCAGCCTGCAGACGAGGCCATGGACTGTGGTGGTGGAGGGCGCGGTGCACAAGCCGCGCACGTTTGGCATCGAGGACTTGCTCAAGCTCGCGCCAATGCAGGAACGCATCTACCGCCACCGATGCGTTGAGGGATGGTCGATGGTGATTCCGTGGGTCGGCTATCCGCTGGCGACCCTGCTCAAGGCGGTGGAGCCAACGGGCAACGCCAAATATGTCGAATACATCACCTTGCTGAACCGGGCCGAGATGCCCGGCCAGAATGATCCCGTGCTGCAATGGCCCTACCTCGAGGGCCTGCGCATGGACGAGGCCATGCACCCGCTCACGCTGCTGACCTTCGGCCTGTACGGTGAGGTGCTGCCCAACCAGGACGGGGCGCCCATGCGCATGGTCATTCCCTGGAAATATGGATTCAAGGGGGGCAAATCAATCGTCAGGATCCGCCTTGTGGAAAAACAGCCGATCACCTCCTGGATGCGGGCCGTGCCACAGTGGTACGGCTTTTATTCCAACGTCAACCCCGAAGTCAGTCCGCAGAACTGGAGCCAAGCCAACGAGCGCCGCATCGGACAAGGCGCGTTTGGAGGACTCTTCGCGCCGCGCATTCCAACGCAAATGTTCAATGGCTATGGCGCGCAGGTGGCCAGCCTGTACAAGGGCATGAACCTGACCAAGGATTTCTGAAATACACGCGAGCACGGCATGAAGGATTGTTTCCAGATCGCGGCGCGGGCGGCCGCGTGGCTGCGCCGCGTGACCCTGCAGGCCCGAGGCTTCAAGCCTGTCGTGTTTGCGGTCTGCCTGGTCCCCCTGGGCACGCTCGTATGGCGCGCGCTGACGGTGCAACTCGGCGCCAACCCGGAGCAGACGCTGATCTGGACCACGGGTCTGTGGGCCTTGCGCTTCCTGCTGATCACGCTGGCGGTCACGCCGCTGCGCGGGGTGACCGGCTGGACGGAGCTGGCGCGGCTGCGGCGCATGCTCGGGCTGTTCGCCTTTGCCTACGGGTTGCTGCACTTCACCTGTTACTTCGGGCTCGTGAACGGGTTCAGCGTGGACGCGGTGGCCAAGGACGTGGTGAAACATCCGTTTGTCCTGGCCGGCATGACGGCTCTGACGCTCATGCTGCCCCTTGCCGCCACGTCCACCAACGGCATGATCAAGCGCCTGGGCGCTGCGCGCTGGAAGGCGCTTCACAAGCTCGTCTACGTTGTGGGCGTGGTCGCGGTGTTCCATTACTGGTGGGGCAAGCTGGCCAAGAACAACACGGCGGACCCGAAAATCTACGCGGTGGTTCTGGCCACGCTTCTGGGCTGGCGACTGCTCAGGGCATGGCAGGGTCGGCGCAGGCAGGGGCGAAGGCAGCCTGCGGATGCGCGCGCCTGAAGACCCAAGAGGGCCGCTCAGAAAACGAGTAACTGTTCGCCCGCCATCAGGTGCTCGATGGTTTCACGCTCGCGGATGAGGTGGGCCTCGGCCCCATCGACCAGAATCTCCGCCGCGCGCGGTCGCGTGTTGTAGTTCGACGCCATCGCCATGGCGTAGGCACCGGCCGACAGCACCGCCAGCAGATCGCCCTCGCGCAGATCAAGTTCGCGCGCACGCCCCAGCCAGTCGCCCGACTCGCACACCGGGCCGACGACGTCGTAGCGCAGCGCCTGTGTACCGTCGCGCGGGCGTACCGGCACGATTGCCTGCCACGCCTCATACAGCGCCGGGCGCATCAAGTCATTCATCGCGGCATCCACCACCGCAAAATGCCGCTCCAGGCTCGATTTGAGGGTAATGACCTCGCTGAGCAGCAGCCCGGCGTTGCCCACCACGGAGCGGCCCGGCTCCATCATCACCTGCCGATGGCCCTGCCCAGCGCGCTCCAGTCGATCGAGCAGGGCAGACATCAACGCAGAGGGAGTGGGTGGTGTCTCCTCGGCGTAGCGGATGCCGAGGCCGCCGCCGAGGTCGATGTGTTCGAGCTTGATGCCGTGGTGCTCGAGTTCATGCACCAGCTCCAGCACCCGATCAAGTGCGTCGAGGTAGGGCTCCAGCTGTGTGATCTGCGAGCCGATGTGGCAGTCGATGCCCACGATGCGCAGGTTGGGCAGCAGCGCGGCGTCCAGGTAGGCCCGGAGCGCCAGGCCCTGGGCAATGCCGAACTTGTTGTTCTTGAGTCCGGTGGAGATGTAGGGATGGGTTCCGGCGTCCACGTCGGGGTTGATGCGCAGGCTCACCGGGGCGGTCACGCCCAAGTCACCCGCCACTTGGCTCAGCCGACGCAGTTCACTTTGCGACTCGACGTTGAAACACTGCACCCCGGCCTGCAGGGCCGCGCGCATCTCCGCGGAGCTCTTGCCCACGCCGGAGAAGACGATCTTTCCGGGGTCGCCTCCTGCGGCAAGCACGCGCGCAAGCTCGCCGCCCGAGACAATGTCGAAGCCCCAGTCGCAATGCGCAAGCAGCTGCAGGATGGCCACGTTCGAGTTGGCCTTCACGGCGTAGCGCAGCGCAACGCGCTTGCCTTGTGCCGCATCCTGATAGGCGCGCGCAGACTGCTCGATCGCGGCGCGGGAGTACACGTAGAGCGGGGTGCCAAAGCGCCGCGCAAGCTCGGCAACCGGCACGGCCTCGACCATCAGCTGGCCGTTGCGGTAAGCGATCTGCGGATGGCCTGCAAGCGCATCAGAATACGGGTTGGAATGCTGCGGCATGGGGCGAAGGTGGTGTGGTCAGGGAAGGAGCGTGCGCAGGCCATCGACTCGGCTTGCCTGCCATCAGCCTTGCGCCGGTGTGGCCTGCGGCGGCTTGGGCAGGTACAGGGGGCCCTTTTGCCCGCAGCCAGCCATCAGGGCACTGGCCGCAAGCAGTGCAGCCAGTAAACCTGCGGTCCTGGCGCGGGCAAATCTTGTTCCTAGAATGCCTCTGGTCTGCATCAAATGAGTGTATCAGCCACGCCATGAACGACCTGCCTCAAAATGAGTACCTGCGTCTTGCCGAAACCACGCTGGGCGCGCTGGAAGCGGCGGCCGATGCCGCCGATCTGGATTCCAAGCGCGAGGGCTCGGTGTTGACTCTCGAACTCGACAACGGCGAGTCTGTCATCATCAATCTGCAGCCGGCCATTCAGGAGTTGTGGCTGGCAAGCAAGTCTGGCGCGTACCACTTCCGCGCCAAAGGCGGGCAATGGCTGGACACACGCGGCGGGCGCAGCTTCTCCTGCCTGGTGCAAGAGGCGTTGACGAAGCAGGGTGGTCCCCAACTGGCGCTGGACTGAGACGCAGGCTGCCCCGACGCGCAGGGGCCGGGGCAGCGGATCAATTCCAGTTCGGGAACAATTTGGGCGCGGCTGCGCCGCTGGCTGGGGCGACCGGAGGGGGTGCCGCCACGTCCAGCGCATGGATGCCCCCGCCCGCAGCAAATCCTTCATACACATAGGCGTCGCCCATCTGCACCACGCCAGGCGGTGGCGTATACGCGGTGACGGGCACGCCGCGTAGCGCGGTGCGCATGAAGTCGATCCAGATCGGTAGTGCCACGCGCCCACCGGTTTCCCGGGCCCCGAGCTTGAGCGGCGTGTCGTAACCCACCCAGGCCACGGCTGCCAGGCGCGGGTTGTACCCGCAGAACCAGGCGTCGACTGCATCGTTGGTCGTGCCGGTCTTGCCGTAGAGGTCCGGGCGCTTGAGTTCGGCCTGCGCGCGCGCTGCCGTTCCGGTGCGCGTGACCTCCTGCAGCAGCGTATTCATCACGAAGGCGTTGCGCGGCGTGATCGTGCGCAGGCGTTCATCGCCGGCACGCTGGGGTTCGGGGGACGCCAGAGCCTTGCCCGAGCCATCGGCAATGGAGGCGATGAGATATGGCTGAATCAGGTAGCCGCCATTGGCAAACACGGCGTAGGCGCGCACCATCTGAAGCGGCGTGGCCGTGCCTGCGCCCAGGGCCAGGGTGAGATAGGGCGGCTGCGTGGCGGGGTCGAAGCCGAAGCGCGCACTCCATTGCTGGGCATACTTCGGGCCAATGGCGTTGAGGACCCGAATGGCCACCATGTTTTTTGACTGCGCCATGCCGCGCTTGAGCGTGATGGGGCCGTCGTAGGTGCCGTCATAATTCTTCGGCTCCCAGGCCTGTCCGCCGGTTGCCGCGGCATCGAAGAACAGGGGCGCGTCGTTCACGAGCGTGGGAGGCATGAAGCCCTTGTGCAGCGCAGCCGAGTAGATGAAGGGCTTGAAGCTCGAGCCAGGCTGGCGTTGCGCCTGCGTGACGTGGTTGAAGGCATTTTGTTGAAAATCGAAGCCGCCGACAAGGGCCTGGATGGCACCATTTTCCGGATTCATCGCGACGAAGGCGGACTGCACCCGTGGGATCTGCGTGATGACCCAATGGCCTTGTTGGGGCTTCCACAGGCGCACCACGGCGCCAGGGCGAAGGGCCACGTTGGGTTGGGCTCCTGGCCCCAGGCCCAGTGCTGCGGCCTGCCGCAGGCTGTCGCCCGACAGTTCAAGGACCGTACCCCCCGGACGCATGACTTGCACCTGCCTGGTGTTGACGGCAGTCACCACGGCACACTGCAAGCCGTCCGTATCCGGATGATCGTCGCAGGCATCGTCAACAGTCTGGGGCCAGCCCGCGCTGACCGCCGGGGGATCGACGTAAGCCTCGGGGCCGCGCCAGACCTGGCGCAACTCGTAGTGCATGACCCCGGTGTGCAGCGCTTGCCAGGCGGCTTGCTGGTCGCGGCTGATGATGGTGGTGGTGACGCTCAGGCCACGCGTGTAGGCCTGTTCGCCAAAGCGCGCAAACATCGCTTGTCGCACCATCTCTGCAACGTAATCCGCATGCGTTGCGCGGTCGGGGCCTTGCACGCGCAAGCCAAGCGGCGCGGCCTTGGCCTGTGCGTAGTCGGTCTCGCTGATCCAGCCCAGCGCGCGCATGCGCCCCAGGACGTATTGCTGGCGGATTTTCGCGCGAGGCAGATTGACAAAGGGGTTATAGGCAGATGGCGCCTTGGGCAGTCCGGCAAGCATGGCTGCTTGCGACAGGCTGATCTGCGACAGCGGCTTGCCGAAATAGGTCTGCGCCGCCGCGGAAAAGCCGTAGGCATGCTGGCCGAGGTAGATCTGGTTCATGTACAGCTCCAGGATCTGCGCCTTGCTCAGTTCGCGCTCGATTTTCAGCGCCAGCAGCACCTCGAACAGTTTGCGCGTGAAGGTCTTCTCACTTGAAAGGTAGAAGTTGCGTGCCACCTGCATGGTGATCGTGGAGGCGCCCTGACTCTTCGCTTTGTGCAGATTGGCCATGGCCGCGCGGGCCAATCCCCGCCAATCAATCCCGCGGTGTTGGTAGAAGCGGTCGTCTTCCGTCGCCAGCACAGCCAGCTTCATCACCTGGGGCATGCGCGCGATGGGCACGAAGTCACGCCGCTCCTCACCGAACTCGCCCAGCAGCACATGGTCGGCCGAGTACACGCGCAAAGGCAGTTTGGGCTGGTAATCCACAAGCTGCTGCACATCGGGCAGGCGCGGCCATGCAAATGCCACGGCCACGCCCCCGAGCAGCGCGGCGGCAAGGGGCAGGGCGATGACAAGTGCTACCAGACCCCGCAGCGCGCGCCTGGCGCGGGAGCGCTCAGTGTGTCCTGCGGCGCCGTGCTGCGCTGGCGGCGCGGCAGGTGGGGTTGGGGAGCGCGCCATGATGATTGGAGTTCAGGGGGTGACGACAAATGGAGCGATAGGGCGATGGGGAGGGAAGTGCCGCAGCCACGGTTCGGCACTGGGGCTGCCTGGGCAACGCATGCAGGCTTGTGTGGCCACATTGGCAAGATCCATCCGGCCATGTCCAAGCTGCGCCACGCATCGGCGTTCGGTGCCTGGCCCGGGCAACGGCATAGATCGCCGCTACTGGCCTCCACGGTCCTTTGCGCGCAATGGGGGCCATTGGGGCTCACGCCTGTGCAATTGTAAAAACAGACGGCGACAGGGCCTCATTTTCCGCGTGCTTTGCCCGACCGGCAGCGCACAAGTGGGAGATTTGCAACGCTTCCGGCCCGGTTCCTGGAAAACCTGGCAGGCAATCAAAGACTTGTTGTTAGGATTGAAAAAAACAGTGAACTCGAGCCGTCGCGCACCGAACGTCGGCCGGTTCCAAGCGGGCTTTTTCAAGTTCCCATTCATCTAGGGGGTTGCGTTGTCCATCTTCAGCAGCATGTTTCGCCAGCGTTATGCGCCGCTGATCGGCTTGGACATCAGCAGCTCCAGCGTCAAGCTGGTCGAGCTGTCGCTTGATGATCAAAACCGCTACACCCTGGAGCGCGCCTCCATCGAGCCGCTGGAGAAAGGCGCCATCACCGACGGCAACATCGAGAAGCACGATGAGGTGGTCGAGGCCGTGCGCCGACTCGTCAAGAAGAGCGGGACCAAGACGCGGAACGTCGCGCTGGCCTTGCCGTCTTCGGCCGTGATCAGCAAGAAGATCGTGCTGCCCGGTGACTTGCGCGAAGAGGAAATCGAGGTGCAGGTGGAGAGCGAGGCCAATCAATACATCCCCTTTGCCATCGAAGATGTCGCTCTGGACTTCAGCGTACTGGGTCCGAGCCTGGCTTCCCCCGGCGACCAGGAGGTGTTGATCGCCGCGTCGCGCCGGGACAAGGTCTTGGACCGCCAGGCCATTGCCGAAGCGGCAGGGCTCAAGCCCCAGATCATTGACATTGATGCCTTCGCGTCGCGCCTTGCGGCGGGGCGCCTGATCGAGCGACTGCCACGTGGCGGGCACGACCTTCTTGTGGCATTGTTCG
>JAGWOZ010000008.1 GCA_028870715.1 Betaproteobacteria bacterium | reverse complement strand
GATAAGCTCGTTTTGTGGATTTGTGGATTTTGTGGATTTGATCGAATCCGTGCATGCGGGTGCGGGCGCGCGCTCGCGTGTACGCGCGTATATGCGTGTGCTCACGCGTGCGCGTGACGCGGGCGTGCGCGTGACGTGCGCTGCGAGCCCTCCCGCTTTTGATCGTGATTTGGCAGGATGCCCATAGTTTTCTCCTCGCGTACGTGCGCGTAGAACCACATCCACAATATCCACGTTATCCACAGGTCTCGGTAAAAGGTCTGTTTTCGAGCTTATTTACGACATAGTTTCTGTGGGGAACGGGGTGTTGTTCTGAAAATGGGGTGTGGATGTAGTGCGTGGATTACATCCACAGCACATCCACAACATCCACGTTATCCACAGATTTGTGTGGGGAACGGCCTCCTGAAAGCTCGCGAGTTCACACTTCAGGTGGAGTATCTGGACCTGATCGGGCGTTAAACGGCTTAGGCCGCGCGGTGCCCAGCGCGTGCCCCACCCCCTGGGCTCGCAGGTCTGCGAAGCCTCCCAGTGTCTAGCGCCTTTCAGGCGATATGGAAAACTGCCCTAGGAGCGTGGGCAGCAGAAGTCCCTGGGGCTGCGTTGGACCGCGGAAGGCTGGCAAGTCGGTTGGGTTTTCCGGCCTGATGTGCATGGCCGTCGGCCTGTGGGGCCCCAGAGAAGCCAGGCGAGAGCATCTGCGAGGGCGGTATGCCCCGTCCTTGCCCGCTCAGGCGGGGATCAAGGTGGCCATTCGCCGCAGGTTCAGCGCCGCGCAGACGAGTTTCCACTCGGCGCGCACGCGCTCGAGGCCGCGCAGGCTGAACTGGCGAAATCCCAGCACGCTCTTGATCCAGCCGTTGGGCGGCTCGGCGATCCACTTGCGCTTGCGATAGGCGGCGCGCCCCGCGGTGGTCTGCATCTTCACGACCATGGCCGTGGTGTGCGGCAGCCTCCGGGCATCGACGCCGGCGTGATGCTTGGCCTTGACCGTGGTGCCGTCGATGGCCACCGTGCCCAGCTTGACCAGCCCCATCTCGCGCGCCAGGCGCACCACCTGCACGAACAGCTCCGAGAACTCCTTGAGGTGCAGCGCACGGAAATCGCGGATCGTGCTTGGGAAAATTCCCCGCCGCCAGCATCCGAAACGCCAAGTCCTCATGCAGCCGACGCTCGAGTCTGCGTGAGCTGAACACCCCGGTGGCATAGCCGTACACCAGCACCTTGACCATCATCGCCGGATGGAAGGGCTGGTTGCGCGACCCGCCGCCCTCGTAGCGCGCATAGAACGCGCTCAGGTCCAGCGTGTCGATGCTGTCGTGGATGAAGTAGGCCAGGTGGCCCGGGGGCGGGCTGTGGCGCTCAGCGCATAAGAGCTGGGGTGCAGCCACTACACGGTGCGCGAGTACCTGCGCCGAGGGCGCTGGCTCCGAGTTGCTTCAGGCACAGCGACCGATGGCAGTGACAAAGCCAATCGGCGCGGGAACGTCCGGCTTGAGGTTGCACTCGCGCTTCAGCGCCTCCACCCACGCCCCTGCATTAGCCAGCGGCTGGAAGCGATTCCGCCGCGACACGGCCGCGAAATCACTGGGCGCCACGACGCCAGCCATGCGCTGAACTTCCGGGTACAGACTGCGATCAGGCTCGGGCAGACCGGCCAGGGCGCAATGCCGACACAGCAAGTCCCAGGCTTGGCCGGCCCGCAGGGCATCGAATCTAACCTTGAGATCGAAGCGTCGAAGTGCTGCCGGATCGAGCCCATCGAGGAAATTGGTCGTCGCGATGAGTAGGCCCTCGAAGGACTCCATCTGGGTGAGCAGTTCGTTGACCTGGCTGACCTCCCACGAGGCCTGCGCTTTGGTCCTGTCATGCAGGAAGCTGTCGATCTCGTCAATCAACAGTGCGCAGTCCCCACCTCTGGCCTCGTCGAAGGCCGAGGCGATGTTGCGCTCGGACTCGCCGACCCATTTCGACAACAGGTCCGATGCACGGCGCACAAGCAGTGGTTTGTCCAGGCGTCGGGCAAGGTGACCGGCGAACGCCGTTTTTCCGGTCCCGGGCGCACCGTACAGCAGCAGCCTGGACTCGCCATGCCGGCCCATTCCGCGAACAAGCGCATCGAGATCGGCGTCGGCGTTAGCGAAGGCAAGGTCATAGGCTTCCAACACGGCGTCGGCGGTCGCGTGACGCAGCGGCTTGTGTCCCTGGGCGCGCAGTGTACTGTCGACCATCCCGACCAAGGTGTCGCTAGCCGATCGCGTGTCGAGTTCATCCCTGAGCATGTTCACGACCGAAGCGGCGCGGGTCAAGATGGCTGGAGCCAGGTGTTCCGAATCGGCCAGACGCTTTCCAGCCGTGCCTACGATTAGGCCCTCGCAGTGCCGTGCGATCAAGCGTTCGCGCACACTGCGCGGAGGAACGGGCATTTCCAGCACCCAGTCGAAGCGCCGGAGGAATGCCGGATCGATTCCGCGGACGTCATTGGTCAGCCAGATGGTCGGCACCGGATTGCCTTCCAGGACCTTCACGATTGCACCCTTGTGCTTGTTGTGCATTGCCCGCATCCCGAAGAGGCGCGCAAGGGATCCGCCTTCGGTCTCGAACACGTCGTCGACTTCATCGAACAGGATCATCGCGCTCTGGCACCCGAGAAAGCGTTGGCCTGCACGGAAGGCGTTGAGGCGTTCGGTGCCGCGAATCGGATCGTCGTCGCTGTCGACGGTATTGACCTCGAACAGGGGCACACCGATCGCCTCGGCCAATGCCTTGGCGAACTCGGTCTTGCCCGTCCCCGGTGGCCCGTACACGAGGATGTTGACCCCAGCACGCTGTTGCTCGCGAGCCTTGACGAGGTAGGCGCGGATCAGATTGACCCGGGGCCCGAGATGCGCATAGTCACCGAGCGCCAAGTTCCCTTGCGGGGCAATGCTCACGCGACTGCGCAGCAGGTCGAACATGTCGACGCCGGCGCGCATCATGGACGAAGCAAAATCGCGCGACAGCAAGTCGAACATCCCGATGAGATCACGACTGCCGTCCTTGCTCATGCTCAAGAGACCGCTCTGGGCCAGACGCCCCTTGGACGAAAGCGCACGCTGGACAGCCTGGACGGGCATTTGAAGAATCGATGAGGTTCGAGCAATTGCCTGATTGGCATTAACCCGCCCAAGCAAGTCCGTCACGGATTCCAGCAGCGTGGTTTCCCGCAGCGACACGGCAAACTCGAGGAGACGCCGATCAGTCTCGTCGAGCCTGACCAACTCCCCAACCCGGAACACATTCACCGCGAGGTCGATGTCGATCTCGCCGCTGTCGTCGCGACCTTCCGTCGCATGCCAGGCAGCGCGAAGGATTGGCGTAAGAGCAGCGATGCGCTCACCTTCCCCGTCGCATGCCTCGAAGTCTCGCGGATCGATTCCCAGGGCCATCAGCACCTCATCCTCTCTGCAGCATTGGCGCACAAGGTTGCGCACACCACCCATCGGCGATAGAACGCGCAGCATCCAGAGCCTGACGGCAGGCGAGAGGTTCGCGGCAAAGGCGCGAAATTCATTTGATGTGGCATGGTCAGACATGACGATGTTCTCCAGAAAGTTTGAGCAGGATTGTGCGAATCTGTGCGACACACTGTGTCGCATGACGACTCGACGATGGCGATGGCGATGGTGACGAAACCGGCCCGAGGGCTCTCGTCACGCTGCCTGCCCAATCTCATGGAAAGTTCGACGCCCACCATCGACACGATCTACGCCTAGGCCAAGGCCCTCGTTCGGGATCAGAACGACGCCCAGTTGCCTTGGTCCAGCGCCACCTGCGCCTGGGCTAGAGGCCGCTTGCGCGCTGTTCGAGCTCATGCAGGTCGAAGGGCTCGGCGTCGCGAGTGCTCGCCGACAACACGTCGAGGTGCCGACGGATTTCGTCAACGCGCCTCGCATCGTCAGCTAGGCGCGCCAATCCCTCACCCGGGTTCAGCGCGCGCAGCGCCCAGAGTTGTTAGACCGCCTGGTTCACATGAATTCGTGGTTCTTGTCCTGGCTCTTGTTACAGGATCCGCGGGATGGACTGGTGGTCTTGTGACCACAGTACTTGCAGGTGTACTGACCACTATGCCGGGCGATGTACTGATGCACGTCGAACGGGCTCGCGTTGCAGGATCCACCCGATGCGCCGCTGGATGTGTGCCCACAGAACTTGCAGAGGTACCCAGACGGGCCCTCCTCAATGTAGATGTGGGATCGGGACGGCGAATGCGAGCAGGAGCCGCCCGCCGCCGAGGACGATTTATGACCGCAGATGGAACAGATGTAGCTCATGTGCTTCTCCTGGGTTATGGACTCGAAGAAGACTAGCGGCTCCAAGCGACAACACGTGTCGCAATCACGTTGTCCGCACCTCAGTCAAATGCCAGAATGACTAAGTCGCGGAGGCTAAACGGATGCCAGCGCCCTCAAGGCGAGCAAATGTGTTGCCACTCTCGAACACCCACCCTGGTGGCATCTTGTCTTTCCACCGCATTCCGTCTTTAGAGTCCAATCGTTGCTGCTCTTCAGGCGCAATCAAAGCGATTTTCCAATGCTTCTGTAGCAGGCTGGCGATCTCCTCATCGGACATGTGCTCCTCGCCTATCAGCCGCTTGATTTCACTGATCATGACCGCACAGGGCACGACATGCTCGGGATATCCATTCTCGCCATCTCGGAGAGCGACTGATTTTCCAGCGAACACAAATTCAACCTCTGGATGCAACGCGTGCGAAAATATTCGCGTATGGAAGCCACGCCCAGTTGTGCTCAGCGCCAAAATATTCCTGAAATGCTTGACAAGAAGCAAGCTTGTCACGAAGACGAGTGACGCCGAATTATCATTTCCATCCATCTGCATAATTAATCACCAAAAAATCTCAACGCAATAATCGCGGCTGCTAGTCTATCAACCGATCGGCTCTTCACCCCGCTGCCACCTTTTCAATGTCCCAAACCTGATCCCCAAACCCATTCAGCCACCAATCCAGCATCGCCGAGTCCACCACGGTCGCGCTGATCTCATAGCAGTCCTCGTGCTCGATGACGGTCTGATCCTTGGACAGCGGGCTCTCGGTGATGTGGAAGCCAGCGTCCTTGTCGATGCGGAAGGTGAGGCGAACCTTCTCGCCGTTGCCGTACCCAAATCGCCCATCGGCATCGAAGCGCACCAGATCGAAGTCCTTCGGGTAATCGAAGGTCAGGGTGGATTTGCTGATCTTGACGATGCGGTGCAGCGCCAGGTTCCGCTCGTTGTCGTAGCCGTCGAAGCGGCACACCAGGTACAGACGCGGGCCCTGCTGTGCGAGCCCGAGCGGCATGACCTTCGCCTCCACCGTTCGCCCCGCAGCGTTGCGATAAACGACCTCGAGAAATCGGTTCTCGAATAGGGCGTCCGTGACCGTCTCGAACACGGAGGGGCTCACCTCAGGAGGTAGCAGCGGCTGGCTGGTGGGCACCACGCGAACCTTATTCAGCCAAGCTCGCTCCTGTCGTGCCGATGTTCCCGGCCCGAGGTTGCGTTCAGCCTGTTCGAAGAACCCCGCCATGGCCTTGCTCAGCTTTGGCGGCAGCAGCGCCCGCAGATGCTCGTGCGCCATCTTGAGCAGCAGTGACTCCTGCGGCGACAGGGATGGCAGTGCGATGCCTGTGGCGCCCTCTTTCCAGCGGTAGCCGTAGGGCTTGGTCCGGTCGTCGCGCTCGATGCCGAAACGCTCGCTCAGAGTGTCGAGGTGACGTTGGATGCTGCGGATGTCGCGCTCCAACCCTTCCGCGGCCAATTGCTCCTGCAATTCGCTGGCCGTGACCTTGCGAACCTTCGGAATGCGCTTGAGGATTTCCAGCAGGAGAAATGCTGTGTCCAGGCTGTCCTTGCGATCGCCAGCCATGTCACAGTCTCCAATTGGTGCGGCCGGCGAACACCTGCCAAAGCCGCACCATCGCATAGGTATCCAGCGCGCAGTAGGCGAGAAGCTGCGTCCTCAGCGTCTCACGTTGCTCTGCCGATGTTTGCGGATGGATGGCCTCGAGAAACGCCTCCTGGGCGTCGCCGCCGTTGCGCACGCCATCGAGCGCCTCGTAGGACAACTCGGGCACGACCGCCGGGAGCACGGCCTTGATGCTCCAGCTTCCCTTCTGCGACGGGTGGTAGTAACGATTGCGCGCGATTGGCAGCAGGTCGATGACCCGCGCGATGATCGCCTCCAGCCCTTCCTTCAGATCCGTGAAGCGCCCAGCCAGTTCGGCCATGCGTGACTTCTCGAACGCGGCGTTGTAGACGAACACCGGGCCCGCGTCGCCGCAGTCGGCGATCAGTTGCTCGGCGAAGGCACGCGATGGATCGCGGCCGGAGAGATCGAGAAACTCCCCATGCTCCAGGTGGCCTCGCGCGTCCAGGCGATGCACGCTGTACTGGAAGGGGATCTGCTGATACGGCCTCGTTCCCGCCCAGATCGGCACGCCAAACTGGATGGTCTCGAAGTCGAGAAAGTAAGCCGGCAGCTCGTGTGCGGCCAGATCCGCCTTTGCACCCTCGGCGTCGAAATGCACCCGGCCTTGAACGGTGCACTCGCGCACACGGCGCTGGACATCGTTGAGTTCTTCCAGAGGGACATTGCGCAGATCGATGACACCTTGCTCAATCCAGGGCTGGGCGCGAAACCTCGGCAGCCACTGGATGGGCATCTCTACCACGGGCTCGAGGCTGGCGCAGTGCTCGAAGAAGCCACAGGCATAGGGGCTATCGCACTGTGGCCCAGTCTTGATCGCCGGCATGTCGGATCCGGCGACGATGGCCTGGGCGGCGTCGATCCAGCCCTGGACCTCGCCCACGCGCTCCTTGGTCTCATCGGTCAGATCGGCCTCGACCAGAAGACCGCTGTAATCCTCGTCCCCCGGATAGACCCAGGAACTGTCGATGTGGGCCAGCGCCATGGACTTGAGGTTCACGCCCGCCTTGGTTGCGATGTGGGCCTGGATCGCCAGGTCCTCGCGCTGGGCATCCTTGACCGAGGTCGACGACTTGACCTCGACCATGCGCCATTGCCTTTGCCCGACCGGCAGCAGGACGTCGGCCAGCGCCAGGGCATCGCCCGTGGTGAAGGCCGCCTCGAAGATCGGATGCCGACTCGCCAGGGCCTCGGCGGTCGCATCGAACACCGCAGGGAAGCCGAGCTTGTCGATGTCGATCAGTTCCCCGTCCCCACCGCGATCGTACAGACGCCGTGCAAGATCGCCAACCGTGTGGCCGGTGTCATAGCTGGCCTGCGTCGCGGCCGAGTCTTCCTTCAAGTCCGGCCTGTGAACCTCGAGCCAGACACGGCGAGGGCATTGGCGGAAGGCCATGATCTTGGACTTGGAGAGGGTTCGCATGATGGGGTGAAGTGACCATTGACCATGCTCATCATGCCTGAGAAAGGCGACGACTTGTGTCGTATGCCCGTCCTCCTTGTGAAGCCACGCATCAATGATGCATCGTCAGCCTCCGGCTTGCACGTTCAATGTGCTCGACCGGCAAGCGAGGCAGCGTCTTGGGATGCCCATAAGGGCGTCGTATGGTTCGAGGTCGACCTAAGCGAAGCGAGCTCCGACCGCCAGGCCGATCTCGCCGGTCTGGTCGGAACAATTGGCAACAAAACCGCCGACGGCAAAGCTTGGCGCCCAGCTGGGCGACGAGTGCATAGGTGCGCGCGGACTGTGCGCATCGCGTATCGAGGTAATGGGCTCAGCCTTTCGGCACCGCCGCCCCCGTGGTCTGGGTGCGCAGGTCGCGCCGGCCAGCGGCATCGACTTCGACGGGCAGGGGTCGCAGCCCGGCCGCGACGATGTCGTGGTTGATGCGGATGAGTTCGGCCCGATAGCCGCAGCATGCACTCGCCCGACATCGCACGCAGGAATGGGAGCCAAGCCCTGACCTATGTCAAGCGGACTGTCGAGCGTGCGGTTGAACGCGCGAAGATCCGATGAAACTCCGGGGCGCGGCCTTCCCTTTTCCTAAGCCCGCGCAGGCGGGCCTTTTTGTGTGTGCTGCTGGCTGGTGCCGACCTGCATCAGCGCGAGCACCTCCGAGCGCCGAAAGCGCAGTGCGGCGCCGATGTGCACGGGCAGCAGGAGGCCTCGGCGGGTCAGGCGCCACACGCTGGTGCGGCTCAAGCCCAGCATCTGCTGGACCTGGGTGCTGGAAAGAAGAACCTCCGGGTAGGAGAGTGTTGGGTTTTTGTCCATCGACGGATGCCTCGCGAAACCCCGCGCCAGGCGGGTACGCGAGACACAGCAAGCGCCGAAAAACAATTTCCCAGGCCGATCTAAATTGATGACAAAGTTGATGACAAGTAGACGTATAAAATAAAAAGCCCAAGCTTTTCAAGGGCTTGGGCTTATATCTGGCGGAGAGAGGGGGATTCTTTTTATTCATAAAATCATGTACTTAATACATTGATACCATGATTAGAACCATTACAGTGGTGCCGCACTGACCTAGCCAGTGCTGACGTTGCTGCTCGCTCAAGCCTTGTGTGCCAGCATTTCTTTGCGCAAGATGGCATTGATGCGGGATTGGTAGCCCTTGCCCTGGCCCTTGAGCCAGTCCAGCACATCGGCATCGATGCGGGCCGTGATCTGCTGCTTGATCGGTCGATAGAACCGCCCACGCACGGAGGTATCCCATTGCGCTGCGTTCAACACAGGGCTATCGCTCGTATCGATGGTGCTGTCAGGCTGCGCAGCCAGCGCCTTCAGGTGGATCTGCTGTGCCCCCGTCAGGGGCGGCAGCGAGTCCAGAGTGTGTCTAACGATTTTGCTCTTCATAGCGTTGCCTTTCCATGCGGTCGGCGCGACGCGCCGAGATGATACGAATGACCTCGATGGCGTGGCCGTTTTCATCGTCCCCGCGCACGGCATGCGCCACCATCAGCAGGACCACCCCACTGACCAGGCCGAAGGTCTGCCAGCGTTGCTCGCCGCCTTCAATGCGATCCTGTATGGAAACCTGCAGTGGGTCGCGGAAGACGTGAACGGCCTCTTCAAAGCTCACCCCATGCTTGCGCTGATTGGCGCGGTTCTTGGCCTCGTCCCACTCAAAGCGCAAGTTGGTTGTCATGCCGCTATTGTAGTTGCATTTTTGTCAATCAACACTTGCACATTCCCTCCCCCACAGGCACCCAGCGATACAGCGTGGCCGCCACGTCCTTGGCCGACGTCATGCTGCGCTTTCTGCCGCCAATGCGCCTGGCCTTGCGGGCTGCCTGCCGCCCTACTGCCCCGGATATGGCGGCAGGATCATCGTGCGATCCACCACCACGTTGAAGGCATAGCCCGGCCGGATCGTCAGCGTCGGTTGGATGCTCAGATTCTTGTTGAGCAGGTTGGTGCCGACATTGTCCATCTGCTGAGCCAGGGCTGAGGCCGCCTGCTGGCTCACAGACGGGGTGTTGAGGGCCATCAGCCCGGCCTGTTGGTTCGGATGGCGCTTGAACCACGCCATGCGCAGCGCGTCGGTGATCAGGCTGGTCTGCATGTGCGGCTGCATGCTCCAGCCCACCACTTGGCGACTGAACAGGTCAAGCACCACCGTCCGGTACAGCCAGCCTTCTGCGGTGGCAATGTAGATGATGTCGCTGCTCCAGCAGCCTATCGGACGACGTCGGGGCAAAGTCGCGCCCCAGCAGGTTCTCAGCGATCGGCAGATCGTGTTTGCTATCGGTCGTCACCACGAATTTCCTCTTGCGGCGCGCCTTGATGCCATGCGGGTGCATCAGTCGCTGCATCCGGGCTTTGCCCACGCGAACACCTCGCGCCAGCAACTCCTTCCACCCCCCTGGCCAGCCGTATTCGCCTTTGACCTGGGCGTGGACGGCTCGGATGTGTGCCAGCAGGGCCTCGTTGCTGATCTGCGCACCGCGAGGCGGACCGGGCTGAGCGCTGCGCCGCCAACGCTGATGCTCAAAGTAGCCGCTGGTGCTCACGCCCAGCACTTCGCACGTCACGGTGACTGGCCACGCCGCCTTGTTCTTGCCAATCCAGGCGTACTTCACAGTGATTCTTACCGGCCGACCCCGGCACCCTGGAGTGCACCCTTCTCAGCCAGTCGAACCCAGTTGCTCAGGGTCTGTTTGGGCATGCCCAGAACTCGCGCCGTCACCGACGCCTCCTGCCCAGCCTTGATCAGCCGTAAGGCCTCCAGCTTGAACTCCAGCGTGTACCGCGCGCGGTGCTGGCCTTGACTCGTCTTGCTCATCTTTCGTGCTCCTTGAATGCATTTTCAGCTTCAGCTATGGAGTACGTCTTTCGGGGGCAAGGTCAGTTCGAGCTAAGCATGACGCGCTTCTCCCGCGCGGAGCCGTCACAGCTCGCCCATCGCATGCATAGCCACATGTGCGGAGGCCCTGATGTGAATTTTCGCAAGGTTGTGACCGCTGGCCGCGCGGGCCGCGGTCGGATGTCCGGTCTCAGGAATCCACCGCCGGTGCGTCTCCCCCCAGTTGCGGAGCCGGCACCCAGAAAAAGCCCCAGGTATGGGCCAGGGTGCCCAGGCGCGCGCTGGAAGTCCAGCTGATCAGCCACGGCGAACCGAGCAGCCCGAGCGTGATGGGCGAGAACCACAGGCCAACTGCCGGGGCGAACCAGGCCAGCGCTGCGAAGGCCAGGCCGAGCATCAGGTGCTCGCGCAGGTCGGCCAGTACCGACAGCACCGGAATGCGGTGAGCCTCGCGCACCTGGGCCGACCAGCCGGAGGGAATTCCCAGCGCCATCGTCAGCAAGGCCTTGGTCTGGGTCATCATGGTCACCGGCGCCATCAGGACAGCCAGGGGAATATCGAGTGCCACGGATCGCACGATGCGCGTGGCGCCGCCGAAGCTGCGCCTGCGATCGGCGGACGCCAGCATCCAGGTCAGGCCCATCAACTTGGGCCCGAACAACAGCAGCAGGGTCAGCCACAGAACCCAAGGCGTCGACATGCCCACCAGCGTGGCCTGGTGGGAGAAGAACACCTGCAATGCGCTGGCTAGCAACAGCAGTAGCCAACCTGGCGATGTCAGGTAGGCCGAAGCGCCTAACAGCAAGTGCAGTCGACTGGCCCAGTGCAGCCCGGAGGAGCCGAGTAGCCGCAAATGTTGCACGTTGCCCTGCATCCAGCGTCGGTCGCGCTTGGCGTAGTCGATGATCGACGGCGGAAATTCCTCGTAGCTGCCGTCGATCATCACCATGTGTACTGCCCAACCGCGGCGGCGCAGCAGTGCCGACTCGAACATGTCGTGGCTCTGGATATGGCCCCCGAAAGGCGGCTTGCCCGGCAACTCGGGCAGGCCGCAGCT
This sequence comes from Betaproteobacteria bacterium, assembly GCA_028870715.1. Lineage (GTDB taxonomy): Bacteria > Pseudomonadota > Gammaproteobacteria > Burkholderiales > Burkholderiaceae_C > Thiomonas_A. Next base: position 26,399 of record JAGWOZ010000008.1, on the reverse strand, counting down.
TTGCGCGAACGCGCGCGTCCGCACGATCGCGTTGTGGCCCCAGAAATTGGCCTCCGAGCCCGCCCACCACAGCAGCCCCGCGCTGGCGATGGGGCCGTATGCTTCGCTGGCGAACTGCATCCAGCGCTGGAACAGGGTGCGCGCGTTGGTAATCATCGGTACCGTCTGCAGCAAGCCGATCGATGGCCGTTCCTCCATGATTGACGCCATGCCAACGATGGCGTCGCCGCTCATCAAGCTGTCGGCGTCGAGCACCAGCATGCACTCATAGGCCGAGCCGAACTGGCGCACCCATTCGGCGATGTTGCCCGGTTTGCGCGCGGTGTTGTGCTCGCGTCGGCGGTAGTACACCGCGATGGGGGCCTCGCGAGCCAGCTCGAGCCACGCCGCCTGCTCGCACCTGCCGTTGCTCTCGCTCGAGTCGCTCAGCACGAAAAAGTCGATCCAGGCGGCTCCGCCCGCGGCAGCGATGGAGCGCGCCATGGTGCGCACACGGCCGAAGGTGGCGTCGATATCCTCGTTGTAGACCGGCATCAGTACCGCGACTCGATGCCGCAGCGCCTGCGCCGGCCTGGGCACCGCCGTGAAGCCTGGATGATCCCCGCTGATCAGCTTGAAGAAGCCAATCGCGGAATTCACGAAGCCGAAGGAGATCCACGCGAACAGCGGCACGAACACCACCAACAGCACGATGTCGAGCGCGTTGACCTTTTCGCGTGCGAGCACCATGCGCAATTGCGTGGACGCCGCGAGCGCCAGCACGGCCGTCAGCGCGATGAGCAGCAGTCGCTTGACCAGCAAGCCGTGTGGCTGAGTCTTCACCTCGATCGCCCCCGGAGGCGGGCCGTCCAGGCGCTGGATGGGCATGTCCAGCGCGGCCTCGGGAGGCAGCATCGGAGGCGCGGGGTTCATCGCGTGATTAGCGGACATGGCGTATGCGTGCGCGGTTACTCAATCCTCGAGCGAGACCACGACGGTTTCACTGAGCGCCTGCGTGCCGCGGTGCAGGAACACGCGGAACTCGTTTTGCGTCAGCCCCGTTAGGCGCAGATCCAGCACGACTCGCCAGGAGCTCTTACGACCGTGCAGACGATGAGCGCGCAGGCCCATGACCGCGGCAGGCGGCAGGTTGGTCAGCGCCTGCACGCCGCTGGCATCGTCGAGCCCGGCCAGCACATCGCCGCGGAAGTCGAGCACGTACTTGCGCGTGGCCGGATCGGGCGGCTCGTGGACCGGGCCGGTCGGCCCGATAAGCAAATTGCAGCAGTGCGCGTTGGTGTCGCTGCTGGGATCGGCGGACGTCCACGTCAAGCGGTACGCCACGTCGCGGCGTTGCCCGGCGCGCGCCGGCTCGTCGGCGACCCAGAACACGCCGATGTTGTCCACGGTCTCCGAGATCGATGCCATCTCGTAGAGCATCACGCTGCCCTTGCCCCAGTCGCCCTGGGGCTGCACCCACAGCGAAGGTCGCAGGTCGTAGAACAACTTGTCGTCCTCGTAGCTGGTGAAATCGCGATCGCGCTGCATGAGGCCGAAGCCGCTCGGGTGGTCGGCGCGGAAGGCGTGCATGCGCGCCTTCGACGGGTTGTGCAGCGGGCTCCAGATGCGCTCGCCGATTCCGGTGCGGATGGCCAGCCCCCCCGAGTCATGCACCTGCGGGCGCCAATCGCCGATGGTATGGGCATGTGGCATGCCGTCGGCGCGCGTCTGGTCGTACAGGAACATGCTGGTCTGCGGGGCGATGCCCAGGCGCTGCACGTCGCGTCGCAGGAACAGTGCGCAGCGCACGTCCTGCACTACGTCCACGCCCTCGCGACGCCAGGTGTCGATTGCGTACGCCCCGGACAGCGACGGGCCGTCGAGCAGGGCGTGGGTGATCACGTGGTCGACCGACGGTTGCTCGATCCAGAAATCGGTGAAGACCGGAAACTCCTCCGGCCCCGCCAAGCCGGTGTCCACCGAGATGCCCCGTGCCGAAAGACCGTAGCGGTTGGACGTTCCCGAGCAGCGAAAGTACGAGGCTGCGAGAAAGGCCATCCAGTCGGTGCGCGCGTCGGGCGCCAGCACGCGCCAGCCGGCCGGATCTGCGGTCTGTCCGCCGCCGAACAACCCCCGCGTGTCGATCAGCTTCCTTGCCATGTCGTGGTCGACGACATGGATCGACACCGCCAGCGGCGCCACGCCGCGGCGCGTCGGGAACAGGCGCACCGTGCCCGTCACGGCCTCGGCGGCGCCGTAGGTCAGGCGCGCGAAGGCGTCCAAGTCCGATACCGCGTGCGCTGACGGGCGGGGCGCCACGTACGGTCGGGCCGCGAGTCGGCGGGCGCGCTCGACGAGCAGATCCCAGGAGAACGGGCGTGGCGGTCCCCAGCGGCCGCCGCCCGCGGCGAAGGCCACGCTAGGTTGCAGCAGTCCGACGGCCAGCGATGCAAGCGCGCCGCCGGCCTGGCGGCGGGTGAACTTGGGAGCGGAGGTAGTCATGGTGTCGTGAAGGTCAATGGCTGGCGCAGTGGCTGCGTCAGGGGCCGGAGGACCGGGGCTTCGAGGCCGACGCGCCCGGCGCCTCGCGCCAGCCGATGATCGCCAGCTGTCCCGGACGCACCGGTCCGCCGAGGATCTGCGTGCGATGGCCGTCGCTGGGACCAGCGATGATGTCCACGCTGCGCGCTGTGCCGTCGCGATCGAGCAGGCAGATGCTGCTGCGTTCGAGTTCGGGTTGCGTCGCGCAATGGGGCGAGAAGGCCAGCGCTGCGTTCGGCACTAGCAACACATGGTGGCGTACCGGTAGGGTCATCTTGAGCGTGGCCGCGGCGGCCGGCGGGATACGCGGGTTGGGCCCCAGCGCGAACACGGCCTGGCGCACACCCGCCGGGTCGGTGCCAATGCGCAGCAACGTGGCATCGTGCTCGGCGCCGCCGATCCCGGCGACAACCACGCGTGCCGGCATGCCTGCGGGCAGCTGGCCGATGCCATGGGACAGCGGCACGACCACGCGCGCGGGGGCACCCAGCGGCGCCAACTCAAGCAGCGGCTGTCCGGCCTGGATCCGGCTTCCCGGCGCAACCAACCGCTGGACCACCACGCCGGCGATGGGACTGCGCGGTAGAGCGGCCTGCAGATTGGCCATGTCGTCGTCGAGGCGGCGCCGGGCCGCGTCGAGCAGCGTGCGATCCTGCCGCACCGCGAGCGCCGCGCTGCGCGCAGCGGCGCTCGCGGAGTCCATCTCGTCCAGCGAGGGCACTCGGTGGCTCGACTCGCGCCACACCTTGTCGTACCGTGCGAGCCGGGCCGCGGCCAGCCTGGAATCCACGACGGCACGCGCCAGCTGGTCGCGCGCGGCGGCCAGCGCCAAGCGGTCAGCGCCGATGGCCTGTGCAAAGGCGCTGGTATCCACCACGGCCAGCGCCTGACCGGACACCACCGTGGTGCCCGGGGCCACCGGTACCGCGGTGATCATGGCGTCTCGCGGCGCGCGCACCGTGATCTCGCCGAGCAGGTGCGCCTGGCCCGTGATGGTCACCTGTGGACGCAGGTCGGCGCGAACGATCGGCGCCATGTAGTACGGGGTCGTATTGCCCTCGAGAAAACGCAGCAGCAGCCTGCCCGCCACGCCCAGCGCCAGCAGCAGCAGCGCGATGCTGATCCAGCGCCGCGCGCGACTGCGCGGGCGCGCATCGAGCAGCGCATCGACATGCGATGCCTCGCCCGGCTCAGCCACGGCCGTCTCTGGCTGCCATCGGCACGTCGCCGGCCGGGCTGCGCGCCGGTTCGCGCAGCCCGGCCTGGTTCCTGCGCAGACCTGCGTCCGTCCACAGGTTGATCGCCGCGCGCGCGCGGCGCGCCTGGGCGGCGATGCGTGCTTCGCGCACCGCCAATACTGCAGTTTGCGCCACGTACAGGGTGGCGAAATCGCCGGTCCCCAGGCGGTAGGCCGCGCGGGCGTCGTCCGCGGTGCGTTCGGCGTCGCGCTCGAGCTTGGGCAGCGCGCCCTCGCGCTCCCTTGCTTCGGTCAGCGCGGCGCGCGGGCCTGCCGCTCGCGCGTCGTCGCACGCCGCCGCGGCCGCGCCGTCGGCGTCGAGCCGTGGCACCTGCGCGCCGTCGTCAAGCCACAACGCCAGTTGCGATGGCGCAAGCGCCGCACGCCGCGCCAGCGTCGCCTCGGCCGCGGCCAAGCGAGCGCGAATGTCGGCAAGCGCGCCGGCATTGACGCCGACCAGCGAGGCCGCCAGCCCGCCGTCGACCGCCGAGACCAGGCCGGCCTCGTGGCGCCAGCGGGCGAAGTCGGCATCGTCGTGGAACTGATACTGGAACACCTGGCGCAAGGCCAGGCTCGCTTGCAGGCGGCGCACCTCGACGTAGGCGCGTGCGATGCGCGCGGCCTTGCGCTGGCGCGCGTCGGCCAGTCGCACGGCCTGCACCTCGGGGAATTCGGGGGCTTCGGGTGTCTGCTGCAGTATGCGGTCGATCCAGCTGGCGACACGGAAGCGCCAGTGCCGCGGGCGCGCCTGCAGTTCGGCCAGGGCCCGGGCTTCGCGGCCCAGGAGCGGGTCCGCCGCCAGCCCGTTGTCGATCAAGCGGGCCAGCAACGGATCGCCAGCTCCCGCCCACCATGCCATGGCCGGAGCGGCGTCGGCGCTCAGCGCGGCTTCGGATGCCCGCGCACCGACAGGGCTTTGCAGCGAGGCGCAACCGCCCAACGTACACAGCATAAGCAACCCGATCCAAAGGACTTGGATTGTTCGGAACAAGGGGCATTGGGGTTCGCTACCGGAGGCAGGAATCACTTCGGTGATGGGGATTGGTAAGAAGTGTCGCGGTCGGCCTGCAAGGCGGTTGCTTTGCGCCGGGCCGCGTGCGCAGTCCGCGTGTTCGGGTGCCGCGTGGAACGCGTTCGCGGTTGGGCATAAGTGCATGCACCGGCGCCGAGACTCCCGGCGATTGCGCCTCGGGGCGATCGACCCTCGGGCTGCCTCAGTCGCCTTCGCGCGCCGACGCCATGGCTGGCATGGCCACTTCCTCCGGCTTCCAGGCATCGACCCTTCGACCTCAAATATTCGAGTGGACCCGTGCTCACGCAATGGGCTGACCGCATCAGCAATCATGGCGTCGTCTTCGACGAGCAACCACCTCACGGCGCTTGCAGAGGTCGGTCTCGTCACGGAGTCACTTTCCGAAGATCTCCACGCAGCCGCGAGGACAGGCCTTGTCGCCTGCAGCAACTGGAACGAACGCACGGCCGCTGCTGGGGTCCGCCGCCACCGAATGGGCGTGCCGACCGCTGGGGATGTTCTTGACCCAATGCGGTTGGCGCGCATTGATCACGCCCAATACCGGGCCGTCTGGATTGGCCACCGCCGCGAGCAGAAAGTCGCCGCTGGCGGAGTCGTACCAGATTTCGTCGGAGCCGCCGACCTGATGGAAGGCCCGCAGGATCTTGCCGGAGACCGGATCAAGCAGTAATGAAACAGCCTTGAAGCCGGCGGCCACTGCGTCGTCGCTGCAACCGACCAGCAGCTTGCCTGTCGGACCGAGTGCCAGACCCGCCGGCATGCAGCTAGCAACGTCGTGCATGGCTACCAAGCGCCTTGTGCGCGGGTCGATCACGGCAACGCCTCCGCGCGCCGCAACGCCTTCCAGTTCCGGCACGGCGACGTACACCATGCCTGTGCGTGGGTCCCAAATGGGCTGCTCCAATCCATCGGTGGCTTGCGGCAGCATCAGGCGGGCGCGTACGCGATATGGGGCTCGGGCCGAGATGAAGCTGAGAAACGGCGGATCATCGGCATTGTTCGCAGCGATCACCAGATGGTCACGTGCGTCGTACGCAAGTTCATCCACGTGTTTCGTGCCGCCAGTGGAAATGGTTGCGACGATGCGGCGCGAGCGGATGTCGGCCACGCGTATCCGGCTGCCGCCATCACCGGCCCATAGTTGTCTGCCGTCAACCATGAGTACTCCATTCGGCCCTCCCTGGCCCCCGCTGCGTGGTCCAGCGAAGCCACTTATGCGGCCAAGGAAGCGGAGTGTGCGGGTGTCGATCAGGTCCACGCCGTGGTTGGAGCGATCGGCGAAGGCGTACACGCCGTCCTGGGCGTAGCCGATGTCGAAGCTACGCAAGGCGTGCCCTGGCACGTGGATGTTTCGCGGCAGTTGGGAAATGGGCTCGGCGTGCAGTGCGCCGCTGGTACACGCCAGCAATGCAAGGCAGGATAGCAATCGGGAAATGGAGGGCGTCATCCGGGGCCTTCATGAAGCAATATGGAAACGCACGGCCGGATGTGGTGTCGGCAGGCGTGCGTGAATCGAAGCGTCGTAAGACTAGCGTCGAACACTTAGCGTCGCCTGAGCTTATTGATCTCGCACCTATTGTGTACGGGGTAGTGGCTGGAAACCGATGCTCACGAGACCATTGATGCCGACGGACGACAGCATTTCGGCCGTCGTCGCAAGCTGCCCCGAATGCCTGTTTCGACCGAAAGAATGTCATTCGATGATGTTGTCGACAATCTCGAATGTCACGGGCGTCCCGCGTGACACCCGAGCCAGAGGGTGTCCGGAATTCTGTGTAAACGGGGTTTTGGTTAAAGGTTCGCCATCCGGTCTTCGACTGGATGGTAAAGCGAGTCAATGCGGCCTTCCAATCCCGGATCGGCAGGGTCCATTTCCGGCTGATGTTTTTTTCAGCGCCAGATAGTCTTACTGTGTCACAAAAGTAGTTTTGCGCTTGCTTTGCCACAGCAGGGGCACTGCCCGAGACGGGCGATCAGTTCGTAGCTCAGGCGATGGCGTAGCGTCGTGATCGAATGGTCCACGTGCCGCTGCGCGCGCAGGAGCGCCGCGGGGGATGTAATCCTTGGGAACAGCAGGCACTTGGCGTTCGATGAAGTTTTTTTTACTGCCCACTGGCTTGTCGGCAATGAGTCGCTCGGTCATCAGGAACCCGTAGGCCGCGATGCTCAGACTGGCATGGTGGTGGAACCCTCGCCAGCCGCGGCCCTCGTAGTGCCCCAGCCCGAAGTCCTGCTTCAGGTCCTGGTAGTCGCGCTCGATGCGCCAGCGCTGGTGGGCGGCTGCGACCAGTTCGTTCAACGGCGTGTCTTCAGGTAGCGTGGACAGAACGTACTTGGTTGGCTCGGCCTGGTCCGCGGGCCACTCGACCAGCAACCACTCAAGCGAGCGCAGTCGTGCCTTGCCGGCGTTGCCACCGGCGTGGCGAACCCGCAGCGCGGCAAAGCGTCCACTCAGAGGCTCGTTGGTACCTTCGCGCCAGCTGATCGTATGGAATGCCTGCGCCGGCAGCGACAAGGCCAGCGCCTTCACACTCATCGGCTGCAACCGCGCGGTGCGCCGAGGCATCACTGGCGGACGGCCCCTGCCGCTGTAGCGCTTGGGCGGCAGGGGCTCGACCCCGGGCGGCCAGACGGCGACCGCCGAAGTCACGCCCACCGCGTAGAGCAATCCCATGTCGCTGAGCGTTTGGCGAAAACCAGCGTCCACCCCGTAGCCGGCGTCAGCCAACACGCAGTGATGAGGGGCTCCCTCAGCCAGCAAGGTGCGCAATTGCGCCAGTGCAATCTGTGTCTTGGTGGCGAAGTGCACCTCCTCGGGCACGCCGGCCACCCGTCTACGCACGAGGTCCTTGGACCAATCCTCGGGCAGATAGAGTTGCCACGCCACAGGAACGCTGCCTTGGTCGCACGCGAGCGACACACTCACCGCCACCTGACAGTTGTCCTGCTTGCCCAGCATCCCGCAGTATTGACGTGCCACGCCCACCGAGTGCTTGCCCTTCTTCGGGAACCCCGTGTCGTCGATGATCCACCAGCCGCCACGGCTGAAGTCCATTTGCGGCACGACCCACTGGGCCACTCGCCGCAGCATCTCCGCATCGGACCATTGGGCCTTGGCCACGAAGTGATGCAGCGATTGATGCCGGGCGCTGGCATGCATCGGGTCGACCCGCGCGGCCATCGGCTCCACGCTCTTGCGCGACAGCGGCAGCATCAGCCCCGTGCAATAGCCCTTGAGCCCGGCGTGACGGTCCAAATGCCCCAGCCCCTCAGACAAGTGTTCCATGTACCGGTCAAACCGTTCGCTCGCACCCATCGTTCCTCATGTGCAGAATGCAGAGATGCACATAATGCCATGATTTTATTGACACAGTAAGAATAGAACAGTTTCAGCAGAGCCTCATCGCTCGGGAATGATCACCGGTTCTTGGTGATCTGGCGCAGGCTCATGTTCACCGATTCGATGGCGTTGGTGGTGTAGATCACCATGCGGATCTCCGGCGGATACTCTCGGTGTTCCACTTCGCCTCGAACTCGGCAAGCGGTTGCTCGGCCTCGTCGGCGGTGGCGTTGGCGTAGAGGCGCTTCAGGTCAACCGCCACCTCCTTACGCATTTTCCATGGCACGTAGTCGATCTGTTTCCAGTTTGGATAATGGCACGTGTTCAGAACAACTTGATAGATGAGTATGTGGTATCTCTTGCACTTCCAGCGCACCCTATGAACCGCCGCGACTGTTGCGGCTCCCGCTGACTATATAGACTGGGCACGCTTTATCCGTGAACTTTAGGGTGCCTATCGTGTCTCATTGCACGTGGAAAAGAAGATGCCCGCAAGCAGTCGCGGGAAGTACTGGACGAGAGGCGAAAACAAGTCATCCGCATGCACCGCAAAGGGATGCCTACCCTGGATATGGCGGCAGGATCATCGTCCGATTCACCAGCACGTTGAAGGCATAGCCCGGCCGGATCGTCAGCGTCGGCTGGATGCTCAGGTTCTTGTTGAGCAGGTTGGTGCCGACATTGTCCATTTGCTGGGCCAGAGCTGAGGCTGCCTGCTGGCTCGCCGACGGGGTGTTGAGGGCGCCGGCGTTTTGCGGCTGGCTCAGCTGAGCGCCAACACCAAGCAGGCTCATCAAGACAGCACTGCCAAAGATTCGCATGGTGTGGTTGTCGACCCCGTCGTGGAATCCGGCCTGGCCCTCCCCGTCCGTGCCATCCATTCCCTTCAGATCCATCATGGCGCCGTTGGGGAAGATCAACCGATTCCAGGCCACCAGCACGCGGCTCTGGCCATAGGCCACCTCGCTGCTGTACGCGCCGATGATGCGCGTGCCCTGGGGAATGAGCACCACGGCCGGATTGAGGCTGTCATAGACCGTCTGCCGCACCTGCGCCGTGATCGTGCCCGGCAGATCGCTGTCGATACCAGTCAGCATGACTGCAGGGATGACGGCGCCGGCAAACAGTTCATGGTTGCCGATGGGCGGTTGCGCAGCCGCATCAAGGTAGCCGCTCGACGCCTTGCGCTCCTGGCTGACCAGGAACGCCTTGTTCTGGGCTTGCGGGCTCTGGGCGCCGCCAACCATACCCGAGGCACCCTGAAGTGCCGCCAGGGCTTTCTGGAGGTTGGGATCAGCCGCGCCCTGGGGCGTTGCGGCCAGAGCCGTGAGGTTGCGCAGTGCGTCGGCTCGCGATGGTGCCGCAGCCTGGGACTGGATGGCGCCCATCATTCCCACGCTCCCCGCGCTGGTCGTGGCCAAGTGTGCCGTCTGGTCCGCCAATGTGGCGCCTTCCAGAGCCTTGTAGTGCTGCTCGATCAGCCAACGGCGGTACTTCTGGGCCGGCGTAAGTTGCGGCGGCTCGCCGCTGGCGTGCAATGCCGCGCCGGGGTTGTTCGGGTGGTTCAAAGGCGCGCCCGGGCTGCTGGCTGCGCCGACGGGCTCAGATGCGGCGTTGCCGGTTGGATCGGAAGACGCCGCCACCGGCCCGCCCCAATGCTGCTGCGCCGCGCGCTGCATGGCAGCGACGTCCGGCGAGGTCTGCCCGACCATCGCGGTCGTCCCGGAGCTCTCGGCGGGCTGGCTCTTGTTGCCGGCGGTCAGAATGCCGATCACCATCCCGCCGACGACGACACTGCCGCCAATGAAGGCGATTTTCTTGAAATTCCTGCTCAGGCGCGCTCCGCCTTCGCGCGGCGTGCCCTTGATGCGCAGGACTCCCTTCTTGGGCGCCGCGGCGCCATCGAGGTCCTGGTTGAGCAGACTCTCGTCCAGGGCCTTGTCGTCTTGAATCGCTTCAGTCATGACGCGCCCTCACCGCCCAGAGAACCAGCCACCACCTGCCTGGCCGTGCCGGCAGGTCACGCTGCGAGCATCCTTGCCGACGCCGACGACCAGTGTGAACGTCTGCGGCAGGCCATCGATGATGTAGTAACCATGCACCAGGCGACTGTTCATCAGCTCAGTCTGGCCGTTGGTGACGTTGAACACGGCTGGCGCGTCGGTGTATTTCATGTCGGGCGGCATCTGCAGGTAGGTGTGCCCGCCGCCGGCGAAGACGCGCACGGGCTTCAGATCGGCGTTCTCAAGGTCGGCATGGCCGCCATCCGCCTTGCAGGTGAAGTCGAAGTCCAGGCTTGCCGGATCGATGCTGCCCATGGGCGCAACCACGGCCTTCCTCTTGGCCTCGACCTTGGCCTGCTCGGCCGCCCGCGCCTGCGCTGCCTGCTGCTGCATGTTGATCACCAGTTGCTGCGGGTCGTAGAAGCCGACCAGCGGCACGTAGTCATGGGCGTCGCTCACCAGCGTCATGTAGTAGACCCGCCCGGCGTCGGTCGTGACCACCAGATTGGTGACCAGACCGGCGGCCGTGGGCTTGACCACCACCACGGGGCGATCGCCGGCGCCGGCCGATTGCACGAGCCAGCGCACCGAGTCGCCGATGGAGATGTTGGTGATGTGCTCCCCGGCCATCAGGTTGATGACGCAAATGTGCAGCGGTGCGCAGGTGATCGTGGGCCGGCTTTGGCCGTAGGGGTACATCACCTGACCATTCGTTCCGACGAGAGATGGCGCAATCCCGGTTTGCAGCCATTCCTGGCTGGCATCCTCCGTAGCCCGCGATGAGAGCGGGACCGGAGCGACCCCGTGGACCAGTTGGTCGCTGGTGCGGCCCTTGTCCGGGGTGCCGATCAGGTGAATCGTCGTGGTGCTCGGCATGGCCACGGCGGAGCTGGCCACCATGGTGAGTGCCACCAGGGCATAGGGGAAGAGTTTCATGGTGGCTTCCTTACTGGCCTTGGGAGAAGACCTGCGTCCAGGTCACGTTCTTGACGAACAGCCCGAGCGGGTTGTCCAGCATGACCTCTGGACTCTCAGCGAGCTTGGGGTCGATGCCCGTGGTGACGTCGGCCTTCCAGTGCTCAACCGGCTGTGGCTGCCCGCCGTTCACCCGGATCTCATCCCAGCCGACCTGCCACGTGTCTTTGCTCACGGGCAGGATGCTGGTGATGTTGGCGCTCACTGTGAAGTCGCCGAACGGAGGATGCTTGCTGTAGTAGCCGTTGAGGTAGGCGGCGGTGTCGCTGCTCGCCATGGCGTAGACGCGATGGATCAGCGTCTTCTGCGCCGTAGCGTCCGGGATGACGGTTCTGGCGTTCCAGATCCAGTTGGCGACCTGCGCCTCGATGATGCGTTGATCGACAGCGCCGCCCGAGACGGGTTGCGCCATAGCGACCGGATTGCCCATCTTGTCGATCGCCACGACATAGGGCTTAATCTTGGACTGGGCACCGATGAAGACGACGCCGGTGACGGCGATGGCAGCGACTGCCAGCGCACCAATCGCCGCGTAGCGCCAGCTCTTGGCGCGGGCGAGCGCATCGCCATAACGCTCATCCCACTCGCGGCGCGCGTTCAAATAGGGGTTGGCTTCCGCCATCATTCCTCCTGTGCATGGGTGTTGGGCCTAGGCCCTTACCTGGATTGCGCAGGAGGTTGCAGCAGGTGCAGCTTGTACGGTCAGTGGTCTTCGTTCGCGAAGCACAAGAACCGCACCTTCCCAATTCTGGCGAGCGATGCACTTGATGACGGTCTCAACGTGCGATAGCCGCGCACCGGCCAGCACCCTCATGGTTCGGTGAGCCCATCTGCTGCCGGCCTCGACACGAACACGGTCATTCCGGTGCTCCCCTATTACTTGGACTCGGTGCGCTTGCGCGCTTGGTAACGCCGCCCGCTCTACGACGCTCATTTCCAGGGAAGTCTTGCACTTACGCGGCCAGCCTAGCTCCCGCAGCGGAGAGCTTGGGCTCAATGCACGCCGGCTGCTGGCATTTCCAATTCGCAGGTAACGACGGTGCCGACACTCACCTAATTAGGTGAGTAGAAATTCACCCATTCGGATCAGCCACATTCATCGATTCATGGGATTCGTCGGGATCGACGCCTGCCTAGCATTCCTACTGTCATCCGAGTGAACGGATGACGCATTCGGCCTCGGTCGGGGTCGGGGTCGCGCCGCATTGTGAAGTTGTTGACTGAGAAGGAGGAGCGTTATGGCCATATACGAATATCGTTGTGATCAGGATGGTCTGTTCGAGGTAACTCGGCCGCTCGGTACGGCGCCGGAGTTGGCCACATGTTCGGTGTGCGGTAGGGAGGCGAGGCGAGTCTTCTCGGTCGGCATGGTTAAGCGCGGGTCAAACAGTGCTTTGGTCGCTGCGATGGATCACGCGGAGAAGAGCCGCCATGAGCCGGACGTTGTCACCTCGGTGCCTTCCTCCAGTGCGGGCAAACGCACTCTTTCCATGACGCCTGATCTGTGGCAGCTCCCCAGACCATGACGGTCTTTGTTGGGCAGATGAGCAGAGCCGCCTGTTTCGAATGGCAAGTGCAAGTCCAAGGCATGCCGGACAAATATGCAGATCGCTTGTGTAACTCACGTGGATTTGTTCGCACATCCGCCGCGCTATATCCCTGGTACTTGAAGGAAAGGAGAGCGCATCTGGAAATCAATCATAGCCTTGTCGGATTTGTAATGTTCAGCATTGAACTCTTAACTCTCATGAGGTCTCAAAATGCCTAAGAATCTATTTCCACTGGACAACACCAAGAAGTTCAAGGATCAGAAGCTTGTTGGTCACAATCGCTGGCACCCGGATATCCCCGCAGCCGTAACCATCAAACCGGGTGAGGTCTTTCGCGCCGATATCCGTGAGTGGTTCGACGGTGCCATCAAGAACGATAACTCTGCAGATGACGTTCGGCACGCCCCACTTGCAGGCGTGCACGTTCTCTCTGGGCCCTTCCACGTCGAGGGGGCTGAGCCCGGAGACTTGCTCATCGTCGACATCCTTGAGATCGACTCCTGCGACCAGGAGGATTCTGGGCCCTTCTCCGGCATGGGATGGGGATATACGGGTGTGTTCGCCACAAAGAATGGCGGCGGCTTTCTCACTGATCGATTCCCCGATGCCTACAAGGTGATCTGGGACTTCAACGGCGACATTGCCACCTCACGCCACATTCCGGAAGTCTCTTACGCCGGCATCCACCACCCTGGCTTGATGGGCACAGCACCATCGGCCGAGTTGCTCGCAAAATGGACGAAGCGCGAAACCGCGCTGATTGCGACCGACCCCATGCGTGTCCCGCCGCTGGCGCTCCCCCCACTCCCCGACAGCGCCATCCTGGGGTCACTCAAAGGTGCTGAATTCGATCGGGTCGCTCGCGAGGCCGCCCGAACAGCTCCACCACGTGAAAACGGTGGGAATCAGGACATTAAGAATCTCACCGCAGGCAGTCGGGTGTTTTACCCCGTCTTTGTCCCTGGAGCGAAGCTATCGTTCGGTGACCTCCACTTCTCCCAGGGTGACGGCGAGATCACGTTCTGTGGTGCGATCGAAATGGGTGGTTTCATGGACCTGCACGTCGATCTCATCAAAGGCGGCATGGAGAAATATGGTGTCCGTGAGAATGCCATTTTCATGCCCGGCATCCGCGATCCGCATTACTCCGAATGGATTGCATTCTCGGGGGTCTCAGTAGACAGCAATGGCAAGCAGCACTATCTGGACTCGTGGCTGGCGTATATGAATGCCTGCAATCACGCAATCGACTATCTCATGAAGTTTGGCTATACCGATATTCAGGCCTACATGATTCTTGGGACAGCGCCGGTTGAAGGCCGGTTATCCGGTGTTGTGGACATCCCGAATGCGTGCTCAACCATCTACATCCCAAGAGCGATCTTCGACTTCGACATCCGCCCCTCAGCGAAGGGGGCTCCGCACCAGGTGAAGCAAGGCATGCAAGTGCCGAGATCATCGAATTAACGCGGCGGTTTCCTTATGCCACGAAAACATTCAAAAAGTTACTAGAAAACGCCTCGAATGCGTCCCGGCTCTTTTGGGTCGGGGCGTGCTCGGAATGATTCGATAACTGTTGGAGAATGTACCATGCTGTTAGGACTAGCTTTGTTCTATGTTGGGGCCGTTTTGTGCTTAAACGGCCTCTGGTTGCTTGGTCGGATCGGCGATAACGAAATTGCAGTCATCGATATTTTCGTAGGCGGAATCACGCTGCTGGTATCTCTGTACCTTGCCTTTGGTCCAGGCGCTGATTTGGGGTCGATCAAAGGGGCTGCCCTTACGCTTCTGTTCACATTCACCTATTTTTGGGTTGCGGTAAACCGTTACAACGGGGCTGATGGGCGTGGATTGGGCTGGTTCTGCTTGTTTGTCGCTATCACAGCTGTTCCGGTGACCATTCAAACGCTATTAACCGCAACCACCACTTGGGGTATCTGGTTCGGTCTATGTTGGGGTGCATGGGGGATCTTGTGGCTTCTGTTTTTTGTTCTTCTCGTGATGAAGAAACCAATCGCCAAGTTCGTCGGTAGCCTTACGATCATCGAGGGTATTCTGACCGGTTGGCTACCAGGTTATTTGCTGCTTATTGGTTACCTGAAATAGCGGGGCCACTCATTTCCGATTTTGCCAACCAACTTACAGAAAGACCTTTTCATGCCAATCTACGATTATAGCTGTAAAAAATGCGGTAATTTTCGTGAAATGCTGCCGATGACCGAGTCCGGAGTCTCTCGCAGGTGTCCTATATGCGGCGACTTTGCGGAAAGGATGTTTTCAGCACCATTCCTGGCGGGCATGAGCGCAAATGGTCGAAATGAGCGCCCGCGTAACGATCCAACCCGCGTACCTTGGCGAACTGCGTGTGGCTTCGGCTGCGCGCATTGCGCTGGTTCGCATTGACAGGGCACGACTTTGCGGACTCGGCTAATTTTCGCTGGAATCGGCTGACGACAGTTTTCAAGCGACATCCGAGTTTGCTACGGTGTACGGCGCGTTACGTCCGCGAGCCGCTGAACGGGACTATAGGACACGTTCGGATCAGCTTAGCCGATGGTGTTGAGATCGCCTCCGACAGTCCGGACATTGATGTGCGCCTGGCGCTACTGACGGGTGTCGACGTTACATTGGAGCGGCGACGGCCTGCGTCGGATACCGAGTTTTATCGGCGCTATAACGCTGGCGGTGATCAATGGCTGCAGGACCTGATTGCGACGTTTGCCCGTGAGCCCGGCGAGCCCTTGCCAGATTTCAGTCAGTTGCCACCGTCGATGGTTGAGTTTGTGGCTGCGCCTGGCACCTTTCAACTCGTCGCTCCAATTCATGTCGTTACAACTGCAACTTTGCGACAAATGAAGGCCTGGAATGCAGCGGGCGACTGGGATGTAAGAGGTTTCGTCCGAATTTTGTGATCGAGACCGAGCCAAGCCTGGTAGGGTTGGTGGAGCAGAATTGGATCGGTAGCCGATTGCAAATTGGCGGTGCGTCAGTGGACTGCATCTGCGCGACCCCGCGGTGTGGTGCGATCACTAGTCCACTGCGTCAATGAGATGGCGCCGGGCGGATTCGGCGCGATGGATCGTCGTACTTCCACTTCAGGGGTTTGGGATTTTTGTTGTGGGCGCGGATGTAGCGCATCAATTTGCGATCCAGATCCTTCACGGAGGTGAAGATGCCACGGCTGATCACGTCACGCTGAATGCGGGAGAACCAGTTCTCCACCTGATTGAGCCACGACGAATACGTGGGCGTGTAGTGAACGCGCACATGGCCATGCTCAGCCAGGAACTGCGCGACCCGCTCGGTTTTGTGAGAGCTGACGTTGTCGCAGATCACATGAATTTCCTGGTGTGCGGGTTGGCTGGCCACGATGTCGGTGAGAAAGGCAACGAACTGTTCGCTGGTGTGGCGCGGTGCGGTCTTGCCCAGGACTTCGCCGGTGGCTGTGTTGAGCGCCGCAAACAGGCTCAGCGTGCCGTTGCGCTTGTATTCGAACGAATGGCTCTCGGCGCGCCCGCGCGACAGCGGCAGCATGCGGTCCTTGCGATCAAGCGCCTGGATCGCGGTCTTCTCGTCCACGCAAAACACCGCCGCGTGCGCAGGCGGGTTCAAGTACAGCCCAATGACATCCGCCGCCTTGATCTCGAACGCCGGGTCGTTGGAGATCATGTGGCACTCGAGCCTGTGCGGACGAATGTTGTGCTTGCGCCAGATACGCTGCACGGTCGACGCCGACACGTCCCCAAGTTCGTTCGCCAACTTGTAGCTGCTCCAGTGCGTCGAGCCGTCCGATGGCTTGTGTCTGAGCGTGCGATTGAGAACCCGTGCTTCGAGCTTGGCCACCGGCTGCTTCGGCGCGCGCCCGGGATGCCTCGCGTACACACCGCCCAACCTTTCGCTCAGGAAGCGGCTCGACCAGCGTGAAAGAAATCGCGAGTCACATTCGAGCCGGCGCATGATCGCTTCACGCGACTCGCCATCTTCAAGCATAAGGATCAACTTCGACCTGCGCACATCGGCCACACGCATCGTCCGACTGCGCACGATCGCCTCCAGTTGACTTCGCTCTGCTGCACTCAGATTCATCTTGCCCATGCCCCCATTTCACCATCAATGGGGTGCTTTTTCAATGACGCAGTGGACTAGGGCCCAAGAGGGGCTGCTATTCGAAAAGAGCATGCTGCGCACGGTTGTGCAAAAAGCTGATCAAAACGCCGGCATTTACTGCTCAATTTCGGCACCTGGCGCCATAAGCGTCGGCGATGCGATCACCTCCGCGTAGCCTGATGCATTGAGTTGTTGCTTCTTTGTTCAACAACGCCGAGACAGCTACGAAGTCGGGCTTGTCGGATGAAAGTTGGTACACCTTGCGGCCTGGCGCGAGTCGCGGGTTGAGCAGGAATTCGGGGTGATGCAGTTCAGTGGACGCCTCGCTTACCATGCTGCAGGAATTCGGCCACGTCGGCGGGTGCGCATGCGGGGGCCAGTGCATCGCCCTGCCCTAGATCGCAGCCCTCCCACCTGAAAAACTGCGCGTCACTGTCGGATGAGAGTCCATCGGCAATGGCCACGATGTTCAGCGTCTGAGCCAACGCAATCAACGAACGCGCCAGCGCCTGTCGTTCGGGGTCGTTCACCACTCCGCGTACGAAAAGACGGTGGATTTTCAGGCGGTCGGGAATCAGTTGATTCAGGCGTTGCAGCGAGATCGTCTGCGCGCCAAAGTCCGCCAGCGTGAACGTCAGGCCGACGGCGCGCAGCGTCTCCACGGCGGCACGCGTATCTGGGTGACCACTGAGCAAGGTCGCTTCGCTCACCAACAGGTCCAGTGCCCCACGTTGCAAGCCGGCATCGCGCACCGCGTCGACGATCGCCTCGAGTGTGTCGCAATCACCCAGACTTTCGCCGATCACAGGAATCGATACCGGCACGGATACACCGAGGATCGCGCGCCATGAACTTGCCCAGAAGCAGGCTTGGGCGAGTAGCCACCGCACGATCCGACGCCGCACTGGGCCTTCGGGTACGGCATCGCATACCCGTTCGGCAGGCAACAGACCCAAAGAGGTCCTCCACTGTGGTGCCAACTCGATGCCGGCGATTTGATTTGAGGTTAGGACGATTATGGGCTGCGCCTGCATGAGAACCAAGTCGCCGTCGTGTGACTGTGCTAGTTCCATCGCCAGCGCACTTCGCGTCGAGTCGAGCCGCTGTGGTATCGCACTCGGCGCGGCGCGCTGCAGCATGGCACGCAGCGAACGCGCGTAGCGATAGCTCCGGAGTGCCGAAATGACAATCGAGTGCAGGCGCTGCGCCGTGACGTCGGTTTTCAAGCAGTAGCCGTTGATCTCGTAGCGCAACAAGACGTCTCGCTCCGGCGCCATACCCGGCTGGCCGGTGCGCAGCACAATCTGCATGTCGCTGTCGGGGAGCTGCTCTCGAATATGTTGCACAAGTCCGATGCCGGCATCATCGGTCTCCATCACGACGTCAAGCAGGACAAGCGCCATGTCGCCGTGGCGGGTCAGGAACTCACGCGCCTGCGCGGCGGATGCTGCGCTATGCAGTTGGATATTGTGGCCTTCGAAGCTCAGCCCGGCCAGGATGAGCCGTGATACATCGTGCACTGCGGGCTCGTCGTCGACCAGCAGGACCTTCCAGGGCGCTGGATCAGCCACGGCTTGGGATTCAAGGTTCATCGATGGGGTTCCTCGTCAAGGGGGCCAGGATGCGACCACCGTTCGGCGATTGCTGGGCCACCCTGGGAAAATGCATCACGAAACGCGCGCCGCGCTCGACGTTGCTTTCGAGGGCGATGGAGCCGTCAAGCTGGCGCGTAATGATCTGGTTAACGATATACAAGCCGAGCCCGCTACCGCCGATCATTCGACGGGTGGTGAAGAAAGGCTCGAAGACCCGACCGAGCAGCGAGGGATCGATGCCTCGGCCATCGTCGCTGTAAACAATGCGGACCTCGTTGCCTTCGCGCAGCTCGGCGCGAATCACGATTCGTCCCGGACTCCCTGGCTCGAACGCATGCTGCAGCGAGTTGATCGTCAAGTTTGTCACCACCTGCGCCAGCGAGACTGGGTAACTATCCATCTGGATGCTCGGCGCAACTTCGATGCTTACCTCAACGCCAGCTTCAACCAACTTCGGCCGGAGGTCCCGAATCGTTTCCTCAAAGTGTTCGCGCAGATCGAAGCGACACCGTGCTTCGCTGATTCGATCCACCGCGAGCTGCTTGAAGTTCAGCACCAGTTGGGCCACCCGCCTAGCGTTGGACAGCAGCAGCCGGGCCGACTCGCCCGCGTCGCGCAAGTATTTCTCCTGCGCCACTGCGTCGAACTGACCCGCCTTCACCAAGCCCTGCACAGACTGGGTTCGTTCGCTGAGGTACGAGGCCGTGCTGACAGCAATGCCGACAGGAGTGTTGATTTCATGAGCCACGCCAGCCACTAAGCCGCCGAGCGAGGCAAGTTTCTCGGATTCAACAAGATTCCTGCGGGTCTGTTCGAGGTGGCGCATCGACCCCAGCAGCTCGCGCTCCGACTGCTCCTGACTCTCGTGCGACAGCACAATCCACCAGATGCCCAGCGACGCCACCACAAGCGTAGCGAGATACAGGTGCACCATCACGTTGATCAGGTCAAAGTGAGACGACACATCAGGCAGGTCCATGAAGCGGTAGGTCAACAGAAACGCTGCCCCCAACAGCGCAGCCGTGACGCTTAGCAGCCCTATGAAGCGTCCGACGCGACGTAGCATATGCGGCCGAAAGCGCAGTCCTCCCAGGTTGATTTCTGGCACCTCGCCCCGCAGTGCCTCTGGCCGCTTGCAGAAGTCATGGCAATGCAGGTCCAGGCCGCAGCACAGCGAGCACAACGCCCCGCGGTAGAAGGGACAGTGCACCATATCGGGAGCCTCGTACTCACGCTCGCAGATGCAGCATTCAACCAGCGTGCGCGCGGGCTTGCAACGGTAGTGCTGGTCCGGGCGTGCGATGTAGTAGCGGCCACCTGTCGCGTAAGCAATGATGATCGCGGATACGAATGCGACGGCCAGTGCGATGAAACCGAAGAAGGCCTGGGCAACCACGCCGAAGGCCCCGGCGTAGGCAAGAATCGCGACGGCCGAGGCGATCAGGGTTGCTCCGCAGCCCACTGGGTTGAAGTTGTACAGGTGTGCGCGCTTGAACTCGATGTACGGTGGGCTAATCCCTGTTCGCTTGAGTACGACTAGGTCGGCCACAAGCGCGCCGATCCAGGCGGCCGCGACTGTCGAATACACCGACAACACGGTCTGTAGCGTCTCGAAGATCCCCAACAGCGCCAACAGCAGCGCGATCACCACGTTGAACACCAACCACACCACGCGTCCTGGGTGGAAGTGCGCCAGCCGCACGAAACAGTTCGACCACGCCAGAGATCCGCTATAGGCGTTGGTGACGTTGATCTTGACCTGCGACACGGTGACGAAGACGGTAGCCAGCGCCAACGCCAGCACCGGGTCGTCGACCACACGCCCGTACGCATGGACGAACATGTGGATCGGCTCGATCGCATGCGCCGTGCTGCTGCCCATGCGCAGCGCCAACACTGCCAGCAGGCTGCCGGCGCTGATCTTGAGCGCCCCGATGACGATCCAGCCGGGTCCCGATACCAGCATTGCGGTCCACCAGGTTCGCCGATTCGCTGGCGTGCGCTCGGGCAGGAAGCGCAGGTAGTCGGCCTGTTCGCCAATCTGTGCGATCAACGAGAAGAGCATGCCCGATGCTGCACCGAACAAAAGCAAGTTGAAGCCTCCGCCCCCCGCGCGGCCATCGAACGTGGCCCATGCATGCAGGAGTGCAGGATCCTTGAACAAGATGAAACCGAACGGCGTCAACATGAGCACAACCCAGATCGGCTGCGTCCAGGCCTGCAGCTTGTTGATGGACGTGATGCCGAAGAAGACAAACGGGATGATTATCAACGAGCACACGAGGTAGCCGATGACCAGCTTCAGACCGAGGGCCAGCTGCAGTGCCTGCGCCCAGATCGCGGTCTCGATTGCGAAGAAGATTAAGGTGAACGAGGCGTAGATCAGCGAGGTGATGGTCGAACCGATGTAGCCGAACCCGGCGCCTCGGGTCAGCAGGTCGATATCGACGTTAGCGACGCTGCACCAGTAAGCAATCGGCAGGCTCACTAGGAAGATCAGCAGCGACACAACCAGCACCGCCGTCAGCGCGTTCTGAAATCCGTAGCTCAGCGTGATGCTGGCCCCGATGGCCTCGAGCGCGAGGAAGGAAATGCCGCCGATCGCAGTGTTGGCCACGACTCCGGGCGTCCAGCGGCGGTAGGAACTCGCCGCATAGCGCAACGCATAGTCCTCAAGCGACTCATTGGCCACCCATGACTGGTATTCACGTCTGACTCGAAGCATGGTCCGGGTCACTCCATCGGGCTCCGCAGCCCCGGTATACCAAGGGTACTCGATTGACGCGGCGAGCGTGCCTCTTGGAGCCTTGTGGCAACCCGGCGTAAGAGGGAGTGATGCCGCGCTGACCCACCGCATTGGCGGTTGACAGTCGAGGCGGGCGGGGGGAATAATCCGCGCACGCTGGCGAATGGAGGCATGGGGTGGTCATCGCGGCCTCGACCCGCCCAGCAACAGCTTCATCGCTAGTCCGTTAGCCGCTGCGCGTAGGTGGAGTTGACTCAATGGCCAGGACGAGGTTTCATCAGGAATGCCAGCCCACGGCGACCTCACTGGTGCGCGCGATCCATGCAGCAAGCGTCAGCGCCACAGAATGGCCCGGCGTACTGGAGCAGATTCGCAAGTATCTCGACGCTCGCATCGTCACTCTCGGGCATCACGAGTTCACGACCGGGGCCGATTCAGACTTGTTTGAATCACCCAACGACGCATGCTTTAGTCATGACATGGCAGGCTTTTCGGCACGCAACCCCTGGTTCCTGTCGATTGAAGACTACAGGCCGGGGAGGGTGATTGCCGGCGACGAGGCGATCAGCAACAGCGACCTGCGGCGCACCGATTTTTACCGCGGCTTCCTCCAGCCGCGCGGCCTGCTGCACCGGTTGTGCGGCGTCGTTGCCCAGCGTTCGTCCGGGGCCTACTTCCTTTCGGCCTACCGTGCTGAGGAGCAGGACGCTTTCGGCACGCGAGAGAAGACGGAGCTGACGGTCCTGATTGACCACATCACACTGTCGCTGGAGAACCAATGGCGCTGGCAGGAGGCCGACGACCTTTCACGTGCGCTGCTGGCGCTGACCGATCATGACGCCAATCCGGTGTTCCTCGTCACCGCCGACGCGGAGCCGATCTATCGCAATCCGGCCGCTGACCATTTGCTTGACGGGCGCATCGGTCTGTGTCTGGACGGCAAGCGTCTGATGGCGGCCAGCCCCGTTGACCAGCGCCTGCTGCGCGAGACGATCGCGCATGTGGCACAGAACGATCCGGCGCATGCTGTCACCTCACCGTGCGTAGTGACGCTGGCTTGCGCGCCGCCGATGCCTCCTGTCGTAGCCGTGGTGCGTGCGGCGGGCCAGGTTTTCATGCGCCAGACCGGCGTACGCCGCGGTCTGGTTCTCGTCACTGTTCGAGGGGGCCACGCCCTGCACGACCCCGCCACGTGTGTGTTCGCGCGCCAGTACGAGCTGACCTCGGCACAGGCCAAGGTCAGCTCGCTGGTCTTCGCCGGGCAGTCGTTGTCGACGATCGCGCATTCGCTGAACGTGTCCGAAAATACGGTCCGCAGCCACCTGAAGCAGATCTTTCAAAAGACCGATACGCACGGCCAGATGGATCTTGTCCACCTGCATGCGCGCGTTTGCCCAGCGCTTTCGTAGCGCCCAAGCACCCCACCCTTTTAGCGCCGGCCGACCGCGCGGCGGTGTTTTTGCACCCGTTTGGGTGAGAATCATCTCATCCAATTGGGTGAGTACAGCCAACCTGATCAGGTGAAACCCGTCTCATCCTGAGGGATGGTCACCATCTCGCGCACTCAGGCGAGCACGTTTGCCTACGACGGGGGATTCGCCGCCGCGGTGCGCTTTCTATGATGGACCATAGCGTCGTGACATAGAGGGTGCATAGCGCATCCCTTCACGCAATCTGACAAGGGATGATGCATGGCGAGACAGCTTTTTGTGCAAAAAACGGCAAACGTCCGGATGACCAACACCTCAAGATGCACAACTGCTGACACGCCAATATCCCGAGCTGACGAACATCAGTCATGAATCCGCCTCGACGTTGTGCTCACTGCGTCCATGGATTTCTGGACGGTATCAACAGCCTGTTTCAGGCCGCCAAGCACCGCACTCGCGGCGTCACTCCATCATCAAGACCGTCATCTTCTTGATCGTCGGCAAGCTCGATCTCCATGCAATCCCTCATGCCCGGCGACCCACTTAAAAATCAACAGAACCCGATACTAAGGACCACTCGACATGACCTTTGTCTACATCGCAATCTTTGCCATTTTCGGTGCCTATGCCCGCTATGGACAAACCCTCGCCGTGCAAAGCGTGCTTGGCCGCGGCTTTCCATTCGCCACGCTGTCGATCAACGTGCTGGGGTCTTTCCTCATGGGCTTTCTGTTTTTCGAAACCCTGGAACGCATCAACATCAGCCCCGAGCTTCGCACCGGCATCCTCACCGGCGGTCTGGGTGCCTACACCACGTTCTCGACCTTCTCGCTGGAGTCGCTCAACCTGATCGAAAACGGCGAGTTGGTCAAGGCCGGCTTGTACATGGTCGGCTCTGTGGTGCTGTCGGTCGCGGCGGCGATCTTCGGTGCTTACCTGTCACGCAACCTCGGAGTCACGGTATGAAAACAGTCACCATCGTGCGTATCTACATCAAGGAAGGTGACAAGATCGAAAACCACAGCCTTATGGAGGAAGTCTTCAAGCTGCTGCACAACCAGCATAAAGTGCACGGCATCACCATGTTTCGTGGCGTCGCTGGGTTCGGCAGCAGGGGCGAAGTGCACGCCGACGACCTGCTGCGGATGATCGTACACCTGCCGCTTGTGCTGGAGTTCTACGATGACCCAGAAGTGGTGGCGTCGGTGCTGCCGCACATCCAACAGATGGTGCCGGCCGGGCATATCGTCTTCTGGCAAGCGCAGTGCCCTGATTGATCTGGGACGAACAAGTCTGAAATTTTCGCGCTATGGTCCATCACATAGGGCGGGGTTCATGCAAGCACAAAAACTTGGCGCCGTGCCGACAGCATCAGGCTATCGATCCTGGAATCCACCGTCAACAGAACTGAGGTCAGAATCTTGTAATTTCAACAATTCATTCCAGATGCTATTTTCCGAGCTATTCGAGCATCTATTGATCTTTCCGTAAATCATGACAACCGTTGAGCTGGTCATGCGTTGTACCGATATTGGGGAAGACGGGGACGCGAGAGATGGTGACGAAACGATTGGACGACTCTATGCGGCGGCGCTTGCGAGCCGGTCGCATGTTGCTGGCGGGCAAGACGCCGGCACAGGCTGCACATGCGGTGGGTGTGGCACGGCAGACTGCATACACCTGGAAGGCGGTGCTCGATGAAGGCGGCATCGATGCGTTGCGGGCGATGCCTACGCGAGGCCGTCCGGCCCGACTGGATGAAGACCAGTTGCAGGCCTTGGGACGCGCGCTGCTGCAACGCCCGACGGAGCATGGCTTCGGCACGGACCTGTGGACGCTCAAGCGCGTGGGCGTGCTCATCGCGCGCCTGTACGGTGTCCAGTTCGGCCAGACCCAGATCTGGCGCATCCTGGGTGGTCTGGGGTTCTCGGTGCAAAAGCCCGAGCGCCGGGCCATTGAGCGTGACGAGGATGCCGTGCAGACCTGGAAGCGCAAGACCTGGCCTGCGCTCAAAAAAAAGCCAAGCGCGACACACGGCTGATCGTCTTCATCGACGAGTCCGGCCTGAGCGAGCGACCCACGCGGGTGCGCACCTGGGCGCCCAAGGGCAAGACGCCGATCATCCAGTTCCACTTCAACTGGACGCACATCTCCGTCATCGCCGGCCTCAGCCGCACGAACTGCCTGTTCCGGCTGCACGAGGGCGCGATCAAGAAGGAGCAGCATGTCGAGTTCCTCAAGGCGCTGCGTGCGCACTTGAAGCAGCCGCTGTTGATCATCTGGGACGGCCTGAAGGCCCATCGCAGCAGGCTCGTGCGCGAGTACCTGGACTCCACCGAGGGCGCTGTCCAGATGGCGTTCCTGCCGCCGTACGCGCCGGACTTGAACCCGGTCGAGTACCTGTGGGCCTGGCTCAAGCGGCATGCCCTCGCCAACTTCTGTCCGGCCAATCTCGGCGAGCTCAACACCACAGCCCGCGCCAAGCTCAAGAGCGCGCAACACCGCCCGTCGATCATCGCCGCTTGCTGGGTTCAGGCCGGTCTCTGGTGATGTCGCCATTTAGGGAAAACTCAATAATTCTCCAGCCTCAGCCGGTGGAGCTTGCCGTGCCATCCTCGCCTTCTCGATGACTGCGGCCACAGTCAAGCTGACGACGCACAAGACGAACCACAGGCCCAGTTTCCACCCCACCGGCTTCAGGATCAGGACAGCGAAGGACACGGCGTTGATCAGCTTGATGAGCCCGACCCACAGCGCCAGAGGATCGTGACGCCAGGCATGCGCGACGCGCGCTCGCATGTCATCCACCAGTTCGTCTCGCAGCACATTTCTCGCCATGCCTTACTCCGAATGACCGAGGCGAATCTGGATCCCACCGCCACCACCTTCGTGGCGCGCGATGTCGTCTTTGGTGCCGGCAGCCCGACCGAGCCCGTCTTTCATCACGTTCCAGGGGGATTTGCCTTCGTCCCCCTTCTCGCCTGCTTGCGTGCCACCAGTACCGGCTTCCCCTCCGATCGGCAGGTTCGGTGCGCCCAGCGTGTCCGCGCCACCAGTTGCCGGAGCCGTCGGACTGGCACTGGGAGAAGCCGCCGACGCCTCCGCAGCGGAACTGCTTTGTCCATCCTGTTGGAACCGCGCCGACGCCGGGCTGGAACCGCCCATGCGACCAGCGTCCGCAACAGCTTTGGAAGGTGCGCCAGAAGAAGGAGCGGGAACGCCTGGGGCTCCCCCTGCTCCACCAACAGCGCGCGTCGGACCAGCGCCTGGCTTCGATCCGCCGACGCTTCCGGCTGACGTGCCTGCGGTCCCTGTCATGGCCCCGAGTGACGCGAGCTTGTCCGCACCGCCGATCCCGCCAGCGGCAGATGCGCCCGAACCAGCGGCGCCCGCGCCCACGAGTCCCGCCAGTTTGTTCAATCCGCCCTGAGCAGCGCCCACAGCCCCGGCATAGCCCGCAACTGCCGCAGCGCCCGCGCCGGCCACACCACCTGCAACGCCAGCCGCGGCGCCCATCGTGTTGCCCAGGCTCATGCTGGGTGAGCCATTGAGCATGCTGCTCGCGATGCCCGGGACCGTGACTCCCATGGCGCCGTAGACCAGCGAAGACACACCGATGGCGATGGGTGCCTGCAGGGCGAATGTGCCCGGGTTCGTGGCGTACCCGTTCAAAATCGTGATCCAGCCATCCGCCAGAGACTGGCCGAGCCCCGTGATGAGGTACAGAACGAAGAGCTTGATGCCAATGCTGAAGGCGTAGCCGAAGTACTTTTCCGCGAAGGGCTGCGTCCACTTGCTGCCGTTGAACCCCAGCAGCAAGGCTCCGCCGCCGATGATGATGTAGCTCTCGACGTTGGTGATCA
>JAGWOZ010000172.1 GCA_028870715.1 Betaproteobacteria bacterium | reverse complement strand
TCTCGACGGGTTGCGCAAGGCCGGCGACTCTTGTGGCGCGCGATTGTATGTGGAAGCCACAGGCGTGCCTCCTGGGTGGGGTGAGCCGCTTTATGACAAGCTCGACGCTGACATCGCCCACGCCATGATGGGGCTCAATGCAGTCAAGGGTGTTGAAATCGGAGCCGGCTTTGCCAGCGTGGCACAAAGGGGTAGTGAGCATGGTGACGAACTCACTCCGCAGGGCTTTCTCAGCAACAATGCTGGTGGTGTTTTGGGCGGAATCAGCAGCGGCCAACCCATCACCGTCTCCATCGCGATCAAGCCCACGTCGAGCATCCGGCAACCCCGCCGCTCGATCGACCGCGAGGGCCACCCAACCGTGGTGGAAACCTTCGGTCGCCACGATCCATGCGTGGGGCTGCGCGCTGTCCCGATCATCGAGGCCTTGCTGGCTATCGTGCTGATGGATCACGCGCTACGCCACCGCGCGCAATGCGGTGACGTTGATCTGCATGAGGAGCCCATTCCGGGGCAAGCAGCAACCTGATTGCGTGGGCGCCGAGCCGCCCAGCCTGTTGATCAACGGAGGACGAAGCAGGCCTACGCTAAAGTCGGAGCGCCTGAGGTCGGCCGCAAAACATTGCAAGTGACCGCCACTGTCGCAGTCTCATCGTTCGACGGCAGCTCTTTGATCGCCCGACCGCGGCACCATGCATGAATCCTTAAAAAGAGATTTTCATGGCGAAACAAGGGCAATGGGAAACATCGGCACTTCGTGCGATGGTCCCGCCAGTAGGAATCGAACCTACATCTGACCCTTAGGAGGGGCCCGTTCTATCCATTGAACTATGGCGAGGGAAAGGCGACGCAAAGTCTAGCAATGCATCGTGCATATATTGCGCAACAACAAAAGCCGATACGCAAATTGGTTGGCGCTTCGTGGCTTGCTGCTTTTGCAATGGAAAAGACACACACTCAATAAAAACGGCATTGACCGGCGAGGGGTGCAGCTGCTCCATCGATAGCGCTACAGCGAGGAAGCCGACGATTGTAGAGGCGCAACCTCAGCCGCAGTTGCATCGGGTTTGGTCTTATTCCGGGGCCCGAGTTCAGCTTGGAGTGCCGCACGCGCTGCGATTGCCAAAGCGCGGCGATCGTCGCCAGAGATGATGGCCAAGTACTGAATCCTGATCCGTAGCGGGCCGGCGCAGGCCATGCGCCAAAGCGTGCCAAGCAGCGTTTCGTCGCCCACATAGGCCGGCGCCCGACTGTAGTGCCCCGTGCGCGCATCCAAGTAGCGCAGGAGTACTGGTTGTACGGACGCCTTGCTGCTTATGGCCGCTTGGAAAAGATTGGCGTGCATTGGGAGGATCTCGCGGCCGTCTGACGTCGTGCCTTCCGGGAATACGCTGATGAGCTGCCCATTGCGTAGAGCCTGGGCCATGGCGTGCATGACACGCATGGCGTCACGCGGTCGTTCGCGCTCGATGAACAGGGTTCCGGCCCCACGCGCCAGCGTGCCAAGCAGGATCCAGCGATTGATGTCGGCTTTCGCGACGAACCGCGTGGGGTGGGCAGCGTTCAGGGCAACGATGTCTAGCCACGACACGTGGTTGACGGCCAGCAGGCACGGCGCCTTGTGCGGTTCCCCAAGTACCTCCAGTTGTGCGCGGCACAGATGGAGAAGGCGCCGCGACCACTCCTGAATGGCATCCTGCTGCTGCGCCGGCGTGCGTAGCGAAAAGCGGCGCAGGGTAATGAGCCCCCGCACCACCAATATTCCCATGCGCATGAGCATCCACGGCAAACGCAAGGCGCCCGCCATCATGTGCCTTGGGCAGTTCTAAACCGGGCCCCTCCCGGGTGCTCAGAAGCCCCGTCCTGGTAAATGAGCCGCCCGTCGATGATGGTGGCTCGCACGCGCCCCGTGAGGGTCATCTGTGCCAGGGGCGTGTGCTTGACCTTGCTGCGCAACTGCTCCGGGCTGGCCGTCCAGCGACCCGTTGGGTCGACCACAATGAGCTCGGCAGCAGCCCCGGGTTGTAGATGAAGGGGCGCCAGCCCGGCCGCCCTTGCCGCGCGGCTGGTCGTGCATGCGAGCGCGTTGGGCAAGGCCAAGCCACTGCGGCGTGCGAACTCCAAGACCGCCGGCAGAAGAAGCTCCAGGCCGCTTGCCCCCGGTGCGGCCTCGGCGAACGGCAGAATCTTGTCGTCGCTGCCCACCGGGGTGTGATCGGAGCACAGCGCATCGATGGTCCCGTCTGCGAGGCCTTGAAGCAAAGCGTCGCGGTCAGCCTGCTGGCGCGGCGGCGGGTCTAGGCGCATCCGGGGGTCAAACCAACCGATGTCCAAATCGGTAAGGAGGAGGTTATGGATGGATACATCAGCTGTCAGCGGCAGGCCATCAGCCTTCGCTCGCCGCAGCAGTTCAACCCCAGCCGCGCTGGAGAGCTTGCTGATGTGCACCGAGCAGCCTGTGGCGCGCACCAGCTCAAAGATCGTGTGCAAGGCGATGGTCTCAGCCATGACCGGCAAACCGGCGAGTCCCAGACGTTGGGCGTAGGCGCCACTTGCGGCCACCCCTCGACCCAAATGGGCGTCGAGCGGACGCAGCCAGACCTTGTAACCGAAGGTGCTTGCGTACTGCAGCGCACGCAGCAGCAACTGGGTGTCGGCAACCGGTGTGTCGGCCTGCGACAAGCCGATGCAACTGGCCTTAACCAAGGAGGCCATTTCGGCCAGCGCTTGACCAGCCAGGCCTTTGGTGAGGGCACCCAGGGGGTACACACGCGATCGTTTGATGCGTCGCGCGCGCCAGCGCAACATTTCCACAAGGCTGGGTTCGTCAAGCACAGGGTCGGTGTCGGGCGGACACACCACCCGGGTGACACCGCCCGCGGCGGCTGCTGCGAGTTCCGAATCCAACAGGCCGGCGGCCTCGCCGCCAGGCTCCCCCAAGCGTGCGCACAGATCCACCAGCCCGGGCATCACCAAGCACCCGCTGGCGTCGAGGACAACGTCGGGTACGAAACCCTGGGGCACGCTGCCCACAGCGACAATGACCTCCCCTGCGATGGCGACGTCGCCGGGTGCGTGCAGGCCGCTTGCCGGATCAATCAGCAGGCCGCCGCGTACGAGGAAGGAATGGGGCTCTGTCATGGTCAGGCAGCGGTGTTGGCAATGATCGATAGCACGGCCATACGGACAGCCACGCCGAAGCGCACTTGCATCAGAATCACGCTCTGCGGTCCGTCGGCAACGCTGGACGCGATTTCCACGCCGCGGTTGATCGGACCCGGGTGCATAACAATGGCGTCGGGTTTGGCAAGCTCCAACCTTTCGGGGGTCAGGCCATAGGTCATGTGAAATTCGCTTGCCGAGGGCAGCAGGCCGCCGGACATGCGTTCGTTTTGCAGGCGTAGCATCATGATGACGTCAGCGCCTTGCAGGCCTTCGCGGATATCGTGGCATATGCGCACCCCCATTGGGTGCAAGTCGCTGGGTACCAGCGTTTTAGGGCCGACCACCCGCACTTCGGGTACGCCCAGTGTCGTGAGGGCGAAGATCGCCGAACGCGCCACACGCGAATGCACGATGTCTCCGACGATGGCGACGGTGAGCGAGGAGAAATCCGGCTTGTAGTGGCGGATGGTGGCCATGTCCAGAAGCCCCTGTGTCGGGTGGGCGTGGCGTCCATCGCCAGCATTCACGACATGCACATGCGGTGGGGTGTGCTGGGCTATGAGATAAGGCGCACCGCTTTGTGCGTGACGCACGACAAAGATGTCGGCGTCCATCGCCTCCAGATTCGCTATGGTGTCAAGCAGCGACTCTCCCTTGGACGTGGATGATCGCTGAATATCGAGGTTGAAGACGTCCGCAGATAAGCGCTGCGCGGCGATCTCGAAGGTGGTGCGCGTGCGCGTGGAGTTCTCGAAAAACAAATTGAACACGCTTTTGCCTCGCAGCAGCGGCACCTTCTTGACCTCGCGGTCCCCAAAGCTCATGAAACCCTGCGCGGTGTCCATGATATGCAGGAGGACGTCGCGCGGCAGGCCTTCAATGGACAACAGGTGGCGCAGTTCGCCGTTACGGTTGAGTTGGGGGTGAGTGCTCATTGCGGCCAGGCCTCCATGCGGAACACCAGTCGTGTCGTGTCGGCGCGGGTGTCATCGCGCACAAGAGTGAGCATGCAATCAGCGGGCAGCGCGATTTGTGCGGCGGCGATCTGGGCGCAAATGGGCAGCTCTCGTCCGCCACGATCCACAAGCACAGCCAAATCCACGCGGGCGGGGCGACCGAAGTCGTAAAGCTCGTTGATCGCGGCGCGCGTGGTGCGACCCGTGTAGAGCACGTCGTCGACCAGAAGGATTGCACGACCATTGACGTCGAATGGCAGGGCGGTGCGATTGGCGCTCGGGTGTAGGCCGCGGGTGGCGAAATCGTCGCGGTGAAATGTGGACGAGACGACGCCTAGGGGGGAGTCGAGTGCCAGGTCGGCATGAAGACGCTCGGCCAGCCACGCGCCGCCGGAATAGATGCCGACGATGGTTGGCTGCGTCGCGTGATCGGCGAGCCAAGAGCGCATTTTTTCGAGAAGCCTGGCGTACAGGGCTTCCGCGTCTGGGGGAGTGAGCATGTTCAGGTTGGGTTCTGCAGGTATTGTTCCAGAATGAGCCGGGCCGATTCGGCGTCGACGTCATCGGCGCCTGCATCTTCGGCGGCGCGCGAGGTATAGCGCTCATCCACCATGGTGACCGGTAGTTGGAAGCGGCCGCGCAATTGGTGGGCGAAGCGCCGCGCCTGGGTCGTGCGTAACTGCTCGGCGCCTTCCCGCGAAAGCGGAAGGCCGACGACAAGCTGCTTCGGCTCCCATTGCGCAATCAGCCTGCCAATGGCTTCGAACCGCGTGTCACGTCGGTCGGCGCGCACGCTTTGCAGTGCGCGGGCGCCCGAGGTGAGCGTGTTGCCAATGGCGACGCCGATGCGTTTTTCGCCATAGTCAAACCCCATCACCAGGCAAGGCGTGTGGGGCTGCGTCGCCAAGGTTTCAGGCATGTCCGGCAATTTGCGACAGACTCACGGAGGAAATCCCCATAAGCGACATTGCGGCATCGAATCGGTGCTCAACTGAGACATCAAAGACGATGCTTGCGTCGGCCTCCACCGTGAGCCATCCGTTGTGCGCGATCTCATCTTCCAATTGCCCGGCGCTCCAGCCCGAATAGCCCAGCGCCACGAAAAAGCGTGCCGGGCCATGACCTGCAGCAATGTGCTCCAGCACGTCCTTCGAGGTGGTCATCTGCAGGCCACCCGCCACTTGCAGCGTGGAGGCGTAGGTCTGTTCCGTGGAGTTGTGTAGCACGAACCCCCGTTCGGTCTGCACCGGTCCGCCGTAGTACACCGTTTGTTCCGCGAGTCGGGGCTCGTCCAGCCGTAGGTCGACTCGCTCGAATAGATCCTTGAGCGTGATATCGGTTGGCCGATTGATCACCAAACCAAGGGCGCCGCGAGAGGAATGTTCGCACACGTAGATGACCGTGCCGGAAAACGATGACTCGGTCGTTCCGGGCATGGCGATGAGAAACTGGTTGCTCAAATTGGAAGCGTCGGCACGGGGATTCATGGCGCCATATTATCGCTGCGCGTCCGGCCCATGGGGGCTGGTCCCGATGACCACAAGCGCCGCTGCCATGCATTCCTCTGCAACACATCCCCCGCATGACGGCACGGCCCTGGTCTGGCTGCGACGCGACCTGAGGCTGAGTGACCATGCCGCTTTGCATCATGCGCTTCGCCACGCCCGGCGGGTGGCGCTCGCCTTTGTGTTCGACCCCGATATCCTGCAGCCGCTACTGAAGCAGGGAGCGCACGCCGACCGTCGGCTGGCATTCATCCACGCAAGCCTGGCCGAAGTCGATCAGGCTCTGCGCCACATGGGCTCCTCGCTGCTTGTCGAGCATGGCAGGGCGGCGGAGTGCATTCCCCGTCTTGCAGCAAGAATGCAAGCACGGGCCGTGTACGCCAACCGTGACTATGAGCCGCTTGCCGTGCAGCGCGATGCCGAGGTCGCTGGGCTACTTGCCGGACTCGGCGTGGAGTTCCACACCTTTTGCGATCATGTCATGGTCGATCCGCTCGCAATTCTGACTGGAAAAGGCCGACCCTACAGCGTGTTCACGCCCTATAAGAACGCCTGGTTCAAGCACGTGCGCGACCGAAACCTTGCGGATCTCGCTGAGATGGAATGCACCGATCTTTCCAAGCGCGTCCTGTCGTTCGAGCAGCCCACAAAGCTGCCCGCCTTGACGGACATTGGCTTCGACCCGGCGGCCGCGCTTCCTCCAGGGCTTCCCGCAGGCAGCAGCGGGGCACAGACCTTGTTCGCCGATTTTCTGCAGCGCATTGACGCATATGCGGACGCGCGCGACTATCCGGCAGCCAAGGGGCCGAGCTATTTGTCCGTGCACCTTCGGTTCGGCACCATCAGCGTGCGCCAACTGGCACGGGAGGCTTGGCGACGGATGCAAGCAGGCAGCAACGGCGCTGCCATTTGGCTGTCAGAGCTTGTCTGGCGAGACTTTTACGTGCAGATTCTGCACCACTACCCACAGGTTGCGGCACGCGCGTTCAAGCCTGAGTACGACAACATCCAATGGGACGATGCCCCCGAGCTCTTTGCAGCATGGTGCGAAGGCCGCACGGGCTACCCGCTTGTGGACGCGGCCATGCGCCAACTCAATGCCACAGGGTACATGCACAACCGACTGCGCATGGTGACGGCCAGTTTTCTCGTCAAGGATTTGGGACTGGACTGGCGCCGCGGCGAGCGCTATTTTGCCTTGAAGCTCAATGATTTCGATCTGGCGGCCAACAACGGCGGCTGGCAGTGGGTGGCGTCAACGGGGTGTGACGCACAACCGTATTTCCGGATTTTTAACCCGATTGCGCAGAGTAAAAAGTTTGACCCGGAGGGACGTTTCATCCGGCGCTATGTACCGGAGCTTGCAGGGCTGCCGGATGCTTGCATCCACGCGCCTTGGCAGGCCCAGCCTTCACTTCTGCAGCAAGCGGGTGTGCGCCTGGGCACGGATTACCCCCTTCCAGTGGTGGACCATTCGCGGGCGCGCGAGCGCACGCTCAAGCGCTACGCGGTTGTGAGTCGTCGCGACAGCGCACAAGCGTGAACCCATGCCGCTGCTGGGCGCGCAACGGCATCGGCCG
>JAGWOZ010000171.1 GCA_028870715.1 Betaproteobacteria bacterium | reverse complement strand
CAGGCGGTGAGTTCCTTGCACAGCCCGGCGTAGCCCAGCTTCTTCTCGCCGTGCTCGAAGCGCGCCTTCTGCAACGCCAGCGCCTTGTTGAACACGAACCGGCACGAGCCCGCGAAGCGGCGCATCTGGCGCTGCTGCTGACCGTTTGGCCGAAGCTCGAACTTGAACGCCTGGAGTCGCTTCATAACTGGTTTAATATACAGCTAATCGGGCGCTACTTCAAGGGACGATGGATGCCTGTGGCATCCGCGCTATCCTTCCCCACCCTGAAGGACCGGGCTTGTCGCGCATCTGGTCATCGTGCACCGTACCGTTTACGTGTACTGCTTCTTGCTGCCTTTTGGGCTCGTCAGCAGCATCGGCGCCCTCACGCCGCTCATCGTCACATTCGTGGCTTACACGTTTCTGGCCTTGGACGCGCTGAACGAGGAATTGGAAGAGCCATTTGGGCTGTTGCCCAATGATCTGCCGCTCGATTTTTTGTCCACAGGCATTGAGATTGCGCTGCGCGACATGTTGGGCGAAACCGATCTCCCGGCTCAAGCGTTGCCGCAGGACTACGTGCTGACCTGATGACTGCGGGTGTTGGAGCGTGGCATCGCGCGCGTCCCGACGAGAGCGCCTAACGCTTCATCCTGGGAGCATCCGCGCTGTCGCAGCTTGGAGGCAGCAGCGTGCGTGCTCGAAAAAAAGCCGACCCCAGGGCCGGCTTTCGTATTGGTCGAGCAGGGGGCCCTATTTCGGCGCTGCGATGTCGCCGCAAGCCACATACTTCTTGATGTCCTGGGCGCTTTCATGCACGTTGATGGCCATCGGCTCCTTGAGCAGATCGGCGACCGAAACGTGCACGGTTGTGACAGACTTGCCGTCGACCACGGGCTTAAGCACATAGGCCGGCTTCGGGTCAAGATTGGCGCAGGTTCCCTTGTGGATATGATCAGGCTGCGCCACGCCCTTGGGCGTGCCCTTGAGGTGCACGATGACCTTGGTTTTGGCACCGTGCGGGTACAGCATGGCGTAGCCGGTTTCTCCAGAGTCATTTTGTGCAGCCAGCTCCACCTTCAGGGGCTTTTCCTTCATGGCGGCAAAAGCCGGGGCGATGGCAAAACTGGCCAGCACAAGTGACAGAGCAAGTTTCTTCATGGGTTTTTCCTTCGGGTTGTGGTCGGGATGGCACAGCCGGGAGTTTGGACTGCACACCCACAACGGCCTGCGCCGAGAAGCGTTGACTGGCAGTCCGCAAGCGGGTCCAAAGCTGGCGGTGTGCAGGATATCCATGGCGGCGTGCTCGCGTTATCCAGCATGGGAAAAGCCCTGCAATGGGTAGGTCCATGGATTCGCATCTGGATGCCAGCGGCGCCTCTGTTATGGCCGCGGGTGGAACTCGTCGTATAGAGCCAAGGCCATGTCGGGAAGTGCGCGAGCGATATCGTCGCGCTGCTCAGGTGTCAATGCCAGCTCTTTCAGCAGATCTTCGCCTTCCTCTGTGCCATAAAGAAAGACCGGCTCGAGCACATCTCGCAATTCGTCCGAAAGGCCATCCCAAGACGTGGGATCCAGTTGCATGCCCGCGATGTAACCCAGGCACCAGTCTTCAATGACAACCCCGTCCGGGCCTTCGGAAAACACGGGGTCGAACTGCTCTGGCGTTTGCCCGAGCATCGCTGCGACATAGTCCCAGTGCTCGCGAAGCAGACCGAGGACCTCTTCGGCCGCCTCCCTGGATGGGAACGTCGGCTCGACAACGCCTTGCTCCACGTCCCAGACCCTCGGCAGAGCTCGGTCGAACGC
Source organism: Betaproteobacteria bacterium (assembly GCA_028870715.1). GTDB lineage: Bacteria > Pseudomonadota > Gammaproteobacteria > Burkholderiales > Burkholderiaceae_C > Thiomonas_A. The sequence goes on along the minus strand of JAGWOZ010000171.1, from coordinate 5,438 downwards.
GATGTCCTTCGGGCTGGAAATCGCAGCCGTAAAGAACCCGTCGAGCATGGAGAGGTCCATGGCTGCGTTGGGGACCCAGTCTTGCAGCAAAAGCGCGTCAAGCCGAGCGAGCTTGGCGTTGTGGTCAGTCGCGGTTTGGGGCACGTCTGTTCTCCGGAAAGTGGACGAAGGCATTGAACATCGTACGCAACCTGCCGATGGCGCCCCATGAATGTGCGGTGCCCCAGGCGGGCCGCCGCGGCGGCGAGCAAGGCGACGCCTTCGGCCTGGAGTCAGCGCCGTTCGTCGGCGTTCACGCGAAACTGGCATGATGTGAGCATCGGGTTCAAGGCGCCCGCCAACATGCCCATTCGACGACGAGGTAGACCATGACCGATGTCCCAACCTCTGCAGTGACGCCCGCAGCGCTGGCTGAACTCATGTCGGCGCCAGCAACTGCGTACATGTCGTCGGAACAGCTTGCATTTTTTAGGGCGCTCCTTTGCGCCGAGCGCGATGCGCTGCTTCGCGCAGCGCAAGCGACCGCAGATCATTTGCAGGTCCTTGAGCCGACTCCCGATCCTTCGGATCGCGCCTCGCTTGAGGAGGATCACCTCATCGAGTTCAGGGTGCGGGACCGTGAGCGCAAGCATCTGCATGCCATTGACAGCGCCCTGCAGCGCATCCGCGATGGCAGTTACGGCTGGTGCGAAGAAAGCGGAGAGCCAATCGGGATTCCTCGGTTGCTGACTCGCCCGACGGCAAACCTCACGCTCGAAGCCCAGGAACGGCGCGAGTCGATGCAAAAGATGCGGCGCCGCTAGCGCTGCGCTGCGGCAAGTCGCTGCGTTGGGACCCGGCCGCGGCAAGCCGCGGCGCCCGCCTCAGATCCCTGCCAAAATCCCGGTGAGCACGGCCGCATCGCGTGGAGGTGCAAGCATCATTTCACCACCACCGTTCCAGTCATGAAGCTATGAATGGCGCAGTGATAGGGGTACGTGCCGGCCTTGTCGAAGGTGCGACTGAAGCTCTTGCCAGGATCGAGCAGGCCGGAATCCCAAAGCTTCGTGTCGCTCGTGGTCGAGTGCGCAAAGCTGTCATCGTTCGTCCAGATGACCGTGGTGCCGGGAGCGACCGTGATCGTCGAGGGGTGAAAGTCCATGCCCTTGATGGCAACAAGGACGGAAGCCGCACAAGCCAGGGCAGGCAGGCACGCCAAAAGCAGCACAAGGGCGAAGCGCCGAGTCCCCATCGCGATTTGCATGATGGCCTCCAATCGTGGAACCGCCGCGCCTTGCAGCGATCCCGGTCAAGTGTAGGTCGCACAGACGGGCTTCGTCGGTGGCTCGTGGAGGAGCGTGCCTCCACTCTTGGGACCCCAGGTTGGGCGTGGAGCCCAAACGGTGTGCGGCGCGGCGTTTATGGCCTATACGGCGGGACGCTAAGTTGGCTGCAGCGCGGGTTGGCCTTGCGTGAGAGGAGGGGCTCCGGCGCGGATCCATGCCATCGGTGGGCATTTACCATGTCCCGCGAGGCTTCAATCATTTTCCCGCTGCGCGTCCAGTTCAATGGCAATGCCCAGCACGCTGGGCGCGACCAGCCGTTCAAGTTCCTCACGATCGGCTTCGTCGTCAGCGTCGCCCAACCGGCCAATGGCCTCGAAAAGCTCGGGCGCGTCCCTCGCCACGCGCTCCCACAGTTCCATATGAAAGCGTGTGCCTGTCATAAACCCATTGCACCAGTCCACCGAACTTGCCAGCCCCGGATCACGCAGGAACAGGGGCTCGAAGCTCTGGAGGCTCTGGCTGAGGTCCAGCGCCACGTTGGCAACAAAGCGGCTGAGCAGAAAAAAAGTCACTTCGAGTTCCGCTTGGTCTTCCAGCGACGGCTCCGCCTCGCCGATTTCCGGATCCCAGATCCAAGGGAAGAATTCTTCAGCGGGCACTTGCCGCGGATTGATGAATACGGCCGTGACAAACCCCTCAACCATGCCAAGCGACATAGCGTCGATGAGTTCCAGCCGCTGATCCAAGTCAAGCATCTCCTCGGGGGTGAGGGCGCCTTGCAAATCGTCGTGATCCATGGAAGTCTTGGGGCTGGCAGAAAGGTAAGAAAAGCGTAACACCACATCCGGGTCAGACAAGGCGGAACCCAGGGTGCTGTGCGCTCGTGGACCAGGGGCGCTGGCCACGGGCGGGTAGGGCGCGCAACGCGGTGGCGCGGGTTGGGGATCCTGAACAAGGGTGTATCTTTTCGAATTGCGCGTCAAGGGCATTCGCATGCGCCGGATCGGGGGATCGAACGTGCAAGAAGGAGCCATCCATGATCGAGTTATTGAAGGATCTCCCTGGCAACGTCATTGGTGCGGTTGCCAGGGGGCGCATTACCAAAGCTGACTACGACAACGTGCTGATTCCCGGCATTGAGGCCGCCATGGGCCGACACGAGAAGGTCCGTTTCTACTATGAGCTCGGCGCTGATTTTTCTGGCGTGGACGTCGGTGCTGCGTGGGAGGACTTCATCGTGGGCACGAAATACTGGTCGCGCTGGGAGCGCGTTGCTGTGGTAACCGATATCCCGTTGATCACGATTGCGGTCAACGCATGGCGGTTCGTGATGCCAGCTCCCTTGCGAGTGTTCGCGACCGACCAGGTGGATGAGGCGCGCGCCTGGATCCTCGCCGACTGAGCCCTTGGCTCTTGGCCATCCTGTGCGCGCATGTGCCGGGGCCGCAGCGCGAGCACACCGCGCAAAAGCAAGGTGCAAACTCGGCGCTTCAGGGCTCCGCAACGTACCTGCGATCGCCGGTCTTCGGGTTGTACAGCACGATCATGACCTTGCCGCTTCCGGGGTCCACAAATCGCTCATTCGTGGGCTCCCATGCATTGCCCCGGGGTTGCTCAGCACGCGTGTAGCGCCAACGCTCCAGGATGACGGCGAGCGCCACGACGATGCCGATCCACAATAGCGGCTGCAGTGCCGGGCGGTGCAGAACGTGGCCGTATGCACCCAGCGCAACAAAGACGAGGGCCACAGCAATGGTGCCGACTCTCAACATCGCTCACGCCTCGCGCTCAACGACGACCGCGGTGCCGTACGCCACGATTTCGCTCATGGTCTGGCCAATCTCCGAGGAGTCAAAACGCATCATCACGATGGCGTTGGCGTTCATCAGGAGCGCGTTCTTGACGAGCCGGTCCACCGCGTGCCGTCTCGCCTCCTCGAGCATTTCGGTGTATTCCGTAATCTCCCCGCCGCCGAGCGATCGCAGGCCTGCCATGATGTTGCCACCAAGGCCGCGACTGCGCACAACGACGCCGAAGACCTGGCCTTTGACGTCCGTCACCCGGTAACCTGGAATGCCTTCTGTTGTTGTCACAAGCATGATGCGTTGCCTCCCGGACGACGTGTCTGTGCGATCTCCACCCACACCCTATAGTGCAGCAGCTGCTGCGCTGCTTGTCAAATTCGGCGCCGAGGCGTGTGCGCTCGCCGGCGCAGCGGGGCACCCTGCACCACGTCCCGATGCCCCCCCAAACCCTAAAGGTCTGCTGCAATCTCCGCTCGACGAGCGGCGCCTTGGCCGCGGGCCGGCGCTCTGTGCGCGCTGGGGGCGCGGCTGCTGTGCGGACCATATGGGCCGTGGGATCCACTACGATGATTGGCCCGGGCAGTTTGCAAGAACACCACAAAAAAACGGGGTGCGGAGACCGGGCCACCGCCGCATTCCGATTCATTGGAGACTCTGATGACCCAATCCCTCATGGCCGAAGTTCGGGCCCATGCTCCTGCGTACGTCAAGAATGCTCGTCTGATCGACTGGGTGAGCCGAATGGCCGCCTTGACAGGTGCCAAAGCCATCCACTGGTGCGATGGCAGCGATGATGAATATGACCGCCTGTGCCAGCAGCTGGTTGATGCCGGAACCTTCAAGAGGCTCAACCCGGTCAAACGCCCTAATAGCTACCTGGCCTGCTCGGACCCCTCTGATGTGGCGCGAGTTGAAGACCGGACCTTCATCTGCAGCCAAGACCAGCAGGATGCGGGGCCGACCAACAACTGGATGGATCCGGCACAAATGCGCGCTCTGCTCCAGACCGGTGAGAACGCGCTGTTCAAAGGAGCCATGAAGGGGCGCACGCTTTACGTGATTCCCTTCAGCATGGGGCCACTGGGTTCGCCAATCTCGCATATCGGGGTTGAGTTGTCGGATTCACCCTACGTGGTTGTCAACATGAAGCGCATGACCCGCATGGGCAGGGCGGTGGTGGATCAGCTAGGCAGCGATGGAGATTTTGTGCCGTGCGTGCATACGGTGGGAGCGCCTCTGGCAGAGGGCCAACAGGATGTGGCCTGGCCGTGTAACGCTGTGAAGTACATCGTGCACTATCCCGAGACGCAGGAGATCTGGTCGTATGGCTCGGGCTATGGGGGCAATGCCTTGCTGGGCAAAAAATGCCTTGCGTTGCGCATTGCCTCGACGATGGGCCGGGACCAGGGTTGGCTGGCTGAGCACATGCTGATCCTGGGCGTGACCACGCCGGCCGGACGCAAGTACCACGTTGCCGCGGCCTTCCCGAGCGCGTGCGGCAAAACGAATTTCGCCATGCTCATACCACCACCTTCGCTCGGAAGCTGGCACGTTACGACAATTGGCGATGACATTGCGTGGATCAAACCCGGTCGTGACGGGCGTCTCTACGCCATCAACCCGGAGGCCGGATACTTTGGGGTGGCGCCGGGAACCAACTTCGAAACCAATCCGAACTGCATGCGCAGTCTGGAGCGCGACGTGATCTTTACCAATGTTGCTCTGACCGACGACGGCGACGTCTGGTGGGAGGGCATGGGGCCGGCGCCACAGCACGCCATCGATTGGCAAGGCAAGGACTGGACGCCAGATCTTGCAAAGCAGACCGGCGCAAAAGCCGCGCATCCCAATGCCCGGTTCACCGTGTCGGCGACCAACAACCCGGCGCTTGATCCGGCCTGGGATGATGCGGCGGGTGTGCCGATCGATGCCTTCATTTTCGGTGGCCGGCGCTCGACGACGGTACCGCTGGTGACGGAGGCGCGCAACTGGATGGAAGGCATCTACATGGGGGCCACGCTGGGCTCGGAAACGACTGCTGCCGCGGTTGGTCAGCAGGGCGTTGTGCGTCGTGACCCGTTCGCCATGTTGCCTTTCTGTGGCTACAACATGGGCGACTACTTTCAGCACTGGCTGGACATGGAGCACCGGCTACAGAAGCACGCCTCGTCACTTCCAAAAATCTTCTGCGTCAACTGGTTTCGAAAGGGCCCCGATGGCAAATACATTTGGCCGGGTTATGGCGATAACGCGCGGGTTCTGAAATGGATGATTGAGCGCCTGGAGGGAACGGCCGAAGGGGAGGGGCATTTCTTCGGCATCAGCCCGCGCTACGAGGACCTGGACTGGAATGGCCTTGATTTCAGCC
>JAGWOZ010000007.1 GCA_028870715.1 Betaproteobacteria bacterium | reverse complement strand
GCCCCCTTGCCGCCGATCAACGCAGTGTTGCGGCGCATGCACCGAGCCGCATGGGAAGCCCGGGCGACGCGCCGCCCGCATCCACGCCGCCGCCCAAGCGGGTCTCGGAGCCCACGCGGGCTCCGCAGGCGTCTGCTCTGAGGCTGCAGAGCATTGCAACGCTCGACATGGAGCAGCTGGCTGCCTTCACGCATGATTGTCGTGCTTGCAAGCTTGGCGCCGTACGCCACCAAGCCGTGTTTGGCGCTGGGCATCCCCGAGCGCATGTGATGGTGATCGGAGAGGCGCCAGGAGCCGAGGAAGACCGCTTGGGTGAGCCTTTTGTCGGGGCCGCAGGAAAGCTGCTTGACAATATGCTGCGCGCGGCGGGCTTGGCGCGCAATGGTGCCGATGAGGCGCAAGCGGTGTTCATCGCCAACGTCATCAAATGCCGCCCGCCGGGCAACCGCAATCCCGAGACCGACGAGATCGCACAATGCGAGCCCATTCTCGCAAGGCAGATCGCGCTTGTGCGTCCGCGCCTGTTGTTGGCCCTGGGACGATTCGCGGCGCAGACCCTCACCGGCAGCCCTGATCCGATCGGGCGGCTGCGGCAACGGCTGTTTCACTACCGGGACATTCCTGTCGTCGTGAGCTATCACCCCGCTTATCTGCTGCGCACACCACTGGATAAGGCCAAGGCCTGGGCAGACCTGTGCTTTGCACAGGAGCAGCTTGCAGTGGCCTTGGCGACGAACTCTGCAGCAGCTTCCTAAAATACCGCGCATGACTTTCATCGACCAGTGGGAGAAGGCCGCGCGCCACAATCGCAGCGCGCTTTGCGTGGGCCTGGATCCGGAGCCTGAGCGTCTCCCTGCGCCATGGACACGCGACACCACGCGGCTGTTTGATTTCTGCGCGGCTATCGTCGATGCCACGGCCGATCTCGTTTGTGCCTACAAGCCGCAGATCGCTCATTTCGCCGCCGTAGGCGCCGAAGGCCAGCTTGAAAAGCTCATTGCCCACATCCACCGCAACGCGCCCGGAGTGCCGGTCATTCTTGATGCCAAGCGCGGGGACATTGGCTCGACCGCGCGCCATTACGCTCGGGAAGCGTTTGAGCGATACGGTGCTGATGCGCTCACGGTGTCACCCTTCATGGGAGCCGATTCGCTCGACCCCTACGTTCAAAGCCACCCAGACCGAGGCCTGTTTGTGCTGTGCCGTACCTCCAACCCCGGAGGCGAAGACATCCAGGCACTGCGAATCCAGGCCGAGCCAGAGCACCCGGATCTTGCCGCGGAGCGTGTGTTCGAGCGCGTCGCGCGCTTGGCCACTGGGCCGTGGAACCGAACCGGGCAGATTGGCCTGGTCACGGGCGCCACGCGGCCCAACGACATCGTCCGCATCCGAGCGATCGCCCCTGAGGCGCCATTGCTTATTCCCGGCATTGGCGCGCAGGGCGGTGACTTGCCTGCAACTGTGCACGCCGCACACCACCGTTTCTTGATCAATGCCTCACGAAGCGTGCTCTACGCAAGTGTGGGCGCCGACTTTGCCGCGGCAGCACGTGCCGAGGCTGCCGCATTGCGCGAAGCGATCGCGGTTGCCCAAACGTCCTGAGCGGTGCCCTGCAACGCCTCATTCTTCGAATCCGTAGGTCCGAGCCTGATATGACATCGCCGCTCACGCATTTCGACGCCGCCGGCCAGGCCCATATGGTCGACGTGGGTGCCAAGGATGAAACTGCACGCGTGGCCGTGGCCACCGGAACGATCCGTATGCGCCCTGAGACTCTGGCGTTGATCCAGTCGGGCACCGCCAAGAAGGGGGACGTGCTGGGCGTCGCGCGCATTGCGGCGATCATGGCATCCAAACGAACGGCGGATCTCATTCCGCTTTGCCATCCCATTGCGCTTACGCGCGTGGCGGTCGAGTTCAGCGCGGATCCGGCGACGAGTTCCGTGCGGTGCCTTGTTCGTGCGGAAACGCGTGGCCGCACAGGCGTCGAGATGGAAGCGCTCACGGCCGTGCAGGTTGGTTTGCTGACCGTCTACGACATGTGCAAGGCTGTGGACCGCGGCATGGTCATAAGTGATGTGCGCCTGCTCGAAAAGCAGGGCGGCAAGAGCGGGCTATGGCAGGCGCCTGCAACCTCAGACTGACGCGGGCGGTTGCGGGCACGCGGCGTGAATTTCAAGGGGCGCAGATCCTGCTCTCGGCACCTAAATTGGCTGCTCGTGCTGTATTCCCGCCGGTTTGCCGCCCGCGCTGCCCACGCCAGCCGAGGGGGCAAGCGGCCCTTCCTACAATCTCCCCATGAATATGCTGATCGAACCCACTGTGCTGCGCCTGGATGAAGCGCGTCGTCTGCTCCTGACGCCCTATGGCATTGACGAATCAATATTGCAAGGCGCTCTGGCCCGTGCTTTCGAGCACAGGCTCGACTATGCAGACGTCTATTTGCAATACACACGCTCGGAAGGCTGGAGTCTGGAAGAGGGCTTGGTCAAGAGCGGGAGTTTCGGGATCGAGCAAGGTTTCGGGATTCGTGCGATCGAGGGCGACAAAACGGCGTTCGCGTACTCGGATGACATTTCGGCGGCCAGGCTGATGGAAGCGGCTGACACCGTGCGCGCCATTGCGCGTCAAGGGCGTGGGCGGGTGAAACTGGGGGGCGATGCACGCACAACGGCCGGGCATGCGCTTTATGAGCCCATTGACCCGTTGGCCGCACTGGACTCTGCTGCGAAGGTGGAGCTATTGAAGCTTGCGGACGCCATGGCCCGTGCGAAGGATGCTCGCGTGGTCCAAGTCATGGCCAGTCTGGCGGGTGAATACGATGTGGTTCTGGTCATGCGTTCGGACGGCATGCTTGCCGCCGATGTGCGTCCCTTGGTACGGTTCAACGTCACGGTCATTGCCGAACAGAACGGGCGTCGCGAGACGGGCTCCTCGGGAGGCGGTGGACGCTACCCTTTGAGCGCATTTACCGAGGCCGCCGTGCGGCATCATGTGGATGAGGCCGTGCGCCAGGCCTTGCTCAACCTCGAGTCGCGTCCTGCGCCCGCTGGAGAGATGAGCGTCGTGCTTGGAAATGGCTGGCCCGGCATCCTGCTGCATGAGGCGATCGGGCATGGTTTGGAGGGCGACTTCAACCGCAAGGGTTCAAGTGCATTCGCTGGCAAGCTGGGCCAAAGGGTCGCCGCCAAGGGCGTGACCGTGCTGGATGACGGCACGCTCGCCGAGCGCCGTGGCTCGCTCAATGTCGATGATGAGGGCAACCCCACCGAGCGCACCGTCCTGATCGAAGACGGCATTCTGGTGGACTACATGCAAGATACGCTCAATGCACGGTTAATGAAGCGCAAGCCAACAGGCAACGCAAGGCGTGAGAGCTATGCGCATGTGCCCATGCCGCGCATGACCAATACCTACATGCTGGCCGGCGACACGGATCCCGAGGAAATCATCGCCAGCCTTGACCGTGGTCTATATGCGGTGAACTTTGGCGGTGGCCAGGTCGACATCACCAGCGGCAAGTTCGTGTTTTCCGCGAGCGAAGCCTGGTGGGTCGAAAAGGGCAAGCTTCTTTATCCGGTGAAAGGTGCCACGCTCATCGGAAACGGCCCGGATGTGCTCACGCACGTGAGCATGATTGGGCGCGACATGCAACTTGACCCCGGGGTGGGAACCTGCGGCAAGGAGGGGCAGAGCGTTCCTGTTGGCGTCGGCCAGCCCACGCTGCGCATCGACAAGATGACAGTGGGCGGAACGGGCTAGGGCGAATGCGTGCGCGCACCGTACGACGGCGTGACGACGCCATTGGTGCCTCCGTGCACGCGATGTGCACTCAGTACCGGCTAAGTGGCGGGGCCTAGCATACGGAGTCAAGTGCCATTTACGAGGCTGATGTCATGTCTGGAACTGCTGTCTACAACCTTCCCGCCCGATGGCTCCATTGGGCCATCTTCGGCCTCATCGCATTGGAGTTTGCCATTGCCTGGACGATGCCCGATATCCACCGCGACACGCGGCCCGTTGGGCTGGTGGCTTGGCATTTGGGGCTAGGCACGTTCATCTTGAGCTTGATGCTGCTGCGACTGTTGTGGCGGGGCGTCAGTGGGGTTCCGGACCCGCATCCGGCGCCCGCTTGGCAGGACCGCATTGCACGCTTAACCCACGGGCTGCTCTACGCCGGATTCATCGCGTTGCCACTGCTGGGTTGGGCCAATGCCTCGGCCCGTGGCTGGACCGTGCACTGGGCCGGATGGGTCCCCCTTCCGGCGCTGGCGGCGCAGGGCGCAGCCTGGGCCCGGCCACTCGGCGACGTGCACCAAATCGTCGCCTACGTCCTGCTGGGGCTGATTGCTTTGCACGTATTGGCGGCCGCGCACCATCATTTCATCGTGCGTGACGGCCTGCTGCGCCGCATGTGGTCTTCATCGCGTTGATCGCGGACGTGGCCGATCCGCCCGATCGCGCAGGGTCTCGCGTCGTGGGTTACATTGGATCATGCCCCGCATGCCGGGATTGGCACTGCTGATCCCGTTTCAACACGCAGCGGGATTCTTCGCTTTAGGTACGGTTGTACCTCGCTCGCTTGAAAGGCCATTCGATGATGCGCATCTGGATCCTCGCTCTATGTGTCGCGGCAACGTTTTCGGTGCCTGCCGCAGCCTCCGCCGGCATTCTCGCCGGGCATGCAGAAAAGGTGCAGTGTGAGAAGCAGGCAAAGGAGCAAAAGCTCAAGGGCAAGGCTCGCACCGAGTTCCTCAAATCGTGCATGGCAAAGGCCGCGCCTGCTGCAGGCGCCTCACCCACGACAACAAGTGCCAAGGAGTCAGCGGCGAAAAAGTCCGAGACCAAGCCCGTGGCCGGCACCGCCCCTGCAGCCGGCGGCGGCGCTGGCAAGGTGTGGGTGAATACCGCAACCAAGGTCTACCACTGCCCCGGTGACAAGTACTACGGCAAGACGAAGCACGGGGAATACATGAGCGAAGCTGCTGCCAAGGCCGCGGGTGACCACGCCGCGCGCGGCAAAACCTGCGACTGAGCGCGCCATTCGCCAAGTGCTCCAGGACGCACGGATGCCTGTGGCCTCCGTGCGTGGCTTGCCAGCAGCCCAGCACGGAGGTTGTCCCCCATCCAGGCCAAGCCACGCGCAGGCCTTCGCTTCACGGCACCTTCAAACCCTTCAGCTCCGGTTTGGGGGACGGTTCGCGTAGGGGCATGGATTGAAGGGCTTGCACGACCAATCGTGCCACAAGCAGATTGCGTACGGGTTTATGGTCGGCGGGCACGACATACCATGGTGCGTGACCGGCATTGCTCAGACTCAGGGCTGACTCGTAAGCACTGTGGTAGTCCCCCCACAGCTTGCGCTCGGACAGGTCCGAGGGATCAAATTTCCAATGTTTCTTGGGATTGTCGACGCGTTCCTGCAGTCGCTTGCGCTGCTCGTTGAACCCGATATGCAAGAAGCACTTCAGGATGGTCGTGCCATCCTCTGCGAGCATGCGTTCAAAATCGGCAATCTGCGTCAGGTGCTGCCGGAACGTGGCGTGGTTGATCTGTTTATGGACGAACGCGATCACAGGGTCTTCGTAATGGCTGCGGTTGAAGACACCGACGCATCCGCGCGATGGCACATGCGCATGAACGCGCCAGAGAAAATCGTGCCGCTGTTCCAGCGGCGTGGGAAAGCTGAACGAGGCCGCATGGATGCCCAGCGGATTGATGCCCGTGAACACGGCCTTGGTCGTGCTGTCCTTGCCGGCTGAGTCCATGCCTTGCAACACCACGAGCAGCGAAAGTTCCTTGCGCGTGAACATGCGGTCCTGCAACTCGCCGATGGTGTTGCGCAACTGGCCAAGCTCGGATTCGACGTCGTCTTTCCCGTGATATTCCGGAAGCTCGATCTCGGTTGCGCGCGCTTCCAGTCTCGGAGGACTTCCAGGTGCGAATCCCAATTGCTGAAGGTTCCTGAGGCTTTCCATCTCAACTCCCGAGGGGCCATATGCATGCATGTATGGTAAGGACCGGTGCGAAGCCGGTGGCGGTGTTGCACCAAAGCAAAGCGGAAAGACGCCGTCAGCGGGCGCCGCGCTTGCTCCAGGTGGCCAGTCGAGGCTACACTAGGACGCCTTCTCAAAAAAATCTGCCATGTACAGTTTCGCGTTTGGCTTTTATTTTTGGTTCTCGCACCGCGCCGGCGGAGGGAGAGGGCAGCGTTCAGCCTGAATCAACGAATCCCCAAAAACCGCCGGCCAAGTCCGGCGGTTTTTTTTCGCCGGGATTGGGTGGCACTCCGCAACGAGCAAGCCCGCCATGTTCCACGACGACCCATTGTTTCGGGAATTTTCCGATCAACCCAACACGACAGGAGCCACCGCCATGCCATCGAAGTCGTCGAGCGCTTTGCCTGAGTGGCGCGCCGCCCAACCCGAGAAAACCTCGGCGACAGACGACGAACGCATTAGGGACGTCACGCCATTGCCACCCCCTGAACATCTCATCCGGTTTTTCCCGATCGCCGGGACGCCGGTTGAGCGGCTGATCCAGGACACGCGCCGCGCCGTGCACCGGATCGTGCAGGGCGAGGACGACAGGTTGTTGCTCGTGATTGGGCCTTGCTCGATCCACGATCCAAAGGCGGCGCGGGAATATGCGGAGCGCCTTCTTGAGCAGCGCAAGAGGCACGCAGGGGCACTCGAGATCGTGATGCGCGTGTATTTTGAAAAGCCCCGCACGACCGTCGGTTGGAAGGGGTTGATTAACGACCCCTATCTCGATCAGAGCTTCCGTATCGATGAGGGTCTGCGCATTGCGCGCGAGCTGCTCATCGACATCAACCGCATCGGGATGCCGGCGGGAGGTGAGTTCCTGGATGTGATCTCGCCGCAGTACATCGGCGACCTGATTTCATGGGGCGCCATCGGTGCACGCACCACGGAAAGTCAGGTGCATCGGGAGTTGGCGTCCGGGCTGTCCGCACCGGTCGGATTCAAGAATGGAACCGACGGCAATCTGCGAATCGCCATCGATGCCATCCAGGCGGCGCGACGTCCACATTCATTCCTCTCCGTTCACAAAAGTGGTCAAGTGGCCATTGTGCAAACGCGCGGCAACAAGGACACCCACGTAATCCTGCGCGGAGGCAAGACACCGAACTATGACGCAGCAAGCGTGCGTGCAGCTTGCGAGCAATTGGAAGCCGCCAAGCTCGAGTGCAGGCTCATGATTGATTGCTCTCACGCCAACAGCGAAAAGAGGCCTGAGCGCCAGCTTGACGTGGCACGCGACATCGCCGCCCAACTGGCCGATGGAGAGCGCTGCATCTTTGGCGTGATGGTCGAGAGTCATTTGGTTGGAGGATCTCAGAAGTTCACGCCGGGCAAGGATGCTCCTGGCAGTCTGACCTACGGGCAAAGCATTACCGATGGCTGCCTGCCCTGGAATGCGTCGGTCGACCTCATTGAAGTGCTCGCCGCCGGAGTGAAGGCCCGGCGCAAGCGCAAGTGACGGTCCAATCCACCTCTATGCAGCAAGCCAGGGCGGGCTCGAAGGTCGGCTTTTTGCGCGGCACCCTGCGCGCCTTGGGGGCGGTTGCCACCGCGATGGTGGGCCTGCGCCGGCGGCAGGACCGTGAGCGAGACTTTGCCATGCTCCAGCTGCACCACGTGATCGTGGCCGGCGTCATCGTGGCTGCTGTCATCGTTACGGCCCTGACCGTGCTGGTCCATCGCATTGCTGGTTGACTGATGTCAGCCGCATCCGAGGGGGTCCGTGCAGGCCTTGGATCCGTCACGCGCGTGGCGACATCCTTCACCAGGCGGCACTCGCGATCGTCCACCACCACGTGACCCTCTGCGTGGTGGGGGTTTTTGCGTGCCCCGCGCATTGCCGGAGCCCACGCGCGAGGAAAAACGCCCCGCACAGGGCAGGGCGCCGGTCGAACTGAAAAATTTCAGGCTGGCGATCGATTCGCTCGCCACAGAGAGGATTTCAGCTCGGCAGACCCACTGTGGGGTTGCCCAGGTTGGTCCACTCATTCATGGAGCCCGCATACAGTCTCGAGTTCTTGTTGCCCAGGATCTCGTGGACTACGAACCAGGCACCCGAGGCCAGATGGCCGGTGTTGCAGTACGTCGTCGTGGGCTTGGTCGGACTGATATCGAAGTCGTGGAAGATTTTCTTGTACTCAGCCGCGGTCATGAACATGGCAGCGCCATGGTCGTTTTTCACGATGGCATCAATGGGAAACGACTTGGCGCCGGCAAGGTGGCCCGCGGTCTTGTTGATCGGCTTCTTCGCAATGCCGAGAAACTGCGCTGTGGGGCGGGCATCAATGTATTGCTCCGTGCCCTGGCGCAGCCCGTCCTTGACCTGCTGCATTGAGGCGAGAATCGCATTGTCCTCACCTGTGGCCTTCCAGTCACCCGTGGCGGTGGGTGCCGGTGCAATGCTCACCGGGTAACCGGCGTTGATCCAGGCGTTGGTGCCGCCGTTGAGAATGGCGAGTTGCCCGTGCGGCACGCCAAAGTAACGCAGTTGAAAGTAAAGGCGAGTGCCGCGGTCCATCGCGAACACGGCATTTCCCGTAGGCACGATGACGATGGGCTTGCCCGTATTCAGGCCGGCTTCGTCCATCACCTTCGTGAAGTATGCGGCGGTGGGCATCATGGCCTTGAGCTTTACGCCGTCCACCGTGCGGTCCTGGCGAATGTCGTTGAAGTTGACCAAGTCAGCGCCGGCGATATGGCCACCAGTCTTCTCGATCATGTGATTCTTGCCCAACTGCGGTTGAGCCGTGAATCGTTTCATACTGGCGCCGCCGCGGATATCCACCACCGTCACATCGTTCAGGTGGGCGTGCAGCCATTGCGGCGTGACCAGTGGCCCCGGCACGTCCATGGCCACAGCGCCTTGCGCAGCGGCAAGACCCAGACTCAGTAGCCCGGCGCTCATCAGGTGCTTCATTTGCATCTCAACTCCTCCGTGGTTCAAATCGATCAGACTGCAATCACCATTACCGTTTCGTCATGCCGGCACTTGCGCAGTAGCTCGGCCGGCACCCCGCCTCCTCCCGGCGCCTGCGATGCCGCTTTGGAATGCCTCGCAAGCAGCCATCGGGGCTTGGTTCTTTCCGGGCCTCGATGGCTGCTTTGGTTCGCAGGATTGTGGGCGGCGCGACAGCTACCGTCTGGGAAGCCGCCGCGCCTGACCATGTCAATGAGGAGGGAAGCCATGGCTGCTGTGCAATCTAGTGGATACTGGGTAGAGTAAATGTTTCATCCGTGTATCGCCTGTGTCGAAGCATTTCGCCGCAGATGAGGGTTTGCGCGCATGCGCAAAACCCTCGGGCCAGCAAGGCTCGCAGGGAGCTTTTACAGTTCGGTGCATGGATACGAACCTGCATCTGGATTTTGAGCAACGGCTCAGCGTGCAAACAATGGCGATGGACTGGACGCCGTCACCCGCAATTGGGGTGTGGCGCAAACCCCTGGAGCGCGAGAACGCTGAAAGCGGCCGTGCGACGTCAGTCGTGCGGTACGCGCCGGGTTCGTCCTTTGCCTCGCACGTGCATGCTCGGGGCGAAGAATTCTTCGTGCTCAATGGCATGTTCGAAGATGAGCATGGGTGCTACCAAGCGGGTACCTATGTGCGCAATCCGCCCGCATCGAGCCACGCGCCCCGCAGCGCGCTCGGCTGCGAACTGTTCGTCAAGCTTTCGCACTTCGCCCTTGGCGACGACCAACGGATCGTGATTGACACCACCGTGCAGCCTTGGCTGCCAGGGTTGGTGGACGGCCTTCGCGTCATGCCGCTGGCCGAGTTCGGTGGCGAGCACACGGCATTGGTGCGTTGGGCACCGAACACCTATTTCAACCGCCATCGGCATTGGGGCGGCGAGGAGATTTTCGTTCTGGACGGTGTGTTTTCGGACGAGCACGGGCATTATCCGGCGGGTTCCTGGCTGCGCAGTCCGCATAACAGCCAGCATGAACCCTACAGCCGGGAAGGCTGCACCATATTGGTCAAGGTGGGGCATCTGCCTGAGGTGCGCGCGGTCTAAGCCTCGATCGCGCTGGCGCCTGTCGGCGCCTACAATCGTCGGCTGACCTGCCATACTCAATTGCCCAGACGCATGCCACCCGCCTTGCTGACCACGTCCATCACTTCCTTGCCGCTTGTGTCGCGCGGCAAGGTTCGCGACAACTATGCGGTGGGCGACGACATGTTGCTCATGGTTGCCACGGATCGCATCTCCGCGTTTGACGTGGTGATGGGGCAGGGCATACCGGGGAAGGGCGAGATGCTTACACGCATTTCGTGCTTCTGGTTCGGATTGCTGCAGGACGTGGTACCGAACCATCTCACCGACGTCGACCCCGAGTCGGTCGTTGCGACGAACGAGCGCGACCAGGTGCGTGGGCGTGCGCTGGTGGTCAAGCGCCTGAAACCCTTGCCGGTGGAAGCCGTTGTGCGTGGGTATCTGGCCGGGAGCGGCTGGAAGGACTATCAAGCCAGTGGCAAGGTTTGTGGTGTGGACCTTCCCCGTGGCCTGCCTCAAGCGGCGCGACTGCCGCATGCCATCTTCACTCCCGCGACGAAGGCGGATCTGGGTGAGCACGACGAGAACATCGATTTCGGTCGCATGGTGCGTCTCGTCGGCGTGGAACTCGCGGGCCAGGTGCGCGATATCAGCCTGGAAATCTACAGCCGGGCCGCCGCGCACGCGGCGAAGCGGGGCATCATCCTGGCGGACACCAAGTTTGAGTTCGGCCTGGACACCCAAGGTCGCTTGGTCTGGATGGATGAGGCGCTCACCCCGGATTCTTCGCGGTTCTGGCCTGCTGACCAGTGGCGCGAAGGTATCTCGCCTCCGAGCTTCGACAAGCAGTTCCTGCGCGACTGGCTGGAAGCTGTGCCGGGCTGGAATAAGAAGGCACCTGCACCCGAGCTGCCGCAAGCCGTGATCGAAGGTACGGCGGCGAAATACCGTGAAGCGCTGGAGCGCCTTACCGCGGCGTCCTAGAAAGTTCGTTGTTGCGGTTGAAGGGAGCAGCCCGTCCATGCAAAATGGGGCGGCCCGGCATGGGCCGGCGGGTTCAAAAACAGGAGACCTTCAATGGCTGCGAAGAGCATTTTGATGCTGGTCGGTGATTATGCCGAAGACTACGAAACCATGGTTCCCTTCCAGGCGCTGCTGGCTGTGGGCCACCAAGTGCACGCTGTCTGTCCTGGAAAGAAGTCGGGCGAGCAGGTGAAGACGGCGATCCATGATTTCGAGGGGGCGCAGACGTATTCCGAAAAGCCCGGGCACAACTTCAGCCTCAATGCGACCTTCGACGAAATCAAGCCTGAGCACTTCGATGCCCTGGTCATTCCCGGTGGTCGTGCACCCGAGTACCTGCGCCTGAATGCACGCGTTCTGGATGTCGTGCGGCATTTTTTCGCTGCAAACAAGCCGGTTGCAGCGGTGTGCCATGGCGCGCAGATTCTGGCTGCTGCCGGCGTGCTCCAAGGGCGGCAGTGCTCTGCCTACCCGGCGTGCGGACCGGAGGTCACCGCCGCAGGAGGCCATTACGCGGACATTCCAGTGGACGCAGCCGTGACCGAGGGCAATCTTGTCTCGGCACCAGCCTGGCCCGCGCATCCAGCCTGGATCGCGCAGTTTCTCAAGCTGCTGGGCACGCAGATCAGTCTTTGACCTGGTCTATTGGGAGGCCCACCCCGCGTTGCCCCGCATGGGGTGTGGTCACCCTTGGATCATCACCAGCAGTGCCTTAGCTCAGAACCACCATACTCAAGCGGCGGCGGTATCCTTCCACCGTCGGATCCGTGGCAGGAGCTTTCCCTTCGGCGGGTTTGGCCGCGGGCGGCGTGATGATCTCGAGGATCGCCAAATAGGTCTTGCGTGCCGCCTCATCATTCCATGATTTGTCGCGCATCAGGATTTCGAGCAGATCGTCCATTGCCGCCGTCCATTGTTGCGCCGCCATATGGCGCTGTGCGAGCGCAAACCGTGCGCTGAAGTCCCGCTTGTTGGCGGCAATGGTCGCCAGTAACGCACCTTCGTCGGGTGCGGCGGCGGCCGCAGCGATGGCATCCAGCCAGTGCTTGAGTGCCGCTGCACGTGGATCCAGTGCCACCTTGCCTTCAAGAGGCTCGAAAGCGCGGCGCGCATCGTCCACGCGTTGCTGCTGGAGAAGCAGTTTGACGTAGTCCGCGCGAGCCGTGTCGTTCGCTGGATTGGTTGCTAACGCTTGCTGGAGTTTCTCAAGCGCGGCATTCGGGTCATGGCTCGCAAGCGTGTCGAGGGCTTGAGCTTCGTCCTCGGTTGGCTCCGGTTCGGCCGCCGCAGGCACGTGCTTGTCGAGGAACTGTCGGATCTGTGCTTCGGGCAGCGCACCGACAAAGCCATCGACCGGTTGGCCGTCCTTCATCAACACCACCATGGGGATGCTCCGCACGCCAAAGGCGGCCGCGAGATCTTGCTCTTCCTCCGTGTTGACCTTCACGAGTTTGAATCGTCCCGCATAGGCGGTTTCCAGCTTTTCCAGCACGGGGCCCAGGCTGCGACAAGGGCCGCACCATGGCGCCCATAGATCCACCAGCACGGGAATCGTCCTTGAGGTTTCAACCACCTCGGTTTCAAAATTGGCAATGGTTGCGTCGATCATGATGGTTGCTCCAAAACTCGATATGTGGGGCCAAGGCGCGACATTTCCAGCGCGTGGCGCTTCAGGGCAAAGCATACCGGTACCCGTAAAATGTCGGGTTTCGATGGGAGCGTCCATGGCGTTGATCGGCGTGGTGATGGGTTCAAGTTCTGACTGGGACGTGATGCGACACGCGGCGGAGATTCTTGCGCGCTTCGATGTCACGTTCGAGGCTCGCGTGGTGTCGGCCCATCGCATGCCAGACGCGATGTTCGCCTACGCGGAGACTGCACGCGCCCGCGGCGTAGCGGCGATCATCGCCGGCGCTGGCGGCGCGGCGCATCTGCCAGGCATGCTGGCCGCCAAAACCACCGTGCCCGTCCTGGGCGTGCCGGTGCCGAGCAAGTACCTGCGCGGTGAAGATTCTCTGTTGTCCATTGTCCAAATGCCCAAAGGCGTGCCAGTGGCCACCTTTGCCATCGGGGAGGCCGGGGCAGCCAATGCCGGACTGTTCGCCGTGGCCATGCTTGCCGCATCCGATCCAGCCCTGGAGGCCCGACTGGGCGTGTTCCGCGCCGAGCAGACAGCGCAGGCTCAAGCCATGCAGGTGAGGCTTTGAGCCTTCGCACTTCCGATTTCATCCGAACGCGCAGGGCCCACGCTCAGCAGCACAGGGCGCATGCCGCCAAGGATCAATGAAAACTGCCACTTTCCCCTACATCGCACCAGGCGCCACCCTTGGCGTGCTCGGTGGAGGCCAGCTTGGCCGCATGTTCTCACAAGCGGCGCAGGCCGCCGGCTATGGCGTTGCGATCATGGAGCCCGACGCTCACGCCCCGGCAGCTCAGGTCACCCCGATCTATATCAACGCTGCCTATGATGACGCCGATGGCCTGCACCAGCTCGCCCGCAGCGCTGCAGCCGTCACCGTGGAGTTCGAGAACGTGCCAGCCGCCGCACTGCGTTGGCTGGACGCACACGTGCAGCTGGCTCCGCATGCGCCGGCCGTCGCCATTTGCCAGGACCGGGCGGCCGAGAAGGCCTTGTTTACCCGTCTGGGTGTGCCGTGCGCGCCGCATGTGCGCATTGACAGCGAGGAGGCCGCGCGAACCGCGCAGATCGATGGGCTCGTGCCGGGCATATTGAAGACTGCGCGCATGGGCTACGACGGCAAAGGCCAAGCTGGGGTGACAAGCGCTGCCGAGCTGCCGGCCGCTTGGCGTGCGCTCGGCGGTGTGCCTTGCGTGCTGGAGCGCAAGCTTGATTTGCACCTCGAGATCTCGGTGGTCTTGGCACGGGCCAGAGACGGGCAAATGGTGTACTTCCCACCCCAGCAGAACCTGCACCGGTCTGGAATCTTGTTCGCCAGCTTTGCCCCGGCGCCCGAGCTGGACACGGCCACCGCCGAGCGCGCGGTTCAGGCGGCGCTGGCCATCGCAGAGGGGCTGGATTACGTGGGTGTGCTGTGCGTGGAGTTCTTCATGCTGGAAGATGGGGGACTCGTGGCCAACGAAATGGCGCCACGCCCTCATAACTCCGGGCATCACACGCTGGATTCCTGCGATTTCTCCCAATTTGACCTTCAGGTGCGTGCTCTTGTGGGTGCGCCCTTGGCGCAGCCACGGTTACATAGCCCGGCTGTGATGCTTAATCTGCTGGGAGATCTGTGGTTCGACGCAGCCGGTAGCCGGCGCGAGCCCGACTGGCCAGCCGTGCTGAGTCTTCCCGGCGCGCATTTGCACTTGTATGGCAAGCGCGAAGCGCGAGCCGGACGCAAGATGGGCCACCTGACGTTTACCGCAGCCACGCCCCAGGCGGCGCGGACAAGCGCGCTGCAGGCGTGCACAGCACTGGGCCTGGAGCCCTTTTGAGTCGCCACGACAAGGTCCTGAGGTGGTGAGCAAAACCACAATGCACCCCTCCGAGATCGCGCGGGCGGCCCGGTTGCTGGAAGCCGGCGAACTCATCGGTTTGCCCACCGAAACCGTGTATGGGTTGGCGGCAGATGCCGACAACGCGGCCGCAGTGCGCAAAATCTTTGCGGTCAAGGGCCGCCCCGCGGATCACCCCGTCATCGTCCACCTCCACCGCGATGCGGACCCTCAGCGGTGGGCCGTCGGGCTGCCGGATGCGGCGCGCCGGCTCATTGATGCCTTCTGGCCAGGCCCGCTCACTCTTGTCCTGCGACGCCGCTCCGGGATGGCCGAGGCCTGTGCCGGCGGGCAGGACACGATCGCGTTACGCAGTCCTGCTCACCCGATGGCTCAGGCTGTGCTGGCCATTTTCAGGCACGGTCAGGGAGGGTTGGCCGCGCCGTCGGCCAACCGCTTCGGTCGCGTCAGCCCGACGACGGCAGCGCACGTACGCGCCGAACTGGGGAGCGCGGTAGCCATGGTGCTCGATGGAGGGGCTTGTACGGTGGGCATCGAAAGCACCATCGTGGACTGCTCGCAGGTGCAAAGCGGCGGCGCTCCGCGCATCCTCCGCCCAGGCGGGCTCCCCGCCGAGGCGATTGCCACCGTTCTGGGGTGTGACCCGCTTCTCCTGGGCTTGCAGAGATCCGCCCCGCTCGAGGCGGAGGGCCGGGGTGCGCTCACTGTGGAATCCGCGAGCGATCGACAAGAGCAGAGATTTGACATCTCACCGCGAGTGCCGGGAGCGCTGGCGGCGCACTATGCGCCAGCAACGCCACTTTTTTTGTGCTCGGCCCCGGAAATTGATGCCCGTTGGTCTGGAGCGCGCCATGTCGGGGTACTCGCTGTGCATCCCCAACCGGGGGACAACCCGTCGGCAACTTGGTTTGCTCTACCTTCGGATGCTGTCGGTTTCGCCCAAGCGCTTTACGCCACCTTGCGCGAGTTGGACATGCGGGGCCTGGACGCCATTTGGGTTGAGATGCCGCCGTCAGATCCGGCTTGGGATGCCGTGCGCGACCGTCTGCAGCGCGCATCCCACGGGTCGCGCGTGCAGGGTGCGTAGCGCAGCGCCCGCAGGCACCAATTGCTGGTCGTGGCGGTCACGCTTCAAGGCCTGGAACACGCAATGCGCGGGACGTGACGGGTATGGCCGCCACTGCGGCTCGCAGGCGTTAAGGGCCTGAACGGCGACGATCCATCAGTCTCAGGGTAATCCGGACTTGCTCAACAAGCGCTGTGTCGGATAGCCTGTGCGTGAACGGTCACTTGATTTCGTTCTCGGAGTTGAGGTTGTCATGCCGATCCGGCGTCAGCCAGAACCTCCATCGAGACAAATTTGGGAGGCATCAGCATGCGTAACCTACCTTGGCCCGCCGTAACTCTCGCAACCGTTCTGGCCCTTGGCGGCCATTGGGCAGGGGACTTCGGCAGCGCACCCTCCCTTTCCCTCGTATCGAGCGCCAACGCTGCCGGCATGCGAGGCGACGATGGGCCGCAATACCCCAGACTGTCCACAGTTTCCAGCGTCAATGCTGCCAGCACGGCACCATCGCAGGCGCCAGATGGTGGATTCAAGCAAACGGTGGTGTTTGGGGACAGCTTGTCGGATGATGGCGCTTATACACTGGCTGCAGTCAGCATTTATAGCGTTGCACCCTACAACGTCGCGTTCGACGGCTTGCCGTACCCCGCGGGGGGGCAATTCACGGTTAACGGCGCGCCATCGGGCAATTGGACCAACATCCTTGCCCAAGACCTCGGATTGCGCATGACGCCGAATCTTGTGGGCTATGGTTCGCCGCAGGGGGCCGTCTATCTGACGCCGTTTGGCGTAACGACGAATGCCACCCAGGCACTTTGCGCCTTCGCCTTGCAGGGATCGTGCACGGACTTTGCCGAGGGCGGTTCCATGGTTCGCAACCCGGACGGCATCGGGCACGCTCAAGGAGCTCTGACGATCCCCGTGACCCAGCAGGTGCGAAATTACCATGCCCAATTTGGAGCGTTCAATCCAAGCCAGCTCATCACCGTCTTTGCCGGAAACAACGATGTTTTTGCCGCGCTAGCCAATCTCAGCACGCAGGTACAAAGCGCTGTGACCGAAGCCGTGGTCGAAGCGGCTCAGGCAGGATCCCCGCTGACGCAGGACCAGATCGCTGCTGTGCAGCAGAGGGCCACGCTGCACGCACTGACAGTGGCGCAGTCCACGGTGGCGGCAGCGGCAGATCAACTTGCGGCGGTGGTTCAGAAGATCATTGCCATGGGGGGGCAGTACGTCATGGTGTACACCTTGCCCGATTCTTCACTTTCCCCATTTGGCCAGTCACTCTCGGGTGGCACGACCTGCAACAATCAGGATCCGGCCCAGCCCTGCTACATCCTGTCCAGGCTCGTCAAGGTGTTTAACCAGCGGTTGCTTAACCAACTGCAGGGCAGGCCAGTGAAAATGATCGACGGCTTTGCGCTGTTCAATCAGGAAATCGCGCAGCCTGCGCAGTTCGGCTTTACCAATGTCACGACGCCGTGGTGCAACATGCAGCTCGTGCCCAGCTCCCTGCTTTGCAACGTGCACACGCCCAACGCTGCTGCGGGAGCGAACCCTTCCAATCTTGGGAGCTGGCTGTTTGCGGATACCGTGCACCCGACGCCTGCTGGCTACCAAGTCATCGCTGCTGCGACCTTGCATGCCATGGCAGGGTTCGGCTGGGCACCGTGACGGCCGATCGACAGGCCATCGGTTGGGCTTAAGTCAAGGTCAAGCCGCAGCCCGCCAACGACTTCAGTCGCTTTAGGCGCCGGTCGGGGTTGATGGCAAGCGTCATTCTGCGCAATCCGGCGACGGTGGAGCGAGGTCCGGAAATCCAAATACCCAGCCCGCGCGCCGGACCCGTGTACGCTGATCAGCCTTGCGGCCTGTTGGACCATCCGTCAACGCATCACGGTGCGCCCCGTGATGCGGCCTTCGCTCGGTTGCAGGCATCGCATCACGATGCTTGGCCCTTGGGCGGCCGAGCTTGGCGGTGTGCACAATGGGCGGTGCAGTCCCCGAAGGCAGGCATATAGCCCGGCGCGCGGCAGCGCGTGCAACGAGGCTGTAGGTTTATACAGTTATGGTAAATTGTGCCCTATCGTGAAACAAATGGGGTTTGAGAAATGGAACAAGGCAAGGGCATGATGAACGCAGAAAAGTCAAAAGCGCTGGCAGCAGCCTTGTCGCAGATCGAGAAGCAGTTCGGCAAGGGGTCAATCATGCGCCTGGGCGAAGGCGAGGTGGTTGAAGACATTCAAGTGGTCTCCACGGGCTCACTCGGTCTGGACATCGCGCTTGGCGTGGGCGGCTTGCCGCGTGGGCGCGTGGTGGAGATCTATGGACCGGAGTCATCGGGCAAAACCACGCTGACCCTGCAAGTCATCGCCGAGATGCAAAAACTCGGCGGCGTGTGCGCTTTCATCGACGCTGAGCACGCGCTGGATTCGCAGTACGCGCAAAAGCTGGGTGTGAACCTGCAGGACTTGCTCATCTCTCAGCCCGATACCGGAGAGCAGGCGCTGGAAATCGCCGACGCCCTGGTGCGGTCGGGCTCGGTGGATCTGATCGTGATTGATTCGGTTGCGGCCCTCACGCCGAAGGCCGAGATCGAGGGCGAGATGGGTGACTCGTTGCCAGGTCTGCAGGCGCGACTCATGAGCCAGGCGCTGCGCAAACTGACCGGCACCATCAAGCGCACGAACTGCCTGGTCATTTTCATCAATCAGATCCGCATGAAAATCGGCGTGATGTTTGGCAACCCGGAAACCACGACGGGTGGCAACGCGCTGAAGTTTTACGCCTCGGTACGCCTGGATATACGCCGCATCGGCGCCATCAAGAAGGGTGAAGAGGTCATTGGCTCGGAGACGAAGGTCAAAGTTGTGAAGAACAAGGTTGCGCCGCCGTTCAAGCAAGCCGAGTTCGATATTCTCTACGGTGAAGGGATCTCCCGCGAGGGGGAGATCATTGACCTCGGCGTGACGGCGAAGATCGTGGACAAGTCCGGCGCCTGGTACGCATACAAGGGTGAGAAGATCGGTCAGGGCAAAGACAACGCCCGCGAGTTTCTCAAGGAGAATCCAGCCATTGCCCGTGAGATAGAGAATGCCGTGCGGGAGCAACTTGGCGTTCCGGGCATGCAACCGGCGGCTGAGCCCCAGATGGATGAGTAAGCCGGCCGCTGTAGTGCGTCGCGCGCAGAGCTGGCAAATCCCCCTTGATGAGCGCAGGGAGTGCAGGGAGTGCAGGGAGTGCAGGGAGCGCCAGGGTAGAGTGTGCCGGGCCGGTAGCGCGCACGTGCCAGACTTCGACTGGCACGGTTGGTGATTCGTCATGGCCGCGCCGGCGCCAAGCCTCAGAGTTCGTGCCCTGCGCCTGTTGGCGACGCGCGAGTACAGTCGCATCGAGCTCGAGCGCAAACTCGCACGCACGATCAAGCCCAGCGAGAACGAGTCCGCACCCGATCTCGCTGGGCTTGCCGCGCTGCTTGACGAGTTGCAGGCCTTGGGCCTGCTCGACGAGCAGCGTTTCGCCGAGTCATTGGCACGCAGGCGCCAAGCCAAGTATGGCCGCCAGCGCATCGCTGTTGAACTCCGCAGCCACGGTTTGGACGGGGATCTGGTCGATCATGTTTTGGGTGCGTCGGGCGAGCCCGATCTGCTCCGGGCGCAGCGCATCCTGCGCCGCCGATATCCGGAGCCCGCCGCCACTGCCCAGGAACGCGCGCGACAGCAGCGCTTCTTGCTGGCACGAGGTTTTGGCCGCGAGGTGGTGATGCAGGTGATCCGAGGGGAGCGCGGTGCCGATGCGTCGCATCTTGCGGGTGATGGCGATGATGAGAGTTGAGCCGGCATCCGGATTCGATGGTCCGGATTCGCACGCATGCGTCGGTGCAAGCCGGCCGCTTGCATGCCTGATGCGACGCGCTGCTAAACTTGATTTTTTGCGTTGCATCAATTCCCGTGCCGCTGACCGAGACCTCCACCCACGCTCCCCCTGCTGATCGCCGTGAGCCCGCAGCTCCCCCTGCCACCCGGCGCCTGGTCCACAAGCGCGCCATCGATGTGCAGGTTTATGCGCGCGATGATGGTCTGTGGGATATCGAGGCTGAACTCGTTGACACCAAGGCACGGGATTTTGAGTTGGCTACCGGGCTGCGCAGCGCGGGTGAACCGATCCATCACATGCATTTGCGCCTGACCATCGACACCACCTTCCACGTGGTTGACGCGGAGGCGAAAACGCACGCATCGCCCTATCCCGGTTACTGCGACGACTATGGCGATGCCTACCGCGCCCTGATCGGGATGAACCTGTTGCGAGGCTTCTCCCATTCCGTCAAGCAGTGTCTGCATGGGGTGCTCGGCTGCACACACATCACCGAGCTCACGCGTGTTCTGCCCACCGCAGCCATCCAGGCCTTCGCCGGGGAAGTGGTGCGACCCGAAGCAGGAGACAGCCGGCAACCGTTCCAACTCGACCGTTGCCATGCTCTTCGCGTTGATGGGCCCGCCGTGCTGCGCTACTACCCACGCTGGTGGAAGCCGCCCGTCGCAGGGGCCGCAGCCGTTGAAGCGAACCCCCAGATTTCACCCCCATCCACCACCTGAGCGCCGCGCGCGGCGCACGGCACCAACAACCACTGGAGACCCCCCACAATGAAGATCCACGAATACCAAGGCAAACAGATCCTGAAGGAATATGGCGTGCCGGTGCCCCGTGGTACTCCAGCTTTCACCGTGGACGAGGCTGTGCACGCGGCGCAGAACCTGGGCGGCCCCGTGTGGGTCGTCAAGGCGCAGATTCACGCCGGCGGCCGCGGAAAGGGTGGGGGCGTGAAGCTGGCCCGGTCCGTGGACGAGGTGCGCCAGCTGGCTGGGCAGATGCTGGGCATGCAACTCATTACCCACCAGACCGGCCCCCAGGGCCAGACGGTGCGCCGGTTGCTCATTGAGGAAGGCGCTGATATTCGAAAGGAGTTTTACGCCGGTTTGGTCATTGACCGGGCAGCCCAGAAGATCGTCGTCATGGCCTCCAGCGAAGGGGGCATGGACGTCGAAGAGGTGGCGGCCAAGACACCGGAGAAAATTCATAAGGTCTGGGTTGACCCTCTGGCTGGGTTGCAAGACGCTGATGCGCTGCTGCTGTGCGAGCGCATCGGCCTGCCGGAGGCCAGCCGAGCCGAAGGTGCCCGCGCGCTTCAGGGCTTATACCGTGCATTTTGGGACAAGGATGCGTCGCTGGCCGAGATCAATCCTCTCATCCTGCAAGGTGACGGTGGCGTCAAGGCGCTGGACGCCAAGTTCAACTTTGACGATAACGCGTTGTTCCGCCACAGCGAACTCGTCGCCATGCGTGATCTCGACGAGGAAGATCCCGCGGAGATCGAGGCGTCGAAGCACGAGTTGTCCTACATCCAACTCGACGGGAACATCGCCTGCTTGGTCAACGGTGCGGGCTTGGCCATGGCCACGATGGACACCATCAAGCTGTTCGGCGGCGAGCCGGCCAATTTTCTCGACGTGGGTGGTGGCGCAACGGCCGAGAAGGTCACCGCAGCGTTCAAGATCATGCTGCACAACCCCCATGTCAAGGCCATCTTGGTGAACATTTTCGGCGGAATCATGCGCTGTGACGTGATCGCCGAAGGCCTGATTGCCGCCAGCAAGGCGGTGTCACTCAAGGTGCCACTGGTGGTGCGCATGAAAGGCACCAATGAGGATCAGGGCAAGCAGATGCTGGCTGCGTCAGGTCTGCCGATCATCAGTGCGGAAACCTTGGCTGAAGCGGCTGAAAAAGTCGTTGCAGCAGCGGCTTGATGGCGATCGTTTTCCCCATGTTGGCGCAGTGGCGTAAGGCCGCCCCAAGCTCATTGCGCTAGCCACAAAACCCCCAGGCAAAGGATCGCCGGAAAGTGCCGACGGATTCTTTGCCACGCTCGGAGCCATATACATGTCCATCCTCATCGACAAACACACCAAGGTCATCACCCAAGGCATCACGGGAAAGACAGGCCAGTTCCATACGCGCATGTGCCGCGACTATGCCAACGGACGCGCTGCCTTTGTCGCTGGAGTCAACCCCAAGAAGGCCGGGGAAGACTTCGAAGGTATTCCGATTCACGCAACCGTAGCCGAGGCGCGAGCCGCCACCGCCGCCACCGTATCCGTGATCTACGTCCCGCCCCCTGGCGCAGCCGCGGCCATCTGGGAAGCCGTGGAGGCCGGCCTCGACTTGGTCATCTGCATCACCGAGGGCATTCCGGTGCGCGATATGCTGGAAGTGCGCGCGAAGATGCGCGCCAGGGAAGCCCAGGGTGGAAAACCGACACTGCTGCTCGGGCCGAATTGTCCGGGCCTCATTACGCCCGACGAAATCAAAATCGGGATCATGCCCGGGCACATCCACCGCAAGGGCCGCATCGGCGTCGTCTCGCGCTCCGGTACGCTGACCTACGAGGCTGTGGGCCAGGTGACGGAGCTGGGATTGGGGCAGAGCAGCGCCGTGGGGATCGGCGGCGATCCGATCAATGGTTTGAAGCACATCGACGTCCTGAAATTGTTCAATGACGATCCGGATACCGATGGCGTGATCATGATCGGCGAGATCGGTGGCCCGGACGAGGCCGAAGCCGCACGATGGGCCAAGGAGCATATGCGCAAGCCCATCGTCGGATTCATCGCGGGCGTCACCGCGCCACCGGGCAAGCGCATGGGCCATGCCGGAGCGCTCATTTCGGGCGGTGCCGATACGGCCGAAGCCAAGCTCGAAGTGATGGATGCTTGCGGCTTCACCGTGACGCGCAATCCTTCGGAAATGGGTAAGCTCATGAAGCAGCGACTGGGTTGAGGAACTTTGGGGCGCGCGTGCTGGCGCGCGTCTGAATCCTGCCACAGTCCGCACAAGTGGCGAGAGCCACACGGCCTGTCTCCGCTCGTTCGCGGTCGTCTCCCGCTATGCTGCGGTGACGTGCGCACGCCTGCGCATTGCACACACCGCGAGCATTCGGAGCTTCACCTTGACCCTGGATTCCTTTCTCACCCCCGTTTTCTGGGCTGCCCTGGGCCAAATCGTCCTCATCGACATCCTGCTGGGTGGTGACAACGCTGTGGTCATCGCACTCGCGAGTCGCAAGCTGCCGCCGCTGCAGCGCCGGAAAGCCATCATCTGGGGTACGGTGGGCGCGGTGGCGTTGCGCGTGGTCCTGATCTTCTTCGCGCTCACGCTGCTGAGGTTGCCTTTTCTGAAAATCGCGGGTGCGCTGCTGCTGCTCTGGATCGGTGCCAAACTGATGCAGCCTGAAGAAGAGGACCATGGCGGGCATGGCGCCGTCAATGCGCCAGACAGGCTTTGGTCTGCCGTCAAGACCGTGATCGTGGCTGATTTCGTCATGAGCCTGGATAACGTGATTGCCATCGCCGGGGCGGCCCAGAACGCGGGCTCTGATCACAGCCTGATCCTGGTGATTTTCGGACTCGCGCTGAGCGTGCCCATCATCGTCTGGGGCAGCCAGTTGGTCATCCGCTTGATGGCGCGTTTCCCGGTCATCATCACGTTGGGCGCCATGCTGCTGGGTTGGATCGCTGGAGGCCTGGTTGTCACGGATCCGCTGGCTGAGTCGTGGATGCAGCAAACGTGGGCCAAGCATGCAACGGCAGTGGCCGGTGCCGTAGGCGCGGTGTTTGTCTGGGGCG
Source organism: Betaproteobacteria bacterium (assembly GCA_028870715.1). Lineage (GTDB taxonomy): Bacteria > Pseudomonadota > Gammaproteobacteria > Burkholderiales > Burkholderiaceae_C > Thiomonas_A. The sequence continues at coordinate 14,712 of JAGWOZ010000007.1, read as the reverse complement.
CGGGACGGTGGATGCGCCAGCGCCATCGCCAGCCGGTTGTCGGATGCTGATCGCGGAGGGTGCCTGACCATGGAACGCATCGCCGCACCGCCGCCTGTTGCAAGACTGGAAATGGTCAGTTGCACGGACCAGGGCCGGATACGTGAGCACAATGAGGATGCCATTGCCTGCGATCCGATGTCAGGCATCGCAGTCTTGGCCGACGGGATGGGCGGCTACGCCGCCGGCGAGGTGGCCAGCGGGGTGGCAGCGGCGCAGATTTGTGCCGATTTGGCACGATTAAAGGGCGAGTATCCACGCATCAGCGCCATGGATCTGTCGCAGGCCATGAGCGAAGCCATCCGCCGCGCCAATAGCCAAATCTACCGATCCGCCAAGCAGGATGCACGCTATACGGGCATGGGCACGACGCTCGTGGTGGCTGCCTTCACGGGCAATGTGGTGGTGCTGGGACATGCAGGCGATTCGCGCGCTTATCTTTTGCGGCAGCAGCGCCTGTCGCAAATCACCAAGGATCACTCGCTGCTGCAGGAGCAGATCGACATGGGCCTTGTCCGAGCGGGTGACCCCAGTGGTAAAGCGGTGAAAAATCTGGTGACACGCGCACTGGGTGTCGACCTTGCGCTGGAGCCCGAAATCACCATGCACCCGGTTTTGCCCGGGGACCAGATCCTGCTTTGCTCCGACGGCTTGAGCGATATGCTGTCCGACAACACGATGCAGACGATCCTCAACGACTACGATGGGGCTGCAGAGGCCGCGGCTCGACGGCTTGTGCAGGAAGCCAATCTGGCCGGTGGGCGCGATAATATTTCAGTCATCATGGTTCAGGTGAATCACCATTCCCACGAATAATTGCCACAACAAGCGTAGCCCGGCGTAATTTCCCACTGACGTTTTCTTCCAACCCCAACCACAAGGCAGAATCGCCATGGCCAAGCTGGTCATCTTTCTCGACGACAAGGTGCTTAAGGAAGTGGTCCTCAATAAGGACCGCATCACGCTGGGGCGTCGCCCGCACAACGACGTGGTGATCGACAACCTGGCAGTCAGCGGCGAGCATGCTGTGCTGCTGCGTGAGGGGGATGGCTACGTGGTGCAGGACCTCGGCAGCACGAACGGTTCATACATCAATGGCAAGCCGATCAAGCGTGCGCCCTTTAATGAGGGGGATTCCCTCGACATTGGCAAGTACACGCTGCGCCTGCTGTCGGACTCCAAGGCGTCGGCCTTCGCAGGTTCGCGATTTGGCAATTCGCGATTTGGCCCGACTGGCTTCAGCAACTCCGGTGGGGCCAGTACCGGTTTTCGCAACTCGCGTGGCGCGGCGCCCTCCAGCTACAGCGCCACGCAATATAACGACCCGAGCCTACCGACCTTCAAGATTCGCGTGGTGAGCGGCCCTGCAGCGGGTACCGAGTTGGCCCTCAGCAAACCGCAAACGACATTCGGCCAGCATGGCGTGATGGTGGTATCCATCCAGCGCAATCCGCGAGGTTACGAACTCTCCCAAGTCGAAGGTGAGCAGCGCGTGCGCATCAATGGTGGCGCACTTGGACTTGTTCCCGCGGTACTGGCAGCCGGCGACGTCATTGAACTGGCAGGCGGCACGCGGCTGCAGATTTTGCCAGCCTGAAAGGGCACCGAACCTCATCGCCGGCGGAGCCGTCCCGGCGATGGCTCTGAACCATCGGGCGATCAGCGCGCAACGCGCATGACTTTGAGCATGTTGGTGCCGCCGGCAGTGCCGATGGGCTCTCCACAAGTGATCGCATAGCTGTCTCCCCCGGTCAGCGCGCGGTTCCTCACCAAGAGGGTCTCCGCCTGTTTCAGGGCTTCATCGCGATCTTTCGAGAAATGCATGAGCACTGGCCGCACATTGCGGTACAAGGCCATGCGGCGCACCGAATCCTCCTTGGGGGACAGCGCGTAAATCGGCATGCGCACCCGGTGGCGGCTCATCCAGAGCGCGGTTGACCCGGATTCAGTGAGAGCGACGATGGCCTTGCAGCCCAAATGGTGGGCAGTGAAGAGCGCTGCCATGGCGATGGACTGGTCAATGCGCGTGAACTGCTTGTCGATGAAGTCATGCTCCAGCTTCATCTCTTCAAACCGCTCTGCCTCAAGGCAGATGCTTGCCATGGCCTCCACAGTCTCTACCGGATACTTGCCCGCGGCGGTTTCGGCCGAGAGCATGACCGCGTCAGTGCCATCGAGAACAGCATTGGCAACATCCGAAACCTCGGCGCGGGTCGGCACGGCGTTGGTGATCATCGACTCCATCATCTGGGTTGCGGTGATCACCACTCGATCCATGTCGCGGGCCATTCGGATCATCCGCTTTTGTAGCGCCGGAACCGCCGCATTGCCGACTTCGACGGCCAAGTCACCTCGTGCGACCATGATGCCGTCGGAGGCGCGCAAGATCTCAGCCAGCGCCGGAATGGCCTCGGCGCGCTCGATCTTCGCGATTAGCCCGGGCCTATGGCCGTGCGGATCCCCGGCGACGTTGGCGAGTTGCCGGGCAAGTTCCATGTCGGTGGCGTTCTTGGGAAACGACACGGCGAGGTAATCAGCCCGGAAGGCCATCGCGGTGCGGATGTCTTCCATATCCTTTGCCGTAAGCGCCGGTGCAGAAAGCCCGCCGCCCTGCTTGTTGATGCCTTTGTTGTTCGACAGCTCTCCGCCGATGACCACCGTGGTGATGATCCTGGAGCCATCGACCGCATCCACCGCGAGCACGATGAGCCCGTCATTAAGGAGCAGGCGGTCGCCCGGCTTCACGTCGCGAGGAAGATCCTTGTAATCGAGGCCCGCGATGTCCTGATTGCCCAGTTCGCACTCGGCATCAAGCGTGAATCGCCGGCCGTTTTCCAGCATCACCTTGCCGTTTTCAAACTTGCCGACCCGGATCTTCGGTCCTTGCAGATCCGCCATGATCGCCACTTCCTTTCCGCACCGCGTCGCCGTCTCACGAACCAGCGCCGCGCGATCGATGTGATCCTGAGCCTTTCCGTGGGAGAAGTTCAATCGCACCACGTCCACGCCGGCGCGGATGATGCGCTCGAGCACTTCGGGAGACGAACTGGCCGGGCCAATGGTGGCGACGATTTTGGTTGCGCGGGACATGGAATGAAGGAGGCGTGGATGAATGCTCTGCAGTGTAGGGCCACTTCGCGTCGGTTTCGTGTAAAAGACCGACGTTCTGCGCTCAATTTTTGATGTCGCGCACGCAACTCTGACGCGGGCGAGCCAAGACCCCGGCACCGGATCGGGGTGACGCCACGAGCAGTTTGCGGCACCCCTCGCCCATCTTGCACGAAATCGCCTTGGTGGCGCCGCCATGCTCACGCGAAGCCCACGCTCGCGATGGGCACGGGATTGGCCGATGCGCAGATGCGGGCATCACTGTTGTCCCCCGTGCGGGTTGCCAAGGAATGATGGAAACCAGACTTTCTAATTGCCGGGTCGACAGCAATCCGGACTTGACGAAGGCCGGCAGAGCAACCAGGGGCCATCCGTCACAGTGGCGCACTCGCCCAATTGCAGCTTTGGCGACGGCATCAGGACGCAGCCCCAAGCCGCTCAGCCCACTCGACTCAGCCCAGCCAGCCCTGAAGCCCCATCAACACCCAGTAGGCCAGCATGCCGCTCAGGATTGTGCCAAGAATGCCGCGGCGCCACAGAAAGTAGCCGCTGGCGACGGCCGCTGCCCCCAGCTTCACCCAGGAAGGCCCCAAACTGGTGTGTAGCAGCAATTCGGGCGCCACCACAGCCGCCAATGCTGCAGCGGGCGCGTACCGCAGCGCCAGGCGCAGGCGCGAGGGGAGGTCCCATGGCTTGTGCGGCATCAGAAACAACGCGCGCGAGATGACGGTCACAGCGGTAAGGCCCACCACGAGGGCGGTGTCGTTGAGGAAACTCATGGAAGAGGCTGTTAGATCGCAAGTCCTGTGCGCCGCTGGGCCCAGGCGTCCCAGCTCATGCCGACCATCAGGGCCAGCGCGATGGCCAACACGAGGTTGAGCTTGAGGGGCAGCCAGAACAACGCCGTGCTCAGTGCCGAAGCCATGATGATGATCCCGGCCACCGCGCGGTTGGCCATCAGCCCCAGCACGATGGCCAAAAGCGCCAGCGTTCCGGCAAAGCCTACCCCCCACGAATCCGGAAACAGGTCAGCGAGGAGAATGCCAATGATCGACGGCACCTGCCAAAACGCCCAGTTGGTCAACCCACCACCAAGAAAATACTGCGTCTGCGTGGCGCTCCCGTCCGCTACGGGATGGCGGCGCAGCATCATGACCAGGTTGACGTCGCCAATCAAATAGCCATAGGCGAGCCGTTTTCGCAGGCTGAGGCGCTCCAGGTAAGGGCGCATTTGCGCACTGAATACAACAAAGCGCAGGTTCACGCAAAATGCCGCGCCGAGTACCAGCAGCAATGGGGCCCCCGCTGCGATCAGGGGAAGCGCTGCGAGTTGCGCGCTGCCAGCGAACACCGTCAGGCTGATGATCAGCGCCAGTCCAACGCTCAGGCCCGATTTGACCATCGCCACACCGGTTACCAGCCCCCAGGCGCTCACCCCGAGGCCCACCGCGCGCATATCGCGCGCGCCTTCGCGAAAAGCGGGGCTGGCCAGGACCTGGCTGATGCGAGATGGCAACACGACTCTCTCCGAGGTGGGGTGGGTTCGCACGCGAATCCAGGCTGTATACGCGTGCGACCGGCGGGGTGCAACAGCCCTTCAATTGGCGATATTTTGCGCCGCGGCAAAAACCCCTGCAAGCGCTGCGCGGCTACCGCCGTGGCACCACGATGCGTCTCAGAACGGGCGCGTGACGCAAGATGTCCTGGATTCGCGCCACCCTTGGGTCGCCCTGCATGCCGCTTGCGGCCGCAAGTGTGCCGAAGTTGATGGCTGTCTGGGGTGCGTACCTCCAAAAGGCATGGGCTGTATAGCGAGCGAGCGCCAGCGCCTTGTCCGTTTCGCCGAGTCGCAGCAGCACGATCATGCGGCGCGTGAGCAGACCCGGGTCACCCCAGGCGTGAGACGAGCGATCGAGAAGGGCCAAGTCGGCCAGCAGTTCGCTGCGGCTCGCATCCGGCGCAGGCAGCACGGCAGCAGCCTGCGCAAACTGCGCCAGCGGCAGGAAAAACCAGTCATCCCGTAGCGCCGTCTTGCGCGCCTGCAGACTGGCTCGGGGGTCGCCGCCGTACACATCCGACGTGCGCGCGTAGTCCGCTGCGGCCTTGATGACCAGGAGCAGAGCCAATCCACCGGCAACAACACCCGCCATGCGCCGCGCACCCAGCGGAATGCGGCTGCGCGGCGATGGCGTGAGATGCGCAGGCATCGCCGCGCCTTCGGCCCACCCCATCACGAAGGCGAAGGTGAGCAGGAAGTAAACATACCAAAGCGGGTATTCGACCAGACTGTGCATGGCGATGAAGGTTGCGGCCATCAAACCGGGCAGCAGGGCAATGCGGCGTGCTGCGCCGGCCATGCCTGCGCGCCAGGGCTGCGCGACCTTCCAAACCCACACGGCAGCGATCAGCATCACCGGCAGCGTGCCCGCAATCCCGGTCTCGGCCAGGAGTTGCAGGATCAGGTCGTGCGCATTGTCGATGTTGTCGAGCGGCAGCGGGTGCAAATGGCCCGCCAATGTGGTTTGTTCCAGGCCCCAGCCAATTTGACCCCAGCCCCAGCCGGTGAGCGGGTGCATCTGAAACACCTGCCATGCATTGCGCCAGATGATGGAGCGCGCGTTCACGGGTTGGTCAAGCTGACGGGTCACCGCGTCCAGATAGCTGATCAGACCCAGATGGTCGGCTTCGTGCAGGACGAACCACCAGGCCGCGTACAGGAGTGGTGCGGCGAGCAGCGGCCGCCACTGCGGGCTGCGCCAGGCGCGAGGAACAGCCAACAGAACCAGCAAACTGACCGCGACCACATGCACCGTACCCGTGCGCGAGCCACTGACGACGAGTGCCCATGCCATAAGCACGCTTGCCGTCCAGATGTGCCGTACACGCAACCGCGGGGCCAATCCCGCCAGCCCCGCGTAGCCCAGCGCAACGGCTGTGGCGTAATGATTGGGTTGGCGCAGGTTGCCATAAATCCGGCCACTGCCGGGGAAACTGATCAGCTGGAAGAACCAAGGGGCATGTTCGTTAAACCATTGGCCGAGCGCAGGCACCTGCCATAAGCAGAATTGCACCAGCCCGATCGCCACTTGGGCCAACCCCTGTGCAAGCAAGGCAGCTGAGGCAATGCGCAACCAGGAAGGCTCGCGCGACAAAGCCAAGCCCAATCCGGCCACCAGCGCTGCGCCGAATAAGAGGAACACGGACAGCCAGCCCTGCCCCGGGTAGGCGAGGTAGCCGCCCAGCGCTTGCGCGGCGAGTACCGCCCCCAGCGCGACGAATCCCCACACTGCGGCGCCCAGGCGCGGGACATAGCCTGTTGCGGCCATGGCAAGGATGACCAGGCTCCATAACCCAGCGGCCAGCAGCATGCTGCCGGCTTTGGCGGTGGGGCCGGGGTCGAAGGGCCAGACAAAGGGAAGGGCAAGCGCGAACAGCAGCAGGAGTTGAGCAGGGCGTGCACCGGGCTTGCTGTTCAGGGCGTCAGGCGATCGCGTCATTGCGGAAGTAGTTTGTCAAGCTTTTTGTCCTGCTTCAATTGCTGCTGCAGCGCCTCCAGGCGGGCGTCGATGATGGAGGCCTCGAAGTAGTTGGCGCCCGGCGTCTTCTGGGCGATCTTGAGTTGAAGCACCGCGCCTTCAAGATTGCCCTGCAGGGCATATGCCTCCGCGGTGGCCCGGTGCTGGGCTGCAAATTCTCCCGTGGCCGCGTAGGCCTGGGCAAGCCAGGTCCACATCCGCGCGTCGCGCGGGTGCAGCACGGTCTGTTCACGCAGGAAATCGCGTGCTGCATGCTTGTCGGGCAAGGCTAGTAGCGCGCGTGCCTGCAGGTGGAGGACGGCGCGCGAGGTTGCATCCACGGTACGCAAGCGGCGCGCGAGATCCACTGCGGCCTGCGGCTGCGAGCGAGCGAGCAACATCTCACCTTGGGCCAAATCAAGCGGCAGGCGATCGTGGGCGCTGAAGCTCGCGGACAGGCGTGTGGCCTCTTCGAGGGCCGCGTCCGCTGCACGTAGCCGCTTGATGTCGAGCCATGCCAGCGCTTGGCCATAGGCCCAAGCGACCTGCTGAGCTGGGAAGTCCTGGGGGCGGTCGGGCGACGGCTGCGCCAGTTGCTCGGCGAGGCGACGCAGGTCGTCCGTGCGCTGGTAAGTCAGCACGCGCGCTCGGGCATTCATCAACCAAAACGGCAGGCTGCGGTCCGGGGGGAGGGGCTGGTTGCCACCACGTGCCTGCGCGTCGGCGATGCGTTCACTTGTCAGTGGGTGGTCTTGGAGGAATGCGAAGACGCTGGCGTTATCCAGCCGCGACAAGCTCTGCAACCGCTCGAGCATGCTGGCCATTGCCTGGGGAGGATAGCCGGCAGCACGCAGTATCCCGGTGCCGACGCGATCGGCATCGCGTTCGTTGTTGCGCGAAAAGCGCAACGCGCGGTCCACTGCGGCCGCCTGTCCACCGAGTGCGAGCCCTTCGGCGGCCTGTCCGCTGCCGGCGGCGCCGGCCAGAATGGCGAGCACCAGCGAGCCGATGGACAAAAGATTGCCGGTGCCCGCCTGCGCCAGTCGCTGCGCGATATGGCGCTGGGTGACGTGCGAGAGCTCGTGCGCGAAGACCGCGGCCAGCTGCGCCTCGGCTTGCGCGTCCACCACCAGTCCGGTATGAACGCCGATTTCGCCCCCGGGAAGGGCGAAGGCGTTGAAGGTGGGGTCACGCAGCAGGAACACGCCGAAGTGGTGCGGGGCATCTGGTTCTGCGGCCGCGTCGGCGGCCGGGGTGAGCCGTTCGACGATACCCTGGAGGTAGTCACGCAATAGGACGTCGTGAAGGTATTGAGGTTGCTGGCGCATCTCGGACATGATGCGCTGGCCAAGCCGGGTTTCCACGGCGGGCGACAGCACGCCTTGCGCCGCATCGCCCAGCGCCGGCAGGCTTGCGATCGGTTCATCTTCGGCTGCGCGCGTGTCCGCTTGAACGCCCAGGAACAAGGAAAAGCCGCACAGGCCACAGCGCAAAAATCGGCGCCGGGAAAGCCGTTGAAGCGCCTGCCCTTGATGCGGCGATGCTGAAGAGGATTGGGTCATGGCGGAAAAGGTGAAGTGCCGCGCGCGGCGTGGTCGGCGCTGCCGCCCTCAGTTCATGAGCGCGGCCAGTGCACGCTGCTGGCCCTCGGGCTCGTATTCGGCCAATACGGCTCGTGCCAAAGGTGCGAGCCTGGCGCAATCGGCGCGCAGCACCTCCTGCTTGACGCTCAGCAGTTGTGCCGGATGCATGGAAAAACTCCGCAGGCCCAGTCCCAGCAACAAGCGGGTGAGGGTCGGGTCGCCCGCCATTTCGCCGCATACGCTGACGTGGACGGCGCGTCCCTTCCAGCTCTCAGCCGCGTGTGCTTGGGCAATGGTCTGAGCCAACAGTTGCAGCACGGCCGGATGCAGCGGATCGTACAGGCCGGCGACGCTCTCATCGGCACGGTCGATGGCCAGCGTGTACTGCACCAAGTCGTTCGTGCCGACCGAGATGAAGTCGAAGTGTTTGAGGAACAGGGGCAACATGAGCACCGCGCCAGGTACTTCGATCATGGCGCCAGTCTCGGGGGCACCATGCGGCCGATTCGATGCTGCCAGCTCGGCGCGGGCCATGTCGAGCTGAATGAAGGTCTGGTGAACCTCGGTGGCGTGCGCCAGCATGGGGATGAGAATGCGCAGCGGACCATGGGTTGCGGCACGCAACAGCGCACGCAACTGCACCCGAAACATGGCCGGGTCTGACAGGCTGTAGCGAATCGCGCGCAAGCCCAGTGCGGGGTTGAGGTGGGTGAACTCGCCGTCCCGGTAGTTTGCCTCCGCATCAAGGGGTTTGTCAGCGCCGATATCGATCGTGCGTATGGTGACTGGACGCCCGTTCATGCCCTGCACCACGCGGCGGTACGCTTCATACTGTTCCTCCTCGCCGGGCAGGTCGTGGGCGCGATTCATGAACAGATACTCGGTCCGGAATAGGCCAATTCCAGCAGCGCCTGCCGCGAGCGCTGTTTCACAATCATCGGGCAGCTCGATGTTTGCGAGCAGTTCCACCATCTGTCCGTCCAGCGTGCGGGCCGGCGTGTTTTTCAGACGCGTGAGGCGCTGGCGGCCGAGTTCGGACTCCTGCTTGCGCACGCGGTAGTCCTCGAGAATGATGGGCGAGGGGTCGACGATGAGCAGGCCGCTGTCGCCATCGATGATGATCCAGTCGTCCTGACGAATGAGGCGACTGGCCTCACGCGCGCCGACCACGGCCGGGATGTCCAGGCTGCGCGCGACGATGGCGGTGTGCGAGGTCTTGCCGCCCACATCGGTGACGAACCCGCGGAATACGCCCTGCTTGAACTGCATCATGTCGGCCGGGGCGATATCGTGGGCCACCAGCACCAGGTCTTCGTCTCCGGCCGTGCCGCGGGCCATGCCGCCGGTGCCGCGCAGCGCACGAAGCAAACGCTCGACGACTTGCTCCACGTCGGCCTTGCGCTCGCGCAGGTACGCGTCGTCCATCTCGTCGAAGCTGCGTCCAATCACTTCCAGTTGGGCAGTTAGCGCCCACTCGGCGTTGTAACGCCGCTTGCGGATCCAAGTGGCCGTTTCGCGGCCAATCTGCGGATCGTCGAGCAGCATCTTGTGCACGTCGATGAAGGCGCTGAGTTCGGGCGGGGCGTCACTCGGCAACTCCAGTTGCAGCGCGTCCAGTTCAGCGCGTATGGCCTGGCGCGCTGCACGCAAGCGGTTGACTTCCTGCTCTTCGTGGCCGGGGTCGACAAAATAATGTGCGACGTCCAGGCGCGCGGAGGACATCAGCACCGCGCGCCCGACGGCGATGCCCCGAGAAACCGGAATACCGAAGATTTGCAGTGCCATGGCGCAATGGTAGATGCCGTGCGGTACGGCGTGGTTAGGCCGGCACGATTCTAGGGGCGCAGGGCAGGGTCCAAGCTGGCCACGTCGAGCACGAAGCAGGCGCCGCCTTTGGGATTTGGTTCATAGTACGCATCGCCACCATGCAGCCGCGCAATGCGTCGCACAAGGGGTAGACCCAGGCCGCTGCCGTCCCCCCGGCCGTGGAGGCGAATGAACGGCTCGAATATGCGTTCGACCTCGGCCAGCGGCACACCCGGACCTCGGTCACAGACAGTCACGCGCGCGCCACGCGCCGTGAGCTGCACGGTCAATTCGGCCAGGTGCCCAGGCGCGTGCTTGCGGGCGTTATCCAGCAGGTTGCGGATCGCGTGGCGCAGAAGGCGTTCATCGCCCTGAATCCGCACCCAGTCGCCCTGCACCTCGATATTCTCCCGCGCCGCTTCCTCGGCTGCCACAGCCAGCACGTCCACCTCCCGCACGTCAAGCGCGCGTGTGCCTGCGGCATCGAGCCGGCTGAACAGGAGGATGGTGCCGATAAGTTCATCCAGTTCGGCAAGATCGCGACGGGCCTCATCGAAGGCGGCCTCACGCGCCGTGTCGTGTGGCGCGGGCTGTCCCAGGGTTTCCAGCGCCATGCTCAAGCGCGCAAGCGGTGTACGCAGTTCATGCGACGTGTAGGCAAGCAGCGATTTGTGACTGTTCACCAGTGTCTCGATGCGCCCGGCAGCTTGGTTGAACGCCACCGCCAGTGCTGCAACCTCATCACGCCCTTCAACAGGGACGCGCGCGCCCAGGTCGAGGTTTCCCAGCGCTTGCACACCGCGTTGCAGGCGTTGCAGCCTGCGCGTGAGGTGACGCATCAGAGGAAAGGTGACGGCGCCGACGACGACAGCCGTGAGCACGGTCGTGGTCAGGGGTGACAGCAGCAGTCGCCGCCAAGGCGAGGGCTGGATGCCATAGACATGCATGAAAGCGCGAAACATTTCATGCCGTAGCGCCACCTCCTGGGGATCGGAAAAGAACAGCCAGTGCATCACCATGGCCGACACCAAAGCCTGCACCAGAAGCGCCAGCGCGAGAGCCAGACCGATGCGCGCCCAAAGCGGCATGCGCACGGCGAAGCCAGCCGGCGCGCCCGCCGCCTGGCTTCGCTCTTGCTGCGTCAGGCCCGACCTGGCATTGCTGGTCGAGGGGGTTGAGGCCTGGCTATCCATCTCATGCGCAGCGTTACGCCACGTCCTGGCTGCGCGCGAACACGTAACCGGCACCGCGCAGGGTGAGGATGCGGCGCGGGTGCCGCGGATCATCTTCGAGCGCTGCGCGAATGCGGCTGATGTGCACATCGATGGATCGGTCGTAGACATCCTGCGCATCACTCGTCTTCACGGCGTCGAGAAGGAAGTCACGCGAGAGTACGCGTCCGGGATGGCGCGCCAGCGCAAGCAGCAGGTCAAACTGATAGCCGGTGAGCGGCCGCACTTCGCCGTCAATGCGAACCTGGCGCGCCGCTGGATCGACCTCCAGTTTGCCAAATCTCAAGACTTGCGAGGTTTCCACTGCACCTTGACGACGTCGCACAATGGCGCGAAGTCGGGCCTTCAACTCGCGCGGCTCAAACGGCTTGGGCAGGTAGTCGTCAGCGCCGAGCTCCAGGCCAATCACACGGTCGAGCGGATCTCCGCGCGCCGTGAGCATGAGCACGGGCAGATCGCTCCCGGCGGCACGCAGGTCCCGACAGAAGTCCAGCCCATCGCCATCGGGAAGCATGAGATCGAGCACGATGGCGTCGAAGCCAGGGCCGTGACCCACCGCGTCGCCCAAGTGCAGCGCGGCACGCGCCTGGGCCAAGGTCGCAGCGCGCTGGACCTGCCAGCCCGCGCCGCTGAGGTAGTCGTCCACCATCTGGCCGAGCCGGGTATCGTCTTCAATCAGCAGAACGCGGGGGTTCATTGGCGTGCCATCGTTGGCGCAGAGCGCACCTGGGTGAGATTATTGCCGGTACCCGGCGCCAGGGCCCGTCGGACCATAGCCACCATGCCTTGTGCAATGTTGCTGGCGCTCTTCGAGCAGCCGATAGATCTCCTGACGCTGTGCCGGGGTGAGAACCTCGGCAATCTCGTACTGCATCTGGCTCATGTTCTTGGACAATTCGTCGGACAGCCGCATTTGCTTGCTGCGCAACGTTTCCAGCGCGCCGCGGTCGATCGTGGAGGCGGCCAGAAGCCGCATGCGGTCGCCCCTGAGCGCGCGCATCTGCTGCATCAGCGATCGATTGTTTTTTATCGTGGTGGTCCGCAGCTCGCGGATGCGCTCGCGTTGTTCCGGTGTGGCATGCACGCGGTCCAGCAGAGTCCGCATGCGGCGAGCAGCGCCGTGTCCTCTCCAGTGGCACCTCGCGCGGTTTTGCACGCCTGCGCTTGTCGAGGGGGCGGCGGGGCTCACGGCCGCCACGTCAGGCCGTGATGGGGCATTCTGCGCCATTGCATTGCCTTCCTGCAGGCACAGGCCAAGCGCGAAGGCACCCACAATTCTCCAGGGGGCGGCGTATTTGCGCAGTGTGACGGTCAGAGCGTTGTGGGACATGATCAACTTTCCAGGTGCGTCCCTCGAAGGGACAATGCACCGCATCATGCGCGCCGAGTTTTGCAGGTGTTTGCCACGCGTGTGTGGAAATGTTGCAGTGGCGCCTGCGGCCGGTTTCGAGCACCTCGCAACCGCCATCAGTGCCCTGTGGCCAGCGGCTATTCGCCCTCGCCAAACTTGTCGTCGACCAAAAGTGCGATTTGGTCCAGCGCCTGCTGTGCGTCGTCCCCATCGGCTTCAACCGCGATTTTTGACCCCTGGCCTGCTGCGAGCATCATCACGCCCATGATGCTTTTGGCGTTGACGCGTCGCGACCCCTTGCTCAGCCAAACGTCACTGGCGAACTCCGAGGCGAGCTTGGTGAGCTTGGCCGATGCCCGGGCATGCAGCCCCAGCTTATTGGCGATGATCAAGTCGCGCTTCAACATCTGGGGACCTCGGACACCTCGTCGAGGTGCAACTCCGCGATGGCGCGTTGGCCGCCATCCAGTGCGCGCGTGACGAGCGCGTCCAGTGGCTCCTTTTGGTAGCACACGGTGCGCAGCAGCATGGGCAGGTTCACGCCAGATACCACCCGCACGGCAGACATGCCGGGCGCTGCGGCAAGGCGTTGGGCAAGGTTGCAGGGAGTTGCGCCGGCCGCATCCACGAGCACCAGCGCTGCGCCATCGCTGGCGACACGTTCAAGCGCCAGCTTGGCTTGCCCGAGCATGGCTTCAGGTGACGCGTCGGCGGGAACGTCGATCGCCTCCAGGCCAATCGGGCAGCTTGCGTACACGTGCGCCGCGCAGTCACGCAGGGCGCTGGCGAGCGGGGTGTGGGCGATGATGAGAATCCCGGGCATGCAGGGCAACTCCTGTTTGCTTGTTGCGGCAGTTTAGCTGCATTGCAACATCCGCTTGGACTGAGGGGCGTCAGCCTGGAGCGGGCAGCCGCACTGAGCTGGAAAAGGTCTGCGCCGCGTCGGCACGATAGTGCGAGGTCTGCGCGAAGGTCGTGATCTGGAACACTTGGGTGCCCTGCGCAAAAAGCACCACGCGTTCGCGCAAGGGCTTGCCGCTGGGCGATGTACCGGCGATCTCCAGGTCCAGGGCGTCGGGCAGGTCGTGCGCGGCGTGCGCCACCCCGGCGGGTTGGCTGTGCATCACGTGACCCGCGACGTTTTGCAGCGCAGCCGTGTGCAGCGCTGTCATGGCAGGGCCAACCAGCGTGCGATCGCCCATGTCCGCATGCGCCAGGGCAAAGGTCATGCCATCCGTGGCACAACCCGTCATGCTCATCCGGACGATTTTGCCGGCCAGTTGCACACTCTGGGCGATCTGTTGCGGCTTGCAAGGGAACGTGAGCAAAATGTCGATGTCCTTGGGCCGAATGTCGCGCCAATTGAGGGCTGGCGAACAAGCGGCCAGGCTGCTTGCGGCGATCAGGAGCGCGACAAGGTTGTGCCAGCCACAAAGTCGCGCGGGGTGTCGAAAGGGATTTAGCATAGAAGCATTATCCGTGTATGCGTGCATCCACACGGCCGGAGGCATTGCCATGCTGCACTCATATTTCAACTGTTTTGCACCACGTTCCACGGCTGCCGTCTTGCGCGGGCGCCTGCGCGCTTTGCTGTTTGGTACGGTGGCCACAATCGGCCTGTCGCTCTCGATGGCCGGGGTGTCACGAGGCGACACGCCCCTGGCCCCTGCACGCAATTTGCAGGCAAGCGTCGCCCGCACCGCGGCGCAGCACCAGCCTCTGGTCGTCATGTTCAGTTTGCCGGGGTGCACTTACTGTGAGCGTCTGCGCAAAAGCACCTACCAATGGTTGGCAAAGGATGGGTATGTCGTGTTGCAAGTTGAGATGGAGCCGGACTACCGTTTGCTCGATTTCCGCGGCAAGGCGACCACTGGCCAGGCACTGGCACAGCATTACAAGGTGAGTCTGGCTCCTACCGTGCTGTTCTTCGGCCCCGATGGTCAGGAGGTAGCGGATCGGCTGGTGGGAGCGGGAGAGCCCGACTTTTACCAGGCTTTTGTTGACCGTGCTTTGAAACAGGGGGCGCAGCGGCTCGGGGCAAGCGGCACCGGCACGACCAAACCACAAGCACCGCTTTA